>JAADHC010000010.1 GCA_013152085.1 Chlorobiota bacterium
TGCCTGAAGCCAGGAACAAAGTGTTTTATATTTACGGCAATGAATCTTTTTATATGAAAGACCTGCTCCTGGAGTATGGCCGGCATCTGAACCCCGGTATGAAAAAAGTGTCCGTCACACCGGTTGCTCTTTTAAAAACAATCGCCCTGCTGACGGGGAAAAAGGAACTGAAGACAGTTGCTTCAATGTTTTCTTACTTTGAGAAGGCAAAAGAACCCGGCAATGCGGATGAAACCAATGCGTTACTTGGCAGTCCTGAAATAAGTTTTAAAAAATGGCTGGAATTAAACAAGCAATACGTAAACTTTAAAGAAACCTGAAAATGACTCAATTAAAACATCAAATGAAAGATAGTACAACCATAAACCGGTTTGGGTTTTATACTGCAATGCTTACCACTGTGGTAACGGTGATCACTTTTGGCATTGCAATTTTTACCCCGCCCTTAACCGGTCCGTTCTGTAAGGGATCATGTATTGAGTATCCGTTTACGGAGATGATTTCCCGGTTTCCCCGGGATTACCTGTGGATGTATCCCGCGATTTTGCTGACAATAATCTTTGTCGCACTGATGGTTTGCATACACAATTGGGCATCCGTGGAGAAGAAGATATTCAGTCAGACAGGATTGTCTTTTGCTGTTATCTCGGCAACCATATTGATCATTGACTATTTCCTTCAGATATCCGTGATTCAACCCGCTCTCTTAAACGGGGAAACCGACGGAATTGCAATACTGACCCAGGCTAACCCTCACGGAATTTTTATTGCGCTTGAAGAGATCGGCTATTTGATGATGAGTGTTGCATTCCTTTTCATAGCATTGGTTTTTTCGAAAACAAACAGGCTGGAAAGGGCAATCCGCCGGATCTTTATAATAAGTTTTGTCCTTACGATCGGCTCTCTCATTATCATCACCGTTTTATACGGAATTCACCGGGAATATATATTTGAGTGTGCTGTTATCACAATTAATTGGATCGTATTGATAGTTACCGGAATATTATTGAGCAGGGTATTTAAACGGGCTATAAAAAATAAGTTTTAATTATATTAAAGTAAATATATGCAAAGTCTTAAAAGTCGTATTCTTATATTTTTATTGAAGCATCGCCATTGGTTTCGCTTAAAATTAAAGAGTGAAACTGTTGATATCCCCACTATACGGAGACCTTCACGGGCTGCCGCCTTTATATATCTCCGTAGGGGATGATGAAAACATGCTGGATGACTCAACACGGTTTGCGGAAAAAGCGAAAAATTCTGGTGTGGAAGTTACATTAAAGACCGGCGAAGGGATGGTTCACTGTTACCCGGCTCTTTCGCCCCTGTTTCCCGAGGCAAAAAAGGCGATGGAAGATAAACGTGTCATGAATATGATGCGGAAACTTTTTATTTTTCCTAAATTTATAAGGAGTTTGATTTTGAGAATACTGATTCAAAATCCATTCTCTGTAAAAAAGATGTCCGGTACCACGATGATAACCTCCGTAAGCATGTTTGGAAAAATTCCCGGTTTTGCAATTCCTTATATGATCGGGCAACGCGCTGTTTCTTTTGCCCTGGGAAGTGTAACCGGGAAACCCGCAATAACAGGTGAGGATATCCTGATCAGGGAATTTCTGAGTTTGACCGTAGTCTTTAATCATGATATTGTTGACGGCGCACCGGCTGCCCGGTTTACAAATCGTTTAAAAAAACGGATAGAGCGTGCAGAAGTGCTGTAAGTTTTAACCACCATACAAATTCATTGAAAATGTCCGGCCCATGATAACAACAGACCATGAAAAATGTAACTTATGCGGATTATGCATAAAAATCTGCCATGAATATTGTATTTATATAACCGGTAAAAAACTTCATATTGATTACTCATATTGCAGTACCTGTACGCAATGTATTGCAGTTTGTCCGCAACAGGCACTCTCCTGGAAACATTCACAACCTGTTGCCTGTGATGAAAATCAACTTCCGGCTTCACGGCAACTTGATGAACTTTTCAAAGAAAGACGAACGGTAAGGGACTTTAAGAAAGAAAAGATTGAGCGGGAATTGTTAGAGGAAATTACCGGATACGGGATTTATGCCCCGACCCATAATTTCAACATGCGGTTAATTATCGTTGATGATGACCGGATCATCAACCGGATAGATACGGTTATTTACAACTTCAACTCACGATTGTACAGGTTTCTTTATAAGCCCAAAATTGTTCAAACGCTTGTTAAAGCGATTACTCCCGGCCATGAATTCGAATATTTAAAAGCAAAACCCAAACTGGAGAAAAGCCTGGAAAGGGGAAAGGCATTTAAGACTTTTCCTGCGGCGCTGGTGTTTATCATTGCGGATAAACGAACTCCGCTGTCACTGGAAAGCGCTCAGTATGCTTTATACACCATGAATTTATATGCCCTGACAAAAGGAATAGGATGCCGGAACCTGGTTGGTAATCAGATGATCCTGAACAGAAGTAAGCTGGTCCGGGATCTTCTGGGCCTGAAGAGGTATGAAAAGATCTTTGCAACCATGGGGTTGGGTTATCCGGCCGTAAAATTCAAAAACAAAGTGGTTGGGAAGAAAATGGATATTCAATGGAACGGTGTGCCGGCGTAAATCCGTGAATGATCAGTAATACTTAAAACAAACCATATTTTTTCCGGGTATTCTGCCGTCATCTTTGTGACTATTTGCGTTATGCGTTGTGAACCTGTGACAGGTACCGGGTATATTACAGGACTGTCATTTCGCAAAACACACTGGATTCGTCAATTTCATGAATTGTTGTTTTAACATTAAAGCCAGAAGCCAATTTAAGGAAATCTTCCCCCGAATATGTTGTTGCTTTAAATCCATCCTTACAAATAATAACTCCGTCTTTGGTTTGTCTATAATCAATATCCCCTATCAGGCCGTGTTCAGCCTGGATTTGAAACCATTTGAGCCTGTCATCCCAGAATTTTTCCGAATAGGATGAGAAAAGAACCGTACCTCCCTTTTTGGTAACACGAATGGATTCTTTTATCAGTCCTGCCGGGTCAACTTTGAATGCCGAAATACCATTTTGAACACAAACAACTTTATCAAAAAGATTATCAGCAAACTTTAAATTAACGGCATCCATTGTATAAAACTCACAATTATCATGGTTCTCAATAATTTTCTTTGCCAGTTGTATATTATCTTTTGAAATATCAATTCCGATAATCTTTTTTGCTTTTTCTGCCAGCCTTAGGGCTACTCTTCCGTATCCGCATCCCAAATCCAGTACGATATCATTAGAACTGATTTTATTCAGCACGAAATTTATCTCCGCTTCCAGAAATTGTTTAACCCTGACAGGCGCAATATCATAGCATCTTTTTAATCTGTTTGAGTTTAAAGAATCTGAATAATAATTCTTCATGTTTTTTTACTTTATTGCCTTGCTCTGACGGTTTTAACAAAGCAAATTTTCAATGTACTTTTCTTAAAGTCATTGTTCAATTGTTTCAATTCAAAAAAAACAAAATGTAAATACATAAAAAAAGACCTGTTGTAAATGAAATAAGCCCGGCATAAAATCTTTTCCCCGGAACTTGCAGCCATAAGTACCAGCCTCCCAGGCAGATTATAATAAGGCCTGCCGATAAAACATCTATTGAGAGACTCCAGATGATAGCAGGTACAGCCTGATATCGTTCACCCTGTTCTTTTGAGGTTGGGTTTCGTATTTTATGTAATGATCTCATTATTTCCCATTTGTCAAGCTTTGTTTTCCTGATCATTATTTTCCCGTCATTTAAATGCGCCTGGATATCATAACGTGTTCCGGGTTTTGAGATGATAAAATTCAAAAGGACAGAGTCGTCTGAAAATCTTAGGTTATAGATGCTGCCTTTCAGGTTTAGCTTATTCATTATTTCATGAACAAGTATGTTTTTTTCTCTCACACTATTTATTTGAATCGTTTTGTTATAGCTGATTTCCTTTCTTTTTTCCCATGATTTGGCAAAATCCCAGTGGTGATTCAGCAGTAACCCGCTGAATCCGAATAACCATATAAAAAAAAGCAAACATAAGCCAAGGTAAATGTGAATTTTCTGATTCCATTTTCTAAAACCGTTTTTATGCTTATTGATTTCCATTTCAGTTAAATTGTCAGACCAATGACAAGTGATGCAACGGACAGAAATCCGATGAAAAGTGCAATCAGTCCTATGTTTCTTTCATTTTTCAGGTAGTACCAAAGAATAATTCCCGTAATGCTTGATAAAAAAAGTAAGATTACGGAAAAATCAACCAGATAATTCCAAGATTTTGTAAAAATCCAGTTTCCCCGAATATTTGCATTATGAGGGCCTGGCATTTTATGAAGCCAGTTCAGTTTTTTCCAAAGGTTTGTTTGTTTGCTATGGATATATGCTGTTCCGGATATCAGATCCGCTTTAATTGAGATCCTGTAACCGGGTTTGGTAACCGGAATATACATCCGGATAGAATCCCTGAAAACATTGGCTATTTCTCCGGATATATTTATCTGCTTTATAATATCCTTTGCAAAGTCAATTTCCTTTTTGTCGGGAGCCGGAAGATTAAATCTGACCGTCTTATCGACTTTGTCATCAACCGAAAAGTACCATTCCTGCCAATCCTCCTGCCAGTCGATAAAATTATGGTTTAGTATCAAGGCACTGATTGAAAATACAATAATAAACGGACTGATAAATAAACCCGTATGCAAATGGATATCTTTAATAAGTTTAAAGTATTTCATGTTTATATTTTGATCCGGGAACGAGTTTGTACAGGGTAAAAAAATATGTATGAATACTGCTTAGGTTTCTAACCCGATTAAAACCATTTCTTACATAAAAGTTCCTGTCACGTAAATATTTCTTCATTACCGGATTATGCCTTAGGTGTATTCTTTCTTTGCTTTTTCAGTTATTTTCAATATAAATCCGGTCTTTCCTTCCGTATATGCTTCTCTGTCATATTTGAATTTTTCAGCAAGTTCCCGTTTTATTCTTTCATATTCCCTTGCAGTTTCTTTATTCTTAATCAAATAGTCCCGGAAATAAAGTCTGTCCCAAAGTCCGTTATGTTCTTTTTCTGCCATATGAATATGATAGGATGGACCTTTTATTCCTTCATCTGAATATCCTTTTACAAACATCATATACGGTGGGGGGCAATCTTCTCTCGGAATATAATGATAGCCTTCCGATTTCATTTTTTGTTTTATTTCATTTCTTGTTTTTTCGTTTCCGGGAATTTCGACTAAAATATCTATCGTCGGCTTAGCTGCAAGGTTTGGTACTGCCGTGCTTCCGAAATGTTCAATTCTGACAACCGCTTTTTGTCCTAAGATTCTTTTCAATTCTTTTTTTTCAGTTTCAAACAGTTTTTTCCATTCCGGATCCGGTTCGGAAATAATCACAGGAAAGAGTTCTCCTAATTCCCTGGTACTTAGACGATCCAAGTCCTTTTTTATCATAATTTCCTGGTTACACAGAACGGTTTTACTTATGGTATGTGTCGTTTCAGAGATGTCCGGTTACGACTTTTAAACTTAAACAATTTTTACGGAATGTTATCCTTATGTTCCCGGCGAAGCAATTCAGGGCATCCTCTGTTATACCATATTGTGTGCTTTTTATCATTTTCCTTTGTTTCCTTTTTCCCGTGATCCTTCAACCGAAGAGCGAATGTACCCATTATTATTCATCCGGCGGGGTATTAGAGACGCTGACTTATGTGATCAGTCAAAATAAAAAGTGAAGGAATCTGTCAGGAACCGGTTTTTACCATCCCGGGGAAAAGCGTAAACGGTTTACGATACGTCATACGTAAGACCGGGGGAGCATCCCCATAAGTGTATCCGGGCGACAGCTACCGCCTGCATAAGTAATTCGGGTTACTCCCTTTGGCCGGGAGATCACGGCGTTAAGTTACAATATCTG
Organism: Chlorobiota bacterium; assembly: GCA_013152085.1. Classification (GTDB taxonomy): domain Bacteria; phylum Bacteroidota; class Bacteroidia; order Bacteroidales; family VadinHA17; genus JAADHC01. Next base: position 5,943 of record JAADHC010000010.1, read on the forward strand.
GTCGTGACATCATTGCGACGCAAGGTCAATACGCGACTTTATGATACAAAAGATTGTATTTTTTTATCCGGTATTCCTGCCAATCTCTTTTATCAACTGTTTACCTGATATTATTTCCAGTTCTTTTTCAATTTTCTCCTGTAATTTATGGTTTCTTGTGGCGGTGCAGTCGGAAACCAAAATACATTTAAAGCCTTTATCAGTCAGACTATTTATTGTTTCTTTTACACAATGGTCTGTTGTAAAACCACAGACATAAACATTCTTAATACCATTTTCTTTTAAAAGTTGTTCCAGGTTACTGCCCTTGCAAGCATCAAACCCAAACCGGCCCTGAACTACAATATCTGTGTTTTCATAAATCCCGTCTGTAAAGTCAGCTTTCCAGGTCCCTTTGGTAAAGCGTTTCAGAAGCCTCGCGGGGAGGGGTGTTTTCTTATATCTCTCTTTGTCGGTTTTGTCTAAGATCAAGGGTGCCTGAATTATCTTTAGACCTTGGTTTCTTGCAACTGAAAGTACTTCTTTCGTATTACTCAGAACATTTCCTGAAGTATATTCTTTCCGTATTATTTTATGGAAAATACCCTTTTCTGTCCAGGTTTTTTGAAATTCAATTAATAAAATTGCTGTGTTATCCATCTCATTTCTTTTTATGATTAATAATCAACAGCAAAATTACTTTCGGTTTTTCAAAGATTCATTTACATATGTTGATCATTGCTGTCCAAAACGTTTTTAATTGGACGGCTGTGATGTTGACGAGTATTCATTTTCTTTCTTAATTCAATTCAATTTCATTTTTCATCAGCAATTAGAGCATTGCATCTCATTATATCCCGCTTTGAATTGTCCTTTTCCGTTCAGTTGAAAATTGCAGCAGTCTATAAAGGATTGCTTGAGCATCTCGCGCCCCCTTTGTACCCTTGATTTGGCGCCCGAAAGGCTGATTCCCAGTCTTTCAGCTACTTCCTTCTGTTTTAGCTCCTTAAGTTCACTAAGTATGATAGCTTCCCGGTATATTTCAGGCAAATCGTTTATCATTGGCAGCAGGCAATCCCGTATCTCCTGTTCCAATATTTTTTCTTCCTCATTATTTTCAGGAAATTGTTCGTGAATTTCCAACTCTTTGTTGCGTTTTTTCCAATGGTCAATAATAGCATTTCGCGCTATCCTGAAGATCCATGCCTGAAGTTTGTCCTCTTCTTTCAGCTTACCGATACTCAAATGAATTCTTACAAATACCTCCTGCAAAATGTCTTCCGCATCTTCTTTTACCTTTATCCTGGTGCTAATAAAGTTAAATACATGGCTGGAAAAATCGTTCCATGCATTGTTGGTTGTTAATTCCATGGTATAAAGATAGTAAAAGGCGGCTGAAACCGCCTTTTAATTAACAACAAGATGAAGCATCTTCTTCGTCACAGGGCTTACACTCGAATTTGATTTCCCAGTGGCCTTCATCATTTTTCACACCTTTTACAGTGAATTCATTTGCGCTGTTAAGATCGCATTTGCAAATACAGCTTTTCTTTTCTTCATTTTCCATGATTTTAAGATTTTTGTTATAATTTCATTTCAATACTATAGACTTTATGATTTGAAAAAAGACGCAAAAAGTATCCTGCATATTCCAATGGGTTAAGCCGGTTGTCCCCGTCTGGTTTTTTAATCTTAAGAATTCCCCGAGGCTGGCCTCGGTGTACTACTTATACCTCTCCTTGAGGAGAGGTCAAAACTTTCACAGAAAGTTTTGGGTGAGGTGTAATAAAGAAATTTCTTTATTTTGATACAATTGTAAATAATAACGTTTGGCAATATGCCGGGATGCGGATTGCGGGCGATTTCGTATCAAACCATGATGAGGATTATACGGGATTAAGTTGTTCCTGTACAGTGCTTCCGTTACCATATGTTTTACATTGTTTACTGATATCTAAAATACTATTCGGAAATCAGTGCCGGTTTCAGTGTCCAGAGCTGGAGCTTGGTCATTTCGATTAAACCCGTCATGTCCAGGTCTTCACGGTGTACGGGCCAGCTTTTGCAGGCAGCTACTTCTTTCAGGATCTGCTCAGCGTTTTCCGTTGGGTATGCCGGAAAAGAAACAATGTCCAGCCGGGCAGGTACCGTGCCGTTCCGAATCTCCTGATACATTTTGCAAAACAAAGCCATCAGGGAACCGGTGCCGATGGCGTGACCGTTCAACTCCCGGGTTGCGGGCAAATGGTTTGTGTTCAGAACAGAATCAAGTGCGGATGATGCCAGGGTAAGCACCTCGTTTTTCCCGGCTGTGGTAATGCCGGGATTCTCTGCCGGCATGGTTAAGGGACCGAAAGGCCTTCTTACGGTCAGGTTTTCCGGTAATTTTCCGGTTTTGCCGTATGTGGAAAGTGCTTCGGCCAGCGCGGTGAAAATCTCCGCCGGACTGTAGTATTCGTCTGTCACTACGGCATTTTCTGCAAGGATCCTGTCAGCAACCGCTCCCAGCTTTTCTGCGCTGATCCCGATTTTCTGATTTCCGTACAGCTTTTTCATCTCGCGGTAGGTTGTCAGTTCGATATCATCGCGGCCCTTCATGTACCTGATCAGTCTCCGGAAATTTTTCTGAGCGGTTTTCATGGTTTCGGAAGGGCGGAGTTCGGGTGTCTTCCACTCTGACGGTCCGGGGTTGGCTCCTTTATAGTAATTGAAATCCCAGAATTGTATGCTACGCACCTTGCTGGGGTGGTTGGCGAAAAAAGCAACGACATCGGCGCCGGCAATATTTTTGGGTATGAGTGTGTCAAGTGCACCAAGCATGGGATTGAAAAGACTGTCATTCCAATAGGCATCGTCGAAGAACCCGAAGTCCCCTTCGCCGTGAAAATTAAGCGTATTGCAGAACCATACGGCATTGTGTCCGGGCAAACTGACGGGGGAGTACACGTATCCCGCATTCATCTCCGAAAGAGCCGCCACCAGTTGGGGTCCGTAGGACCCTCCGTGTCGTGCCAGGTTCGCAGGCCGCCGGCCGAAGATACGTTCCAGGTCGTCAAATCCTGCCGTTTCGTTTTTCAGCATCGTGGCAATCCCGTCGTCCCAGCCGGCTTTTTCCAGAATCTCGGTAACCGTGGGGTGAATGGACCCGTAGTTGGTGTGGCTGCCGATATCATGTTTTGCCATGGCCTGAATGACATCCGTGCGGCCCCGCTTTTCAAGCATGCGGGCTTTTTCCCCGATGACAAAAAAAGTGCCTGTAACCCCTTCCCCGGTCATGATCTCCGCTTCCCATTTCGGAATGTCATCCATCCCGACAGAGTCGGGGGAAGTGTAATCCTCCACATCGAAACAGATCACCATATAGGTTTTGTCCTGCTTTACCTCTGTTTTTTCTTTGTGGGGAGATGTGCAAAAAGTCATCCCCAATGCGGTAATGGCCAAAATGATAAAGGATCGTTTCATCAGTTATTGGTTTTTGTTACGAATATAGTAAAAACGGAGAGATTTAAAGTGAACAGGACCGGTCATAGTACAGCAATATTTGGTCCGCAGCATGCCTGCGATGATGATCTTCAAAAACGGCCGGGTGCTTTTCAATCAATCCGGTGTGATCCCGGCTCCTCAACTGAAAGGGATCGTTGAACGGTTTGTGCATAGGGTTTAATCCTTACGGATCAATTCTTAAGCACCCTGAAGCGCCTGTAAAACGCTTTCCCTTGCCAAAAAAGCATTACTTTTACGGTAAAATGGAATCTGGTGAAGAATTATCCGGAAAATATTGAAGAAAAGCTTGGGTTTGACCGGGTAAGAGAGATCCTGAAACACTTTACCCTCTCGAACCTTGGGCAGAAACAACTGGAAGCTGTTTCCTTTACGCAGGCGCCGGCGGAGGTTTTTCGTGAGCAGGAAGAAACCGCGGAGTTCATGCAGATACTGGATGAAGAAAAATCCTTCCCGCTGGATCATTATGCCGACATGATCCCGGTACTGGAGCGGATACGGATCGAGGGAGCTGCCTTTATGACCGGTGAACTGCCCCCGTTGAAACGGTCGCTGGAAACGCTGAAACAGGTAACCCGCTTTTTTGATGAACAGGAGCCCGGCGATTTCCCCCGTCTCCGGAAGGTTTCGGGGAATATACGTCTTTTCCCTTATCTCTTTGAGGTACTGGATAAAGTGCTTACAGCCAAAGGAGCGATCCGGGATACGGCAACCCCTGCCCTCCGGGATATCCGCCGCCGGCTGTTTCAGCAGAAGAAAACCGTTTCCGGAGCCCTGGAAGGGTTGTTGCGCAAGGCACAGCACGACGGGTGGGTGGGAAAAGACGCTTCACTTACGATACGTGGCGGAAGGATGGTCATCCCGGTCCCTGCCACCCACAAACGCAGGATCCCCGGCCTGATCCTGGATGAATCGGCCTCAGGCAAGACGGTGTTCATCGAGCCGGCGGATATTGTCGAACGGAACAACGACATCCGTGCACTGGAGTTCGCCGAACGGCGTGAGATCGAAAAGATACTGACTGACCTGGCTGATGCCTTCAGACCTTACATCAAAGAACTTACGGAAGCTTACACGGCGCTGGGCAGATTTGACCTTATCCAGGCAAAGGCACGGTGGGCGGAAGAGAATGATGCCCGCGTTCCGGAAACGGATGATAAACCTGTTGTACACTGGGTACAGGCGGTGCACCCGCTGCTGGCGCTGAACCTTAAAGCCGAGGGGCGGGAGGCGGTTCCTCTCGATATTTCCCTTGATACGGAACAGCGTATCCTGATGATCTCCGGCCCTAACGCCGGCGGAAAATCGGTATGCCTGCAGACAGTCGGACTGTTGCAGTATATGTTCCAGTGCGGGATTCCCGTGCCGGTAAAGGAAACTTCCCGGTTTGGGGTCTTTGAGGCTCTTTTCCTCGATTTCGGCGATGAACAATCGATTGACAATGATCTCAGTACCTACAGCTCGCGCCTGTTGAACATGAAATATTTCCTGAAACATGCCGGCCCGCAGACACTGGTGCTGATGGATGAATTCGGTTCGGGTACCGAGCCAATGCTTGGGGCAGCCATTGCCGAAGTAGTGTTGCAACGCCTTAACCGGACAGGTACTTTTGGTGTGATCACCACCCATTATACCAACCTGAAGCATGTTGCCGCCTCCGAAAAAGGAATAACCAACGGGGCGATGTTGTTCGACCAGCAGAAAATGCAACCCCTCTACAGGCTGGATATCGGTAAGCCCGGGAGCTCGTTTGCCTTTGAGATGGCCCGCAAGATGGGACTGCCGGAAGATCTGTTGCAGGAAGCTTCCGGAAGGGTGGGAGAGGAACACGTACTTTTCGATAAACACCTGCGCGATATCCTTCGTGACAAACGGTATTGGGAAAATAAACGACGGCGGATACGTCAGCGTGAAAAAACCCTTGAAGTCCTGCTGGAAAAATATGAGATCGAATTAAAAACTTTATCCAAAGAAAGGAAAAAGATCATTGAAGAAGCAAGGGCCGAGGCTTCCGGGATGCTCAGCGAAGTAAACCGGAAAATTGAAAACACCATCCGCCTGATCCGGGAGACACAGGCGGATAAGGAAAAAACAAAAACAGCCAGGTCTGAGCTGGAAAGCCTGAAGAAAAAAGTGGCAGGGGGAAACGGTACCGGCGTTGAAAAACTTGAGAGAAAAATTCATCAGGCCGGATCACGCCGGGAGGCTATTGCCCGGAAACATGGTGAGCCTGTCCCGCAAAAGAAGACCGGGAAACGCGAACTGGCTCCCGGCGACAAGGTGCGGCTGAAAGGACAGGAGATACCGGGAGAGATAATGCAGGTTTCGGATGGTCACGTCCTGGTGGCTTTCGGCATCATGACCACCAGCGTGGTTCCGGAACGGCTGGAACGGGTTACGGAAGAAGAATACCGGCGCTATCACCGGCAGTCAGGCCATACAAGCACGTGGAGCGATACCCTGCGGCAAAAGAGATTGCAATTTCGGCCCGAAATAGACGTTAGAGGAAAACGGGCCAACGAAGCCCTGCAGGAGGTGATGGATTTCCTGGATGAAGCCGTGATGGTCGAAGCCCGGAATGTGCGGATACTGCATGGTAAAGGGGACGGTATCCTGCGGCAGCTCATCCGCGATTACCTGCAAACCGTTGACCTGGTTGCCCGGTATCATGATGAGCACGTTGACCGGGGCGGGGCCGGGATTACGGTGGTGGAGATGGAAGGGTGAAAAGAGTTGACAGTCTGCAGTCAGCAGTCTGCAGTCAGCAGTCAGCAGTCAGCAGTCAACAGTAGGCAGCATGTAGTGGACAGGAAAGTGATGAAGGTTGAATTAGTCCCTGCCCCGGAGGCAGGCAGACCGGCTTGCCGGGAGCAGAAGTTTGCGGTGTTGGGTGAGGAATGAACCTGATAATATATTTTTGAACCGGAAATATGCACATTATTGCTGATCATATTACCACGCGACTGAAGTATATCCTTGACTACGTGTTAACGGTCAGGCTGGGAATTCCGTACCGGATACACCGGGTAAAGGACAACATAACATCCGCTGATGAACAAATAATCTTTTATACAAAACAGAAACCCGGTTATGATCGGGTACTGTGGATCCCGGCCACCGGTTTACTGAACGAAACCGGTATCCGGACGGAAAAACCGGATTACGGTGAGAAAGAGGAGATACCTTTCCTGTTTCCGGTTAATGACCCGGCGGATATTCCGTTTGACCTCTTTTCTGCGGTTTTTTGGTTCCTCACGCGCTACGAAGAATATGTCAGTGATCAAACCGACGAGCATGGCAGGTTCCCGGCAGAAGCAAACCTCGCGGTACGGCAGGGATTTTCCGGTCAGCCGGTGGTTGACTTCTGGATCCGATGGCTCCGGACCGAAATAAAAAAACGATACCCGGATTTGCAGATCAACACGCCCGGACCCTTTTTCCGCCTCACAGTGGATGTGGACCAGGCTTATGCCATCCGCCACAAGGGCTGGCTCCGTACCGGCGCCGGACTGCTGCGGGCTCTCGCTGTCCGCACCGGCATCACTCCACGGCAATACGTAAATATCCTTGCAGGGAAGGAACATGATCCGTTTGATACCTTTTCACAGCTTGTCCCGGAAGAATCGAATGAGAATTTTCAGATCGTATTTTTTTTTCATACCGGTATATGGGGAAAGCGTGATAAAAGCATCCCGGTAAAGAATAAAGCCATGCAACAGGTGATCCGGCAATGTCAGCAACGCGGCAGGGTGGGTTTGCACCCTTCATACCGTGTCATGGATCAACGGGATCTTCTGGAAAAGGAAAAACAACGGCTTGAAACGGTTACCGGGAAACCTGTGATTTCTGCCCGGTTTCATTATATACGGTTCAGGGTTCCCGGAAGCTACCGTTTGTTACTGCAAAACGGGATTACCGAAGATTACAGCATGGGGTGGCCGGAGATCACAGGATTCAGGGCCGGTACCGCCCATCCTTTTCCATGGTACGACCTGGAAAAAGAAGAAATAACCCCCTTAACCATCTATCCCTTCCCGGTAATGGATGGCGTACTTAAAGACAGGGGATCCCTGACACCCACCGGGGCCGTAAACCGGCTGGAAATGATGATCGATACCCTGGCGGATATTGACGCTCCCTTTATCCCGCTTTGGCACAATCACGCATTATCGGAAACAGACGGATGGCAGGGATGGCGGGATGTTTACCAAACGATGATCGGAAAAGCAATGGAGAGGTATTCATTATGATCCGTATACTCGAAAATGAAGAAATTAACCGCAAACAGTGGGACCAGGCTGTGACGGATTCATGCTTTCCTTCTGTCTATGGCCTTTCCTGGTTTCTGGACCTGGTTTCCCCGGGGTGGGGTGGGATGGTGGTAGATAACTACAATGCCGTCTTTCCCCTTCCGCTGAAAAAGAAATTCGGAATTACCTACCTGGCTCAGCCCCCGTTTACCCAGCAATTGGGCGTATTCAGCCGGGAGCCTGTGGAAGAGACCCTGATACGTACGCTGATCCTGCATATGAAAAGCAAAATCCCTTATGCCGATATCCAGCTCAATGAGACCAACCGGGTAAAAGGGAACGGTTTCCAGGTAATCCCCCGGAAAAACATCATCCTTCCGCTATCGTCAGATTCCGGATCCCCGATAGAAGCCTATCATACACAGACTGCCAGAAATCTGGCTATGTTCAGGGGAAGCGGCCTTAAGGTATTCCGGGACAATACGGCATTTACCATGGTGATAGATCTTTTTGTGCGGGAACAGGGGAAAAAATACAAGGGAATAAGTAACAGGCATTATGGAATACTGGAAATTTTATGTCACCGCCTGTTAACGCGTGAGTTGCTGGATGTGCGTATAGTGCGGAACCGACTGGGAAAAACCATAGCGGGAGCTTTGTTTGTCCATTCCATGGATCGTTATGTGTTCCTGTTTTCGGCCAATTCAACAGAAGGATATGCCGTATCGGCGATGCCGGCAATCATTGATTTGTTTATCCGCAACCATGCCGGGGAACATAAGATACTGGATTTCGAAGGTTCCGACAATCCCGGCCTGGCAAGATTCTACCATTCCTTTGGCGGCAGGGATGTCGAATACCTCCGCATTCTCTTTAACCGTTTGCCATGGCCGGTACGTGTTCTTAAAAGCAGGTAAGGAGGTTATTCTGATAAGGCCTGTTATTTCCCGTAATGATTACAAATATTTTTTATCATTCGTAAACTCGGTTCCCCGCTGCTTGTCCCGAAGGGATCACTTTGTGGCGGCGGAGAGTTTCAATTAATATCCTGCCCTGAAAGTTTTCTTTAATGATCAGGAGGGACTGGATATGCAAATAATAATTAATACATATTATAATACATATAATAATATGTATTATAATATATAATTAAAAATTACCGGGAAATCTCTTTCCTTTCCCTTTCTTTCTAGCTTTTTCCTCTTTTTTGACATAATCCATAATGTAAAACATATCCCTGGCAATTTCGGCGGCGCACGATTCGTATTTCTTTTGTTCCACAGGAGTGTCGTCCCAGGAAGAAGGGTTGTCCCAAAGGAGTAAAACCCGTTGTTCGGCTCCGTAATTCAAATAGGAAACTTTTTCCATTTCGGGACATGTCCCTACAAAAAGAAAATGGTCATGCGGATTGAGGTGGTAGTCTATCGGTTTGGCAAACATGGAATAGTCGGGAAAGCGTTTGCCTGCATTGATATAGTAGATCAGATTGTTCATATACTGCTGCGGAGGTATGAGAATTAATCCGGCATGCTGTATGGAAGGTACAATCCTGTGATCAAAAGAGGTTGGTTCAAGACCGCCGGAAAATACAGAGACATTCTTAACCTTGTAATAGTTTTGGGCAATATAGAACCAAAGCTCTGAAAGCTGGCTGATTTTTGCATTGTTCCGGTCGGCAAAAAGAATAAGGGCCGGTTCTCCCTTTTCGTGTTTTCCGAGAATATAATTTCCGATTTTGTTCAGGCTGTCTTTCCTGAATCCCGGAATTTCTTCAAAACCGGCAGGAAGCTTTTTGCAATAGTCCCTGAGACGGATATACATAGATTGCCCGCTTGCAGACCAGGAGGCAGTTAACAGGTATATTACAACCGCGATGGTGATGGTAAATGACTTAAAATTTCTTGTGCCCATATGAGCGGGTTCAGCCTGTATCGAATTTCGAAACGAATGTAACAAAATTATCCGAACTAAAGGCAGGTTAACCCGTAACCCGGGCTGTAAATCTCCGGTATCATTAAAATAAAAAGGCCGGAACAAAAACTGTCCCGGTCCGAATAAAGGGTACTTTCCCTGTTGGTTTATATTTGTCATTCATTATGCAGAAATGCATCATACATCCACGCCAGTTTCTCCTGCTCACGGATATAATCGCTCATCAGGGCATTGGTCCCTTCATCGCCCGCATCAGCCGACAGATCAAGTATCTTCCGTTGCATATCGAGTAATACCAGGAGACTTTCCAGGATCTTTCCTGCCCCCTCTTCCCCGCGAGTGATATCTTTGGCCTCGCCAATGGAAGATAAGTTGAGGTAATCACTCCATGTATGCACCGGAACTGCCCCCAGCGTGACAATCCGCTCTGCAATCTCGTCAATCTTCAGCAAAAGATCGTCATAAAGCTCTTCAAATTTGACATGGAGTTCGAAAAATTTCTCACCACGGATGTTCCAGTGAAATCCGCGTACATTCTGATAAAAAACCTGGTAATTGGCCAGAAGCTTGTTCAGTTCACCGGCCAGTTGTCCGGCTTTTTCCTTGTTTAATCCTGCTATGGATATCGTTGATGTGTTCATATTTATTTGATTTTAATGGTTAAACATAATTAGATGTTGATTCTTCATCGAATTTTCCGTTCAGCTCAAGACGGAAATCTTCAAGTTCAAATCCCGGAATCTTTTTCCGGTTGAAATATTCACGAAGAAGACGGTTAAGCTCTTCATCGTAGAAATCTTTTATCTTTCCTGATGTTGTACTGTAAAGGTGATGATGCTGCAGTGTGACCGGATCATACCGCATGATCCCGTCATCCGTGCTTATTTTACAGATCAGTTTTTTCCTGACCAGCGTATCCAGTGTCTTATATACGGTAGCCGGCGAGATCCCCGGTTGTATTTCCTGTACCCTGCTGATAACCATCTCCGCCGTCGGATGATTGTACATCCCTGAAATGATCTCCATGATCAGCATACGCTGGGGAGTAACCTTTAAACCCGATCCTTTTAAAAGTTTACTTATCTCTTGTGATTTCATTTTTCTAAATAATAAATATTATTAATAAATAAACAGTACAAAGAAATAATAAATATTTGGAAAGATCAAATATTTAAAGATATTTTTTGTAAAATTTGTTTGGGGAAAGTAATAATACATTGATTGTTAGTGTATAGTAAGTGTTTGATTTCGGGTCTGGTTCAATGTTATTTACCCCCTTGCAGGGCTGTTGCAAGACCTGACAGCGTGTTCCGCCCGGAAAACCTGTCAGTGTCTGGCAGGATGTGCCTGTTCAGTCTCAACACTGTCAGGTTCTTCGTACGCTGACAGGTTGAGGAGAAGTAAGACCTGACAGCGTGTTCCGCCGGGAAGACCTGTCAGTGTCTGGCAGGGATGAGCCTGTTCAGTCTCAACACTGTCAGGTCCTCCGTACGTTGACAGGTTGAGGAGAGGCAGTGTCCGGTAGAAGGAATTTATTCACCCCCTTCGGGGATGATGACTTTCTTTGTTGTTACCGCTGATTGGC
>JAADHC010000045.1 GCA_013152085.1 Chlorobiota bacterium
TCGAAAACGATATGTTCGTGACTGATGGTCAGGTTATAGATGGCAAAAAAGGGCTGCCCGGGTTTACGGTTTTTATATGTTGCCGTGCGCGAGCAATCATCCCAGATTTCCCTGTTAAAGCTGCTGGTGTTGTAGTCGGTTTTGGTATGGTTGGTACAGTAATATCCTGCCTCCCGGAGGTATACCGGGTAGGGTTTAAAAGCATCCGGCACCTTGTACCGGCTGCGCATGTTCTCTGTGCCCAGAGTAGAAGCGTACATGCCCATGATGATGGTAGAGCGGGCCGGAGCACAGACAGCCGTGTTGGCAAAAGCATGCGTATACCGGATTCCCCGGGTTGCCAGTCTGTCCAGGTTGGGGGTTACGGCCAGCGAATCTCCGTAGCATCCCAGGTACGGACTGATATCCTCACACGTGATCCATAAAATGTTGGGGCGGGCCTGGCCGTAAGAAATCACGGAATTCAGCAGGAAAAAGAACATTAAAAAGAAAATCGGTTTTTTCATTTTGAGCGATTTTATGAAATGGATATATAAAAGTAATCAGTTTATGCCTAAAACCGTACGGAACATAGGTGAATTTTTATATTTCCTGATTTTCACGATCTCCGGAAGGTTTTTCACCGGACTTTACAAACGGTGTAATCCTTTCCGTAATGCTGAGTAAAAGATGGACATCCGTATTGTTCAGCAGGGCAAGGCGTTCGAAGATCCTTGTATATACAGGTTGTACAGGAGAAATCCCCAATGCAGCGAGCAAAGAAGTAACCTGTTTTTTCAGTACGGCATATTCTTTGGCTCCGGCTTCCTGTGATGCCTGCAATGTTAATTTCAGGCCGGAGAGCTGATAAGCATACAACATTACCGCCTGAGCCAGGTTGAGGGAAGGGTAGGGGGCTGCTATCGGGATGGTACTCAGGATATCGCATAAACCGATTTCTTCATTGGTTAGTCCCGATTCCTCCCTGCCGAAAACGAGGCCACATTTTGTGATTATGCCGGATTTCTGTTCAAGAAATGAAGACAGCTGATCCCCGGGAACATAATCAGAGCGGATATTCCGTTTTTTTGCGGTAGTTCCGATCACAAAATCCAGGTCACCGACTGCTTCTGCCAGGGTGGAAAAAAGGGTTGCATTCTCCAGAATATGCACTGACCCGTGTGCCAGTTTCCGTGCGTCATCATTCAAATGATCCGCGGGTTTTACCAAACGGAGTTCCTGGAATCCCATGGTATTGAGTGCACGGGCTGCGGCACCGATATTTTCAGGAACTGCCGGCTCAACCAATATAAATACGATTTCCATAAGGCTGCTGTTTTTCCGGAATCTAATTTACCTGTTTTATGCCAGATTCACTATTTTTTCCTGATAGATTTTATTCACCCCCTCCGGGGATGTTTTTTGTATGGTGGGATATACCGTCGGCCACGCTGCGGGCTGACGGTGATTCATGTTCAGCCCTTTTAGGGCTGATGAAAAATCCGAGCAGTTTATTTAAATTCTCTTTCTTCCGTAAATTGCTTATTCTGCACTATCTTTGTATCCTAAACCTTTTGCCATGGACCTGAATATTGATCCGAAAGACCTGGATAAGTTTATTATTGTGGGGGACAGGATACTGATCAAGCCCCGTTCTGCCGATACCATGACCAAGTCGGGACTCTATCTTCCGCCCGGTGTCCAGGAAAGGGAAAAAGTACATACCGGTTACGTACTGAAAGTAGGTCCCGGCTATCCCATCCCTGCAATCAGTGAGGTGGATGAACCCTGGAAGGACAGGCGGGATGAAGTAAAATATGTTCCCCTGCAACCACGGGAAGGTGATCTGGCCATTTACCTGCAAAAAAATGCGTGGGAAATTGAATTCAAGAAAGAAAAGTATGTCATTGTTCCCCAGTCGGGGATCCTCCTGCTGATCCGTGACAAGGATCTTTTAAAGTAGATTTTGATTGTATCAGGAACGAAACAATTAACCACATGGTAATCCATAAATGATTAAAGAATGGTTTGTTATTGATCATATTTCCCGCTCATAACTTTCTTTACTGTTTCAAGGTAGCCGTAACCCCAACGCATGTCAGGTTCGAGATAACTGCCCTCAACCCATTCATTCCATGCATTTATAATGATCAGCCGGGGTTGTCCGGGATGGTTTCTTAAATAATCCCTTCCTTTCTGTAGAAACGCCCCGAAACTCTCAGGAGTATTATGATAATGGACGACCGATTCTTTTCCCAACTCCGCATATCGTGGCGTATTGTCCCAGCCAACGGAGACAGTGGGAATATACGGAATCGTCAGGACAGAATCCCATTTGTGCTGCAAAGACATGGCCGTTTCGCCCCATTTTATATAATCTTCATTGATTCCGGCTCCTGTCCAGTTATAGGTTGTAACACTGTTTATCCCTAATTCTGAGATGATTGTGTTTATGCTTTTCCCTTCATTCAGATCCCGGCCCAATAAAAAGGGTGATCCGTTTCTTCCCCAGCCGATGACCTGTATATGTAATCCCGGAAATCCGCTCTTTTTCACTTCCTGCCTGAAGTAATCAAGCGCTTCTTTTGTTTCTTCAAGACCCTGAAAACTTCTGACCAGATTGGAAAAACTGAATATTGAAAAAACAGGTTGCCCCTTAATTTTAAAATAATTTGGTTGCTTAAAATATTGATTAATGACCCTGTCAACGATTTTTTTAAAGTTGTCCCAATCCACGGTCCCGTGCCAAAGGATAGAATCGGTTTTATACCGGTAGCGGTTCCACATATTTCCCGGGACATCATGATTGGCCCACATGAGATAAAACCTTGCCTTGTCCCTATTTGCCGCTTTAAGAAAGCCGCTGTCCACTGCTTCCTCAAGAAACGGTTTCCCGTCATACCAGTACCAGTCGAAAATAAAAACATTCACTCCGTGGTCTGTTGCCGCATTGATCTTGTTTTCCCAGGCAACAGGATCATTATCCATCATATATCCCCATAAAGGCACACGGGGCTGATAATGTCCTTCGAAACGGGAATCCCCCTTTTTTATAATTTCCCATTCTCCGGTTCCTGCACCCCAGAGGGCTTCACGGCTCCGCTCTTCGTCATGGCAGGACGGCCAGACATAAGCGGCAACGGAATATTCACTTGTCTCCTTTGATTTTTTATCCTTCTGAGAAAGGGAAGTACACCCGAGAATAAACCGGCCGAACAGAGCAAGGTCAATGTGCCGCTTTTAAAAATTTTCCGGACTGTTTTCATGGATCTTAAAATTTATTAAGAATGATAATCATAAATATACACAGAAAAACAGTATGTTAATAAATAAAACTCCTGTTATCTCTCTCATTCCTGCATATCATTTCTTCATTTGATATAGCACGGGAAAAAGAATAAAACGAGTTAACGCGTAATTCTTTTT
>JAADHC010000006.1 GCA_013152085.1 Chlorobiota bacterium
GAGGGACTTCTCCCTATGCATACCTGTGGAGCACAAACACAGGATCAGGACTTACGCCAACAGCAAAAGACCAGAGCGGACTTACGGCTGCAAGGTATTATGTGGATATCACTGACGACAATAGCTGCTTAAAACAGGATTCCTTTGATGTTACAGAACCTTTACCGATTACCTTTGGTGGTTCAACCGTGATTGATATAGTCACACCTCCCGGTGGGAATGGTGAAATCGACCTGGTAGTTTCCGGAGGGACGCCTGTCTATGTTTTTGCCTGGACCGGCCCGAACAGTTACACCTCTGCCGAAGATTCGCTGTTTAACCTGGCTGATGCAGGCACCTATAACCTTCATCTTGATGTAAACAGTTGTGTAAAAGATTCATCCTTCCTCGTATCCAGCAATACGGCTTTTCTGGCATTTATCTCCAATAAACAGGATGTCAGCTGTCGCGGCAGTAGTGACGGATCGGCAACCGTTTCAACCACAGGTGGTACCGGTCCTTATTCATTTGCATGGAAGGATGCGTTGAATAACCCTGTCGGAACAAATGATTCGGTTCTTTCCAATGTCCCTGCGGGAACTTATTATGTTACGGTTACGGATAATTCTGATTCACGAACAGCAGATGCCAGTACGGTTATATCAGAACCCACTCAGGATCTGGTCATAACGCTTAATAACCGACAACATATATCCTGCAATGGCGCTGCTGACGGCATCATCGATATCGGCGTTTCCGGCGGTTGGGGTTCATATAGTTACTCCTGGACCGGACCCGGGGGCTTTACGGCAACCACCGAAGATATAACCGGCCTGGAGGCCGGATTCTATAGCCTGACGGTAACAGACGGTGGCGGCTGTATTGCTACCTTACTTAATATCGAAATTCAGGAACCGTCAGTTCTCAGCGCATCGATCGCCAAAAATCAGGGAATCCTCTGCAACGGGGAATTATCCGGAGAACTTGAGGCCAATCCCGTTGGCGGAACGACACCATATGCATATGCATGGAACGACCCGGGAGGCCAAACCACAAAACGTGCCACATTCCTTGCAGCAGGTAATTATACGGTAACGGTTACAGACAATAGCGGCTGTACAACACAGGCGAGCGAACTGTTAACCGAACCCCCTGCCATTGATGTATCTGCAGTTGTCCAGGATGTCAGTTGTCCGGGCCAGTCTGACGGGTTGATTGCCCTGACCGTCACAGGCGGAACACCACAGTTCAGTTACCTGTGGACACCCAATAATGAAATAACCAAAGATATTTCCGGCCTGGCCGGCGGGGATTATTCCATTACGGTTACCGATAACAACAACTGTACCTGGGATTCAACATTTACGGTAACCGAACCTGCCCCTATGGTTATAGACTCGGTGAGCGTAACTGATATTTCAGGTTGTCCGGGCAGTAATAACGGGGAATTGGTTATTCACGTTACCGGAGGGACCATGCCTTATGAATATTCCGTTGACGGAGGAACCACTTTCCTAGCAGACAGTACTTTCAGCAATCTTGTTGCCGGAAATTATGATATATTTATACGCGATGCAGGCAGTTGCACACTGGCCGGAAATACAATAACATTGAATGATCCGCCCGGCGTAACCATTGATCAGGTTAACGCTGCAAATCTGACCTGTAACGGCTCTGCCGACGGAACGATAATTATCAACGCATCCGGCGGGGCAACACCATATACTTATTCAATTAACGGAGGATCATCCTACCAGGCAGACAGCCTGTTCAGCAGTCTGGCTGCCGGAAATTATGATATTGCCGTGCAGGATAACAACGGTTGCGTAACATTGGGAAATACCATTACCCTTACCGAACCTGATGCTATTGTCCTTTCGTCAACCGACATTACGAATACCTGTGCCGGACTAAACCAGGGTGCGATAACGGTAACCGTTACCGGTGGCACCGGAACACTTTCCTACATTCTTTTCTTACAACAAGCTGCCCTGGACAGTAATAATGTGGGAACCTTCAGCAACCTGGATCTGGGTACCTATACGGTACAGGTGGATGATGAAAACAGTTGCGGGCCTGTAACCAGCAATGCCATTGAAGTGGCTCAGGCGGATAACTGTGGTATTAAGATTTTCGATGCATTTACACCGAATGGCGATAACATCAATGACCTTTGGGAGATCCAGGGCATACAAGCTTACCCCAACTGTACGGTACAAGTGTTTAATACCTGGGGTGTGATGGTCTTCTCCTCCAGAGGGTATCCCGAACCCTGGGACGGAACCTTTAACGGAAATCCACTGCCCGCAGGCACCTATTATTATGTTATCAATCTGGGCCCGGGCGAAGAGACCTTCTCGGGAACTGTGAATATTGTAAAATAACCGGTTAAGAAAAATTCAGTAACCATGAATAAAATATCATTCTTTTTAATATTATTGTTTATTCCGATACTTGGGTTTACACAGCAAATTCCGCTAAATACCCAATACACTTACGATCTTTACCAGATCAATCCGGCGGCGGCCGGCAGTACAGACGGGATGCCGCTTTCCCTGTCGGTACGAAAACTCTGGCTGGGCATTGACGGCTCGCCTTCGATACAAACCCTGAGTGGTCATATCCAGGTGGTTGACCGCATGGGTGTAGGGGCAAAAATTTATAATTTCAGTGAGGGTCCGCTGCGCAATACCGGCTTTGAAGGAACGTATGCCTATCATCTGCCGCTGGGTGAGGGCAGTACCAAACTGGCTTTTGGACTGACAGCTTCTTTCTTTCAATATAGTTTGGATAAAACCAAACTGGATGTCCAGGATCCCAATGATCCCGCCCTTCAGGGAGACAGTAAGAAAATGGTTCCTGATGCAACTTTCGGAACATTAATTTACAATGAAAAATATTTTGCCGGGATCACGATTCAACAGCTTTTTCAGGGAAAGATAAACCTGGGAACCCAGGGAATTGCCGATCAGAAAAGAGTACGACACTATTTTGTACACTGGGGTTATAACTTCGATATTAACGAGGATATTCGTTTACAACCCTCCGTACTATTCAAGTTTATTGAAGCTGGGGTGATTCAGGCCGATATCAATACCCGGATGACTTACCGGAAAATGATCAATTTCGGGTTGTCGTACCGTACCGGAGATGCATTGAGTATCCAGCTGGGCTATCAGAATGATAACCTGCTGTTCGGGTATGCTTACGACCTGGCTTTATCGGATATCCGCACGCAAACCAGTGGTTCACATGAAATCGTTTTTATATACAAACTTCCCAACTTCATTAAAAAATAGCCAGGGCATTTTTTTAATATTCAAGAAAACTCCCGGAAATTCTGCTTGCAGATATGGACAAGGTTATGTTACTTTATGATCGTTAATCACAACGATCGAACCTATGAATATTCTTGTCCTTGGCTCGGGAGGCCGTGAGCATGCCATTAGCTGGAAACTTTCTCAAAGTCCTGAGTGCGATAATCTTTTTATAGCTCCAGGAAATGCCGGAACGACTGAGCTGGGAACCAATGTGCCTGTAAACCCGAATGATTTCAACGCTATTGAAAAACTGATCATGGCAGAAGATATCGACATGGTCGTTATCGGGCCGGAGGAACCGCTGGTAAGGGGAATTTATGAACATCTGAGAGCTGTAAATTCCTTTAGCGATCTGATGATTATAGGCCCCACGCAAAGGGGAGCCATGCTCGAAGGAAGTAAAGTGTGGGCGAAAGATTTCATGCAGAAAAATAACATTCCGACGGCCCGGTATGGAAAATTCTCTGCCGGACAAACCGATAAAGCGAAGAAGTTTCTGAAGACTCTTAACCCGCCATACGTTTTAAAAGCCGACGGGCTGGCTGCCGGGAAAGGGGTTTTAATATTAAAGGATATAAATGAGGCCGTTTTCGCACTGGGAGAAATGTTTGGCGGGAAGTTTGGCGATGCAGGGAAAAATGTGGTCATTGAAGAATTCCTGGATGGTATCGAAGTTTCCGTATTTATCCTGACCGACGGTTCTTCTTATGTACTTTTTCCCGAAGCCAAGGATTATAAGCGTATCGGTGAAGGAGATACCGGCCTGAACACCGGTGGCATGGGCGCTGTATCGCCGGTGCCTTTTGCCACGCCTGAATTTATTGAGAAAGTGGAAGACCGGATCATCATCCCCACCTTACAGGGATTGTATAACGGGGATATCGGTTATTGTGGTTTTCTCTATTTCGGACTTATGAATGTTAACGGGGATCCCTATGTGGTTGAATACAATGTACGCCTTGGCGATCCTGAAGCAGAAGTGGTTTTGCCCAGGGTAGAGAGCGACTTTGCAGCACTATTGGCTGCTGCAGCCCGGGGAACTTTGAGCAAAGAGTCTATGACCGTTAATCCGTCCACTGTAGTTACGGTAATGCTTGTCTCGGGGGGTTATCCTCAAGTATATCAAAAAGGAAAGGAAATTACCGTGGAACAGATTACAGGAGATGCATTGCTGTTTCATGCAGGAACAATAACGGATGGGAAAAAAGTGGTAACAAACGGTGGCCGTGTGCTTGCTGTCAGCGCTTACGGAAAAGACATGAATGATGCCCTCAAAAAAGCCTACCGGCAGGCGGAACATATCGCTTTCGACAGGAAATATTATCGCAAAGATATTGGTTTTGACTTAGCCTGATATGTTAAAATCTTTCCAGGGATACCAGCCTAAACAGGCCTTTTTGTCTTTGTTCACGGGAATCGTGCTTTGGCTTCCCGTATTTTTTTTCGATACCTCGAAAATCACTTTTTTTCATATTTCCCAATGCCCTGCTGAACAGATTTTCCGGTTTGCATCGTCTCTTCCGTTTATCCCGGTCCTGATTTTTTCCTTTCTATTCTGGCTGTTCATTGGCTACTTGCTTATCTGGCTGAACCGAAAATATTTATTCCTGGAAACGCGTACTTTTTTCCCTCTGTTCCTGTCGTTGACCGTTATTCCACTGACGGGATTCCGTTTTCTGATCACAACCCAGGCATTAACACTTCCTTTTATTTTTCTGGCTGTCGATCGTATTTTTTCTTCTTACCGGAAAAACGGGGTTGATTTTTCATTTTATATGGCCGGGTTTTGGATCGGTATTGCATCCCTGATCTGGATACATGCTGCATATTTTCTGATCATCATATTTGTCGGGTTATTAATTTTCCGTCCGTTTTACATCAGGGAATGGCTGGTTTCCATACTGGGTGTTTTTACGCCATGGTACTTTTTCGGAGGGATTTACTTTCTGGTTAATCTCAATCTCAAAGGCTTTTTCATTATCCTGCAGAACAGTTATTATGATCTTCCTGTAATGGTTTCAGGGAATCTTTTCCTGCTTATTCCACTGTTCTACTTCGTAGTGCTCATCCTGATGGCAAGTATCCGGATCCTGTTTGCCTATAACCTGCTGAAACTGAAAAACCGCAAAGCTTTTCAGGTTTTTTTCTGGATGGCCTGCCTGCTGGTAGCTTTCCTGCTTATTTACCGTGACAGTTATCTGTACTTCGGACCGGTAACCATGATCCCATTTATATACCTGATCTCCATATTTTTTATCTCCGGCAAAGCATCCTTTCTTAAAAGGATCATTTTTGATCTTTTGATTCTGGTCATCCTGGCATCATCAATCTACCGGATCATCATATCGTGATTACGTGGGTCCGATGTCAATATCAATGCGGTTTTCAGCCTGTCTTATTTAATATTTCAGGCTCAGATACACAGGGTATTGGAACGGCATGACCCGTGATAGGGTAGTGATATGCAAATAATCTATTTTTGCCACTTCGTGGCATACTGCCAGATAAAAATGAAGTGTTGTGTTTTGAACAGGGGTGACTACTTTTTCACGTAAGAGAGGATACCCACGGCCATACCCTCTTTGCCGTCTTTAAATGATATATACACGGTGTAAGGGCCGCTTTTAGTGCAATAGAAGTCTATGGATTTATAGACTTTTCCGGTCTTTGGATTGTAGGTACTGGCAAGCATTCTTTTGGTATCATAAAGCTGGAGAATCCCTTCCCCTCTATACTGATCCGAACTACAGATCGTAAAGCGATAGTGGGTGTTTTTCAATAAAAGTATGGTGTTTTTCGCAATGGGCTGCCGGGTTCCGGGTTGTGCTTCAGGTAATTTAACCACATAATCCTTAAGGTAGGTTGCATCACTGCTTGCTTCATTAACACAGATACTCACAAGGCCCTCGTCACCCTGTGCAAATAAAGCCGGCGCAAGGAAAGATAATCCGAGGATAAACAAAAATGGCTTTAGTGATTTCATAATTCTGCTATTAACCCAAACAAAATAAATAAAAAAAATGAACTCTTCAAATATTTCGTTGATCAATGCATCAATTTTATTGATGAAGCAATCGTTCTCTCAATTGGACGGTCTGCTGAATGATCTGTTGCAGCAGTTCGTCAGAATAACTGACCTTGCTTTCTTCATGCTGCACAACAACCAGTCTGCCGTCTTTCTCAACCGTTTCCGGTTCTCCCGGAATAATCGTAATCTCTACCTGGTCAAACAGTTGCTTTAGCTGATCAAGTTGGCCGGTAATTTTTTTAACTTCCGGATTGGATTTATACCGGTCGAGGAGTACAAAAAGATCTTCCATTACAATTTTCTGTTCACCGATCCGCTCCTTTAGTTCTTCGTGGGGATACGATTGTTGCACCTGTGTGGCCAGGTATATCCCTTCGATCCACAATCCGGTAATCACCAGTGCGCTGATCTCTCCGCGTTGCGATTTCCGCAGATAACGGTCGATTTCGTTAAAACTATGAACAGCTATAAACATCAGGGAATCCAGATTTTCTTTATTTCCGGCAAGTCTTTTCAGGGTGTTATAATCAAAAAACTGTCCGATCATCAGATTATCGGCAAGCCGTTTGATGTTGGAAATGTAATCGAGCAGGGCAGTATTCTGCCCATACATAGCCTGGTAACCAAGATCTGCGCCATAAATTCCAAGGCCATAGGCCTGTTGGATCTCCGTATTCATATTGTTAATATCTGAAGAAGATGCCAGATATGCATTTGAATAGGGTACGCCTAACATGTCCAGAAGTCCGGCAATTTCCACCGGAGAGGCGAGGTTATCAATAATGTCGGAGGTGACTTCTTCAGCCAATACAGCCGTGTTGGAGGCAGCCAGGGTATCGGGGATCACAAATTCTTTGGCTTTCTTTTCACCTTTTTGCCCGCTACAACAGGAAAGCAGGACAATAAAGCCGATTCCGATTGAGAACAGTTTATATTTCATGGGAACAGATTATTAAGAATGAAAATACTAAAATAATAAACTTTTCGGATAATGGCAATGAGATTATCATTAATTACTCCGGAACATCCGCTCAGATAAATTAATAACCCTGGCTAACAAATCAAAATAGAGAATTACATATGCCAAAAGGATCATAATCCATACAACGGAAATGTTATAAACATAGGTATCTATCTGTTTATGCCCGATTTTTTTTACGGGTGCATAGAAATGTGCACGTAACCCAAACCAATGGCCGGATTCCGGATCTTTATAAATCGGGTGGTATTTTTGGATGATCCTGTTTTCGTAAACCAGCATCCGGTTCCGTTCATAAACCTTCTGGACAATATCTGCCAGATGTTCATTATAATAATTATTCCGCAACCTTTTAAAAAGCTGTGGATTGGTCTGTAGCATGAACAGGATGGTCTTCTGCTTGTTCCTGTTGGCCGTAAGCAATTCATTATTGTAATATTCCCTGAGCCGGTCTAAATAATCGGAGATCATTAAAGCTGTTCCTCCCGAAAAGGTTTGATCTTCCAGCTGGCTGACTGCATCAAACCGGATAACCGGATTGAGAAGGTTTTCTTTCAGAATCTCATTTCTGAGGATCTTCAGCGGAGCATCTTTTTGGACCGTTAAGGAGTCATTATTAAAAAGATAAACTACCCGGTTTAATGATTCGCAGAGCTTGGGAATACGGTAAACCTTCTGAAAGTCTGCCTGACTCTCCTTCTTCTCATATTCATAAAAATATTTTTCAAACTTATTGTTTTTAAACTGGTGTACCATCAATGCCTCATACGTCCACATCGTAGGCATCATTTCGGCAATAACCGGTACTTTATCCACACTGCTGACCTTTCTGTTCAGCTTATCAAAAGGAAACATAGCTCCGCTCAGCACCATCATCGGGATGATTAATAACGGAATTACAATATAAATGGTTATCACCGAGTTAAAAGCCGAGGATATTATTAATCCGAGAATGTTAGCACAGGCAGCGGTAGTAAACCATGCCAGCCAGTAAATAAAAAACATCCCTTTAATCCCTAAAACGAGGTTTCCGATAAGGATAAAAAGTGTGGCCTGGACGGCAGAAATAAAGAAAAGCACTGAAATTTTTGCCATGAGGTAGCTGCCACGGCTCAGATTCAGGAAACTTTCACGCTGTAAGATTTTTCTGTCTTTGAAAATCTCTTCGGCACTGATGGTAAGCCCGAGAAACAATCCGACGATAAGCGCCATAAAGATATAAACCGGAATATTTTCATTTTCCCTGAATATGTAAATATCCGACTCGGGATCTGCAATATACCTGATGATGTAAGTAAGGATGAATGCCAGAACCGGAGCCTCAAGCAGGTTCATCAGGACATACTGCTTATTGGAGATTTTGGACAGGAAATCACGGGAAAGGTAAATTACATACTGAACGATTTTCCCCGGACGGAATAACATTACTTTGGGAATCTCTGTGATTTCCTTTTTTTCACTTTTAATCCTGTATTCTTCAAAAAGCCTGGCCCACTTTCCCGGGGAAACCTTTCGCCTGCGGGTATATCGTCCGAATTCGTCAACCACCCGGGCATCCAGGATATTAAATATCAGCTCCGGGTTAACATTCCCGCAAACCTGACATTCCCCCATATCGCTGTTGATCTGTGATTCTTTTTTCTTGAAATAGATAACCGATTCGATGGGATTTCCGTAATAAACCAGATATCCGCCAACATCAAGGATCAGCACACTGTCAAAAAGCTTAAATATGTCTGATGAAGGCTGGTGGATGACCACAAAAATTAGCTTGCCTTTCATGGTGAGTTCACGCAACAGGTCCATGACATTTTCAGAATCACGCGAGGACAAGCCTGATGTCGGTTCATCAACAAATAATACCGATGGTTCCCGGATCAGTTCGAGGGCAATATTCAATCTTTTGCGTTGCCCGCCGCTGATGATGGTACGTTTGGGTGATCCCACCTTAAGATTTCGGATATGATAAAGATCAAGTTCTTCCAGAAGATCATTTACCTTTCCCGTTATCTCATCATGGCTGAGGTCTTTAAAACAGAACCGGGCGTTAAAAAACAGGTTCTGAAAAACGGTTAACTCTTCGATCAGAAGATCATCCTGCGGAATATAACCGGTAACCCCGTCCAGTTTTTCCTTGTCACGGTAAATATCAAATCCGTTAATGGAAACACTTCCTGATGAAGGGGGTTGAAATCCGGAAAGCACATTTAGCAGGGTTGTTTTCCCGGCTCCGCTGATTCCCATAATACCAACCAGCTTCCCCTGTTCTTCTGAAAAGGAAACATTATTTAATCCGACGTTTCCGTTTGGGAAATGAAAAACGATCTCTTCTGCTTTAAAGATGAGGGGTTGAATGGTACCGGAACCGAGCAGCCGGGAAATCACATCGCTGTAATATACCTGGAATCCATGAGGCAGGTGCAGGCTACTACCGGAAGCCAGCAAATAGATGTTCCCCGGATAAACAGGCATCCCGTTAAGAAAAATATCCTCGATACAGGTATGCTTCATAAAGTACAGATCAGCGCTCTTAACCTGTAAAATGATAAGCTGTCCTGTGAAATGGTGCGGTTCCCATACTATGGCATTTTTAAGATTCAGGGAAGCCCCGGAAATAATCAGGATATTTGAAATGTCCGTTTCCTTTGCATTTTCACCGCGTACAAAGACTTCAATATCTTCGTATTCTTCAGGGGAAATATTAAACACCTCAGCAACCGTATTCACAATATTCATGCGTTGCGGGGTGAACTTCTTCTCGCTGTTCAGTAATTCGTAAAGCCTGACCAGAACAACGACCTTTTGCTTTTGGGTAAGGGTTTTGTTGATTTTCTTACAAATACCAAAGATCCGGACAGAATCTCTCACCGAAGGTGAAGCCTTACCCGGTTTTTTATCCGGAGCAACTTCAGAACCGATTCCGGCAAACTCTTTAAAAAGAGCAAGATATTCGCCGGCTGTTTCTTCATCAAGCTGTTGCAGTAAAAAAGCACGTACATATTCAATTTCTTTTTTCTGTACCCCCTCGTCCTGTTTTACAATAAGGGCAAACAACTGCATCAAAGCCTTCAGAATCTCTTCACTCATATATTATTGATTTGTTGAAGTTGAGCTGTCATATCCTTTATTAAAACTGATACTAAGATAATGAAAATGTCATCTGCTCCGAAAATGTTATGGTCCATAAACAACAAAGGTATCATGATCAGAATTATGGTTCATTCAGTAACACCCTGGTCAGTACAGGTTGATGATCACTGTTTTTAAATCCCAGGTCTTTCACAAAAACAGTATCCTTTTGAATTCCCGGAGAGAGGAGGGAAAAATCCAGAACGGTTGTTGCTGTCGTCTCGGGATTATAGGGTTTGACCAGTGACCGGTTCGTCGTATGATACGGATCATACGACCATGTCCAGTATGCAGGCATATAATCCGTGCTGATATTTTTCAATATAAAATTCTCATACCCTGAAGCCTTATTAAACTTTTTGTCATTATAACCGGGAGGATTCTGGTTCCAGTCACCGTCAACAATGACAAGATTTCCTTTTTCATGTTCCTGCAGGATGAATTTTTTCAGGTAGGTCATTTCCTCTTTTTTCAAACTGCCATCATCAAAAGCCGAATTGTGTGTGTCGATCATTAAAAGTTGCCGGTTATTCCCTAATGGAAAGTAAGCCACCAGGAAACATCTGTCGAGCATGAACAGGCGGGTAGGCCAGCCATATTGTCCCGGGAAATCCCTGCGTTCGACCAGGGATGGATTATATTTCGAAAACATAACCAGACCGGAACGAACTTTACCCATCGGATTATTAAATGGCAGGGGAACGAAAAACACTTTGTAATTCAGTGCACTGAAGGAATGATAATCAGGTAATACTTCTTTAAATTCATCCAGTTCATTTACATGATAGGTACGTTTACTATTAAAATCAACTTCCTGAAGGAGCATAAAATCCATCGTATCATTGGATTCCAGAAAATTGCTGATGGCGTTTATATTTTCCAGGGTTCTCTGACGTGAGGTGCGAACCTGTTTGCCCCCGTCGTAGAAAAAGTCCATATCACTTCCCAGACCGGCATATCCGATATTCCAACCCAAAAATGACAATGCATGTTGATTGGTCAACGTATCCGGGTTTTCAGATTCATAAACCGTAATGATTTCCGGAGGCCGGTAATCCAGTAAAGTTCCTAAAAGAAGCAACAGGATAAAAGCCAGAACAATGATGCCAATCAGATAAAGCAGAAATCGTAATACCTTTTTCATACGTTTATATTTTTAATTTTTCAAATCGATTATATTTCATCCCTGCATTGTATTAAGAATCACATATAATCGGCCGGGATACATATCCGAATCACCCTTATAAAGGTAAGCATTATCTTTTTACATGGAAAGGATCAAATCCGGCCGGAGACAATTATAAAAAAAATCTATACCTTTGAACGGTATAAATGCTTTGCTGATATGAAGTTTGGCGTTGTTATATTTCCGGGTTCTAATTGTGATCAGGATACGGTTTATGTCCTGCGTGAGATTCTTGACCAGGAAGTTATTGAAATCTGGCATAAAGAAAAGAGTATCGTGGATGTGGATGTCGTTGTCCTGCCCGGGGGATTTTCCTATGGTGATTACCTTCGGTCAGGTGCCATAGCAAGATTTTCGCCGGTTATGGATGAAGTAATCACTTTTGCCAAAAGAGGAGGATTTGTCCTCGGCATCTGTAACGGTTTCCAGACTTTGTGTGAAGCCGGGCTTCTCCCCGGAGCGTTGCTTCCAAACACAAACCAGAAGTTTATCTGCAAGAATGTATATATCGTTCCGGAAAACAACAAAACCCCTGTAACGGCGAAACTGGATAAGAATGTTCCGTTGAAAATACCCATTGCCCACGGAGAAGGAAGATATTTTGCTCCGGATGAACAGCTGGCCCGGATGCGTCAAAACGGACAGATACTTTTCCGTTATTGCAACAGGGACGGGGAGATATCAGAACAACATAACCCAAACGGATCAATGGAGAATATTGCAGGCATCTGTAACGAAGAAAAAAATGTCTATGGGATGATGCCGCATCCTGAAAG
The DNA here is from genome assembly GCA_013152085.1 of Chlorobiota bacterium. Taxonomy (GTDB): domain Bacteria; phylum Bacteroidota; class Bacteroidia; order Bacteroidales; family VadinHA17; genus JAADHC01. The sequence goes on from JAADHC010000006.1 coordinate 12,398, forward strand.
AGCTGCCGACGATCTTTTAGGTAATACAGATGGCCGGCTTGTGCTTGAATCACTTATCCAAACGCTTGAGGAAAAGAAAATCAGCGTTTTTAATTAAAATGCCACACATCCTTTTTCCTGCTGTACTTAGTTTCTTTCTGGCAACTTTCCCTTTACACACAAAGCCTGCCTATGAAAGACCCCAGGCTCCGCAGTTATCATTTTTTAAGTTTGATTCCATTGATATTCTACATTATACGATAAACCTGGACATCCCGGACATTTTATCCGGAATGATATATGGCGTAACCGATGTGCAGCTGAATCCTCTGGCGGATTCTATCAAATCAGTTACGCTGGAGTTCCAGGGCCTTTATACCGATTCGGTATGGATAGACGAAGAACGGGTCAGATCTTTTTCTGCCCATGACAAATATCTGGATATTCATCTTTCCGAAGCCTTAATAAAGGGGACAACCAGCATACTTACGGTTTTTTATCATGGTAAACCTTTAAAGGATCCTCACTGGGGCGGGGTTTATTTTGTAAAAGGAACCGCGTATGTTATGGGGGTCTGTTTGTCTATGATTCCACATTCTGCAGGAAGATTATGGTATCCGTGTATTGATGATTTCCGTGAAAAATCGTCTTACGATTATTTTATCACCGTTGCTGACAGTCTTATTGTTGCATGCCCGGGGGTGTTAAAAGAGATCATCCCTGCAAAACAGAAGGAAAAGACCTACCACTGGCAGATGGAACAACCCATTTCCACCTATTTATCGTCATTTGCCATTTCGAATTATGCCGTTCTCAAAGATACTTTAGCGGGTTTAACCCACGATATTCCGGCCAGTTATTTTGTTCCCGGAAAAGATTCTTCCAAAGCAGTAAAAACTTTTTCCCATGTCCCTGTATATCTGAGAACCTTTGAATCCCTGTTCGGCCCTTATCAATGGGAGAAGATTGGTTACGCCGGCGTTCCTTTTCCTCATGGAGCCATGGAACATGCAACATGTATTTTTATCCCTGATGCTGCTATTGACGGGACTCTCCATGCCGAAGATCTGCTTGTACATGAATTCGCCCATAGTTGGTTTGGGAATCTGGTAACCTGTGCCACAGATTCGGATATGTGGCTTAATGAGGGTTTTGCTTCCTATGCGGTGGCGCTTTATCATGAAGCTATAAACGGAAAATCAGCCTATAAAGATTATATCAGGCATCTTCACAGAAAGACTTTGCAGTTTACTCATATTGAAGATAATGGTTATTATTCTGTTGCGGGGATACCCTATTCGCTAACTTATGGCAGTACCGTTTATGATAAAGGTGCGGATATGATCCATAATTTAAGGTACTATCTGGGCGACCGCCTTTTCTTCGAATCCATGCAGCTATATTTGAAACAATTTGCCTTCGGTAATGCCTCAACTTCCGATCTTGAAAGTTTCCTGGCGGAAAAAACACATAAACCGATGGGGGATTTTTTTAATACGTGGATTTATCTCCCCGGATTTCCGCATTACGCCATTTCAGGCGTTTCCATCGATTCGGTATACGGCGGGTTTATCTCCCACATCCGCATAAAACAACGGCTTATAGGCCGGAACGATTTCAGTTACCATACGCCTCTCGAAATCTCACTGATGGATTCATTATGGGATACAGAAAATAATGAAATTATCCTGTCGGGAGAAGAAGAAACTTTTTCCATTTTCACCCCGTTTAAACCCGGTTTGATTCTGCTGGATAAAAACGAAAAAGTAAACGACGGAACCACCAAAGAATATAAAATCCTGCATAAACCAGGAAACTATGCTTTTGATGACTGTCTTTTTAATCTGGAAGTAAAGCAAATCAGCGATTCTGTTTTTTTCAGGGTGGTTCACCATTGGATAGGTGCCGACACAACGAATGTGCCTGATGGGTTTACGGTTTCCCCGGATCGCTACTGGAGTATTGAAGGGATATTCCCCGGGGATTTTTATGCCACGGGAAGCTTTGAATATAATTTCACCCATTCATTTCGTAATGGGTGGCTGGATACATCACTTCCTTACAGTGACAATAAAAAGCTCGTTCTTCTCTACCGGTCTTCGCCGGAAAGTCCCTGGAAGGAGATTCCGGATACGCTTTCAGGCAATTACCAGGAAGGACACATAGACGTTTCTCCTGTCCTGCCCGGCGATTATTGTTTGTCCGTAAAATAATCTTTTCTGGGAGCAAAAGATTTTAACTATAGTGTCAATCTATTATAATGTGTTGATTTTTTGGATATTTTACCGAAAACGAAAGATTCAGCTTTTGTGTCTGTCCGGGGTTAAGATGAAGGTTCCAGGTACATTTACCATCAGCAGGATTGATCTTTGCCCCCGAAGATTCCAACGTTTCCACTTCGATCTCCTTCCGTTTTGATACCGGGATCTGTTCTTCAACCAGGATGTTGATCCCTGTTTTCTTTCCATTCCTTATACTTATTTCCCATCCGTGTGTTTCCTTAATGCTGCTACCAAGCATCTGTTTCTGTGTAAAGTCCAACCGTTTCTTACGCTCAATGCTGATACTCCTGTCACGCCCCAGGGAAAGTTCGAGGGTATCTGATGTGTTCCGGACGTTCAGAAAAGCATCTCCAACATAGGTTCCCTGGAAAAACATGTGCATTTTCCCCGAAAGCAGGTTGTATTTTCCCCAGTCATGAACCAGGGCTACAAGGAAAGCATCACGGTCGAGTTTTGGGACGACATAATACCTGTAATCTACCGGCAGGGTGTATGTTGCCACCAAAACCCGCTGTTCCTGGTTATCAGAAGCTATGGTAAAAGGCGCCTCAATAGTAAATTGTACCGATGTCTGGGATTCTGATTGTTGTACAACCGGCGTTGATGCTTCTGGTATTGCTTCAGGAGCTTCGTATACATCACGTGCCAAAACAGATTTTCTGGAAATATTCACTCCTGCGATTTTACCTTGAAGGCCCTTGCTTACCGGTGAAGGATAATAAAAATCCAGGTACCATGGATAAAGTGTCGGCTTTGTACCTCCCAGAGACGGATTTCCTGTTGACAGTATCAGTTTCACATTTTCCCATTTTTCTCCGGTGTTTTGTTTGATAACGCCACGATATTGCATATTCATTGGTTTGGCAATGTCGGTTACCCTGATATCATATTCGGGATGCCACGAAGCCTGCGGTACATAATATTCCAGTGTGAAAAATGCCTGTTGTTCTTTCACGGAAGAAATGTCGGCAACAATCTCCATGACAGGTTTCTTTGCATTTGCCTTATAGGTTTGCAGTTGTTTTGTGATCTTTTTAATCTCCTCATCCAGCTTTTTCTGTTGTGATTTCAGGGTAATTCGTTTGTCGGCGATTTCAGAAAGGCGGGCAGTATAGAAGTCCAGCGCTGCCTTCCATTCCGAAACCTGGAGGGTGGACTGGTCTCCACGGATCGATTGATTTGCTTTAAGCATGGACTCTTCGTCTTTGAGTATCTTTAAAAGTGCAATATTTTTTTCCTTCTTCAGTTTCAGTCCGTCCAGTTTTTGGTTAAGTGCAACATATCCAGGATCTTTCTCCGGATGCTTTAAATAATTGGTACGGTGTTTTACTGAAAGGATGGTAAAAGAACCTTTTCCTTGTAATTGAATGGTTTGGGGATTGATCCCCGCTGGAAGAGGAGAAAAAACAACCTGGCTGGCGCCGGCGGGAATCATAACCCCGGATTCGCGTATAACCTGTGCTCCCTGAAGGAAAACGGTTACCTCCCGGATACTGGATTTTACTGCTATTTCTTTTGCGGAAACCATTTCCGGCCAGGGATGCAACATGATTGCAGCCATAAAAAAGAATATCTTCCGTTTCATGATTTAATTGATTTTCAGGTTAAATGTTTCTCGAGCCTTCCAGGTAAAACTACAAAAAACAGGCCATTCTTAAGGGAAAACGACTTGTTCCCAGGAGAGATTTCCACCCGTTAATGAGAATAATAAATAGCCATGTTCCCCTTTGTCAAGATCATGGGGATACATAGATCCTACTATAAAATGGTGAAGTCCGTTTAAGGTTTGATGCTGGAAAGTATGCAAATGGCCACCGATATAAGTGTAAACATTATATTTATGGAGCAGCCATAGAAGTTTGTAACGTTCTTCAGCAGAGGGTAATCTCCAGATCGAAGGCACCAGATCGTCGTATAAAGGGTAGTGGGTAACAACGATTTTGTACTTTTCCTGGCTGTTCTTCAACGCTTTTTCAAGCCAGGAAAATTGTTCTTTTCCAACCGTACCTGTAGATGTGTCCAGAAAGATAAGCCTCAGTAAACCGGATATTCCCACGCTAAAACACGACGGGCCAAAATAGTTTTTCCAGCTTTCCCAGCCATCCGTCTGGTAAAGATCATGATTCCCGATCGTTACATACCAGGGAATTTCCAGGTTCTGAAAATCAGTCCGGCAATTTTCATATTCTTCAGGAAGGCCGTTATCGGTCAGATCTCCTGCGACTATGAAAAAATCTATCCCCTGCTGGTCAATATCATTTTTAAGCTTGTTGAATAAATGATCGTTTTTCTCTGTGATATGAATATCACTGAAAACAGCAAATTTCAATGATAAACTGTCTGCAAAACGGGTATTAAAAACAGGGGAAAGAAGATGACTTTCCAAAACCCGGGTACGAACACTTTCATGGATAAAAAAGGCATTGATGTCCTTTTTGCAGGAAGTCAGGTTTAAAACAGCAAGAAATATAATGATCCACCGTTTACCCATGTTAAAAACGGATTTTTATTCCGGCATTCGCCTGAATTTCATTTATACTAAATACAAATCCTGAAATCCCTTTTACAGCAGAAATGAGCTGAAGTCTCAACTGTACTGCCGGACTTAAAGTATAAGCCCCATCCAGTCCAAACATCCAATGATCAATGGTTCTGAAGTTCATAAAAAAATAATTGCCGGTTATGAAAGTCAGCATGTGTTGATTACGGTTCATAAACTGCCAGGATAAGTTAAACAACGGAAAAAGCTCATCTGTTTCGTGGGTCCAGTCAAACGGGGAATGAACCTTTTGATCAGCGAAATCAGGTGAACGGTATCCCATCCCCGTATGAATACCTACCCGGCGGATTGCCGATACGTAAACCAGGGCAACAACTTGATTTTCACCGGTTGAATAATCCGGGTATTCCAGGTGGGCGGCGTCAACATGAAAAGTCATCCAGGGAAAAAGACCGGGAATGTTTTGTAACGAAAGGGCTACTGTTCCTAAACCCCTGTTTTCGTTTAAATGTAGCCGTATACCCAGGAAAAGGGTAAGCCGGTTGGGGAATGTATATGATGAAATATCCTGTAGTGAAATCCTGTTGGAGACTCCGGATTCGTATTGATAAAAAAAGGACGGGCTGGTCGTAAATCCGGTATCGGGATGTGTCTCTTCAGCAGAAAGAGATAAAATGGAGAAAAAAAATAAAAATAGGGATAAAACCACTTTGGAGGGAATCGGGAATAACCTGTCTGATAACCTGTCTGGAGGGGATTGATATTCTGACGGAACAAGCATAAACATATTTTAATGGCATATATTTTATAGTTCAAAGATAGGATTTAATGGAAAGCCACGAATTCACAAATTTCAGGTTAATTTTTTTTTTACCACGGCGTTTCCGGTTCTGGCAAAATTGGTCATAGGAAAAGGTTGAAGTATAACAAACCCGGTAGTAAAGGATGTTTTAACAGAAACAGACCGGAATACTACCGGCCATCTTTTTCTGATTCAATAATATATACCGTAACAGGAGGTTTCACGGTTTATCTAATTGTGTGGAGGCTAGGGGAGTCGAATGCATGCCGCCCTGCGGGCGAGCACACTCGAATCTGTCAGATGACAGATTCGGTGCCCCTGACATCTGTAAAAACAAATTTTTCTTTTTGAATATACTCCAGGATTCTTGCTCTGGATTTCAAATTTTTAATTCTGCGTTCACACCTTAAAGCTTCTGTACGGGTTATAAATTTCTTAGATGCAAATAAATGCCAGGGAGTAAACTTTTTGGTATACGTTGAATAACCCCGGTTGTGTTCATGAATTCGTTTATCGGGGTGCATGGACTGGCCCGAATACCACCGGCCATCTTTTTCTGATTCAATAATATATACCGTAACAGGAGGTTTCACGGTTTATCTAATTGTGTGGAGGCTAGGGGAGTCGAAAACCCCTGACCTTTTGGCTGCCAGCCAAACGCTCTAGCCAACTGAGCTAAGCCCCCAAAATAAAGAAAGAACATTCCAAAATAGCCTGCACTACAAACGCTCTAGCCAATCCCGAAACGGTTGAAATCTTTGATTTCATGACCGTTTCGAGGACTCTCGATTTGCCGGCGGAATCGAAGATTCCGGGCAAACCGGAGCTGAGCTAAGCCCCCAAAATCCTTAAAGAACCGCTTTAGGAAAGGCAAAAATAATGATTTTTCGGTTTTGCAAGAAAAAAGCCGTGGAAATAATCAAATTGGTTTAATTTTTGCATTAAAATTATGTGTAAAAGTTATGCAGCAATAACCTATTAATGAAAAAAAAATTCAGATGTTTGTTTTTGCTGTGAGATTTAATAATTTTATAGCCTAAAATTTTGAACAATGGAACTAAAAAAATCGGACAAAGCAAACCTCGAGAAGCGTACTTCCATCTTTCTTGAGATTGGACTGGTTGTTTCCATATCACTGGTTCTTATTGCTTTCGAATGGACCAGCTCTGGATACAAGACCAATGAATATGACACGGGAGGATCCGAGCAGGCTGAAGAAGAAATCGTCCCCATTACCCGCCAGGAAAAGCCGAAACCCAAACCTCCCGAACCTCCCAAGGTTACTGAAATACTGAATATTGTACAGAATGACGTAACCCTTGATGATGAACTTCAGCTTTCAGATCTTGAAGCAGACATCAATACCGAGGTACAGGAAATTAATTATGATGTTCAGGATGAAGAAGATACCGGTGGTGAGATTTTCTTTATTGTTGAGGATATGCCTACGTTCCAGGGTGGAGACGTTAACAAATTCCGCGCATGGGTAGCCAATCATCTTCAATATCCTGAAATTGCTGCTGAAAATGGTATCAGCGGAAGGGTTTTTGTAAGATTTGTTGTTGAACCCGACGGTCGTGTTGATAAGGTAGAGGTTATTCGTGGTGTTGATCCGGCATTGGATGCCGAAGCAGTACGGGTTGTGAAATCCTCACCCAAATGGTCTCCCGGGAAACAGCGTGGGAAACCCGTACGTGTAGCTTATACCTTCCCTATTGTTTTCGTTTTACAGTAATAAACAAATAGTTCAAAACCCTGGCCTCCCGTCAGGGTTTTTTGTTTATTGTTCCAAAATGATTAATTTTCCTTGTTCAACCAAATAATCTTATTGTGAAACGAACATGAACTGAGCGAAGCGATCTCATGAATAAAATGAATAAAATTTTAAACGTATGAAAAGAGTACTTTACATTTTCCTTTCACTGGTTATTCTTTCTTCCTGCGGAGGGTCTAAAAAACAATTGCAAAAAGGAAATTATGATATTGCCATTAATAAAGCCGTTAAGAAGTTGATGCGTAATCCCGATAGTTCCGACGACATTATGGTATTGGAAAGATCATATAAACTTGCCAATGAACAGGACCTGGAACAGATCAAATTCCTGAAAATGGAAGGGAAACCGGATAATTGGGATGCTATTCTTAATCATTATATGAATCTTAAAAACCGGCAGACAAAAGTACGTCCGGTCCTTCCGCTCAAACTGGGGAATCGTACGGTAAATTTTGATTATGTGGATTATGATTCCGAGATCATTCAGGCCAAACACAAGGCAGCTGAGTACTTTTTTGCCCACGGCCAGAAACTCATGAATAATGGCGATAAGGATTCTTACAGGCAAGCCTATTATGAATTCAGTAAGGTGAAAGACTATTGGGGGGATTATGAGAATATTGATAAGTTACTTAGTCTTTCGCGCTATTATGGGATGAGCCGTGTAATCGTAGCCATAGAGAATAATACCCAGTTAAAGTTATCCCCGCAGTTTCAGGACGAACTGCTGGCCATCGATCCGGCAAACCTGAACACCGAATGGGTTGAATATTACACCAGACACCTGGATGACAGTGTAAATTATGACTATCAGGTCAATATCAGCCTGAATGTTATTGCCGTTTCTCCCGATATGGTTTCGGAGAAAGATACGATTGAGAAAAAGCGTATAGAAAACGGCTTTGAATATGCCCTGGATCAAAATGGCAATGTTATGAAGGATACCGCCGGCAATGATATTAAGATCAAGAAGTACAAAGATATTACTTGCTCACTGGTCAAAACGATCCAGCAAAAAGATGTCACTATCCAGGGGAATGTCGAGATATATTCGCTTTCACCCATGAAATTGCTGAAAAAGGATCCCATTGGTGCCAATAGTCATTTTGAACATTTCTCGGCACGTGCCATTGGAGATGTCGATGCTCTTTCTGCAGAATCCCGCCAGATGATCAATGCCAAGAAGGTTCCGTTTCCTTCGGATGTGGAAATGATAATGCGTTGCAGTGAAAACCTGAAACAGGCGATTCGTGGAATACTCATGCAAAACAGGAGATTTATTTATTAGTTTTATAGCATGTTTTTGAGGAAACTTTCATCCTCCCGGTCGAAAGAAGATGAGTGAGCCAGAAAGTACCCGGGTTGAAAAAGCTGTACTCGTTGCAGTACAGGACCCTTTGCATCGTAATGAAGAAATCATTGATTATCTGGTTGAACTGGCATTTCTTGCCACAACAGCAGGATGTAACCCGGTAAAACAATTTATCCAGAAAATAAACAAACCCAATCCACGCACCTTTATCGGCAGCGGAAAACTGGAGGAAATTAAACATTTTATCCGGGGTCATGCCGTAGATCTGGTTATTTTTGATGATGAACTTTCTCCCGCACAAGTGAGGAATATTGAACGGTTTCTGGATTGTCGTGTCCTGGACAGGGCAAACCTGATTCTGGATATCTTCGCTTCACGGGCCAAAACCGCACAGGCAAAAGCACAGGTCGAACTGGCACAATATGAGTATCTCCTGCCGCGGCTTGCCGGCCTCTGGACGCACCTGGAACGACAGCGCGGAGGGATTGGACTTCGCGGCCCGGGAGAACGGGAAATCGAAACCGACCGGCGTATTGTCCGGGAAAGAATCTCCCGGCTGAAAAAAGAACTCTCCAGAATCGACAAACGGATGTCCCTGCAAAGAAAAAACAGGGGGAAACTTGTCCGGGTGGTGTTGATCGGTTATACCAATGTCGGGAAATCGACCCTGATGAATACTATTGGAAAGTCGGATGTCCTGGAGGAAAATAAACTTTTTGCCACCCTGGATACCACCGTACGCAAGGTCGTTATTAAAAACCTGACTTTTCTGTTATCGGATACGGTAGGGTTTATTCGAAAGCTCCCGCACCATCTTGTTGAGTCTTTCAAATCTACGCTAGATGAAGTGAGAGAAGCAGATTTATTGTTGCATGTTGTGGACATCTCACATCCCGGATTCGAAGAACAGATCCGTATTGTCAATGAAACCCTGCATGATTTGGGTGCCGGTCGCAAACCGGTCATCCTGGTATTTAACAAAACAGATGCTTATTCTTTCCAGCCCAAAGACCCGGATGATCTGACTCCTGTGCTGCCCGAAAACCTTACCCTGGACAACCTGAAAGATACCTGGATGAACAAGGATACATCCTTTCCTGTGGTGTTTATTTCGGCGCGTAAAAAATGGAACTTAATGGAATTGAAAAAAATCCTGTATGAAAAGGTACGGGAGATCCATGTTAAACGATATCCGTACAACGATTTCTTATACTAAACCACGATGAACCAGATACTCGGCAATCTGAATTGTATTGGTGGCTGCTCCTTTTCTCAGATTATCTGCAACGATCCATAGATTAATCCCTTTTTTTCGGGAGTTATCCTTTCGTATCCGGCCGACAAAAACATCATCTTTGTCTTTTACGTTGAGTGGCATGGGATAAATATTATGTTTGGGATCGTCAAAAACCCGAACCCCGGGCGTATTGTTCAGCAGAAGTATTATGTCCTCCAACTCAAATCTTGAACGCAGATGGATATTCACCGATTCGGAGTGCCCTCCGGTAACAGGCACGCGTACAGCTGTTGCGGTAATCTTTAAGGACGGTTCGTCTAAAATCTTACGCGTTTCCAATACCAGCTTCATCTCTTCCCTGGTATAACCGTTATCGAGGAAAACATCACAATGTGGCAGACAATTCATGTCTATGGGATGGGGATAAACCTGTGTTACGGCAATGCCTTTTCTTTCCCCGTATAATTGATCCATAGCCGCTTTCCCCGTCCCCGTAACTGACTGATATGTGGAAACTATGATACGTTTGATACCAAATTTACGGTGTAACGGAGCAAGAACCATGACCATCTGGATGGTGGAGCAATTCGGGTTGGCAATGATTTTTTCATGGCCGGTAAGGATATTTCCGTTAATCTCGGGAACAACCAGAGGGATATCCGGATCCATTCTCCATGCACTCGAGTTATCAATCACAAAACAGCCGGTATCGGCAAATTTTGGTGCCATTTCACGTGACAATTTTCCACCGGCCGAAAAGAGTGCAATATCAGGTTTTCTTTTAATGGCAATATCAGGAGTCGCTATCGTATAATCTTGGTTCCTGAAACTTATGGTTTTTCCTGCCGATTTTTCAGATGCAACCGGGATCAGTTCATCCAGTGGGAAACCCCTTTCTTCAAGGACTCGTAACATGGTTCTGCCAACAAGCCCTGTAACTCCGACAACTGCAACTTTCATTCTTTAATTTTTTTTCTTAACTTACCTCAACCTTTCTGTTGGAAATCAGAAAACTGTTGGTACAAAAATAACTGTTTTTTATAACCATGTGGCGCTGGTGGTTTATTTTAGTGCTTGTGCCGGCTACTCTGGCAAGAGGACAGATCACGGAAGATTTTGAAAGCGGGTTGGGCGGTTACTGGACACAGAGTATTCCGGGGCACTGGGGGGTGTCTGATATCCGTCCGGTGCATGGTCTCTTCTCCCTGCACCATCAGTATGATAATCCTTCTTCCGGACACGATCAGATTTCCATTCCTCTGGCCGGATTATCCTGGAACAGCGACAGCATTGTCTGGACATTTTATATCAGGTATGAATATATGCCTTCTTCAGTCAATAACTGGTCTGTTTTTCTCACTTCCGACCGGGATGCCGGCGGGATGTATCCGCAAGCCGAGCCGGAAGCGTTTGTTGCCGGTGTAAATCTTAAAGGATCTGACGACCTGCTGAAACTCTGGAAACTTCACAACGGAACAACGGAGACAATCATTACAACCTCACTAAACTGGCAGGAAACAGTAGGCAGCAACCCTTGTGGAGTTCGTGTAGTGAGAAAAAAAGACGGAACATGGATAATAAGGATCAATGAAACTGCCGACGGTTTGTCATGGACCGTTGCCGGAACCGGTAACCATCTGCAAATCATGCCAGATTCTTTTTTTGGAATTTTCTATAAATATTCTTCCCAGCAGGACCGGAAATTCTGGTTTGATGATCTTACCATCGAAGGGAATTTTATTCCTGATACTACCTCACCTTCCGTAGACCTTTATCGTATCCCTGTTCCTACACAGATTGCTCTTTCATTTAACGAAGCTGTGAAGGTAAATGGAACGGATTCTTCCGTGATTTTCCGCCTGTCGCCCGGGAACATAACGGCAAAAAACTTTACGGCTGTTTCTGCTGACAGTATCATGATCACATTTTCAGACAGTATGCAACCTGACACGGATTATCAGCTTCATATCACTCAGATTACTGATTTGGCAGGGAACTTTTTAAAAGATAGTATCATAAATATCATATTTCATCCTGTCCGCCCTTTTGACGTAGTGATTAATGAAATTATGGCTGACCCTGTTCCTTCGACAGGTTTACCGGAAGCCGAATACCTGGAGCTGTTTAACCGGACGGACTACCGGATTTGGATGGATCACTGGACGTTGTCTTTGGATAATAAGCGCATTTCCCTGCCGCTATGCTACCTGGATCCCGGATCGTATCAGATTATCTGTAGTATGGATGATGCGGCTTTACTTTCTTCGTATGGACATATTCTGGTCCTGCCGGGTATGACATCTCTTAAGAATGAAGGGATGTCTGTCACCCTCAGAAATAAATCCTCGGCTGTGATCCATCATATCACTTATTCATCCCGGTGGTACGGGGATAAAACCAAATCCGGAGGTGGCTGGTCACTTGAACAGATCGATCCCTCATACCCCTGTCCAAGAGCCGAGAACTGGACCGCCTGTTCAAAATATCCGGGAGGGACACCGGGGCAGCAAAATTCCGTGTTCGCTGAAAATCCTGATATTACCCAACCGCTCCTGGCAAATATTTTTTTGGTCAATGATACAGTATTACATCTCCGGTTTGACGAATCTTATGATACCGTTTTTGCAGCTTCACCTGAACATTATAGTGTAGATCATTCCGTTGGCCACCCTGCGTGTGTCATCCTTTATGGCCCGGAGTATGGCTCTCTCGACCTGGTTTTCCGTTATCCTTTTGACAAGATGACCGTTTATAATCTTACTATAGATAATGCATTTACGGACTGTTCGGGAAATTCTCTCCGGGCCCCAACGTCCTTTTCGTTTTCTGCTACCGTTCCTGTCGATAGTTTTGGTCTTGTTATTAATGAGATTCTTTTTAATCCATATCCGGATGGGGCCGATTATGTTGAAATATACAACCGTTCACAGGATATAGTTGATCTGAGTTCACTTTTATTAACGGGAAAGTCTGCAGAGACAGGTTTCCCCGTGGATATTCGCAGGATCACTACAGAACCGAGGATGCTTTTCCCCGGACATTTCATTTTGTTAACCTCTGATCCGGAAAATGTACAATCACATTATTTCACAGCTGATCCTGCTGTTTTTCTGGAGATGCCGGAACTACCTGCCATGCCCGACAAAGAAGGTGATATTCTCCTCCTGGATACTGCAGGACAAGTTATTGATGCGCTCCATTACCATGAGAATATGCATTTCCCGCTTATTGCTGATCCCGAAGGGGTTGCACTGGAGAGAATCCGCTACGATGCTCCTTCTGCCGATCCTTTCAACTGGCATTCCGCTTCTTCGGAATCGGGGTATGGTACCCCCGGTTTGCCCAATTCTCAGACAGGCGATGATATTACGAAGACCAACCCTGTCTTTACAGAACCTGAAATATTCTCACCCGACAATGACGGATATCATGATTATTTAACCATTCATTATCATTTTCCAAAGTCCGGGAATGTAGGGCGTGTTCTTGTTTTTAACGCCCGGGGACAATTGGTCAGAACCTTGCGTAATAATCATCTGCTGGATCGCGAAGGGATGATCACCTGGAATGGCCTGGATGATTATGGTAAAAAACCTGTCATGGGAATCTACCTGATCTATTTTGAGGTTTTTTCTCTGGATGGCAAGGTCAGCAGTTATAAAAGGACTTGTGTCCTGGCCGGAAAGCGATAGTTATTTTAAGCCCCTGACAATAAAATTCAGTCAGAAATCGTGCATAAAATCCTCTTAAAGAAAGTTCTCACTCCATATTTCAGGGCGGGGGAAACCGTTTCTTTTAATGTAATAAGTTTCAATCCCTGCGCTGAAGCCCGGGACCAGTGATTTCTTATTATACATTACCTTAATAAAAGGTGTCATAAAAATTAGAGTATGATCATTTATCTACGTAGATATATCTACGTAGATAAATTGTTCTTCATCCTTTCCGATATTCGCCGGAAATCAAAGTATTGCAAGCAGTTAGCCATATTCAAAAAGAGATCACATTATAAAATTATTCAAGGAACGGACTCTGCGTGTCGTTGAATTTCACCATTTTTCAGTAAATTCATAAATCGAATGCAGGTTAAAAGAGAGAAATATCTTTGCTGTTTATATAACCGGTATCTTCAAGCAGGGGTTCCGTATAGCTTGCCGTAACAGCCAGCTGGTCGCATCGTTCATTCCACGGATTGTCATTGTGGCCTTTGATCCATATAAACCGGACATGATGTTTCCTGTAAATCACCAAAAAACGTTTCCACAGGTCCGGGTTTTTTTTCTTTTTGAATCCCTTTTTTTCCCAGTTGAAGACCCATCCTTTTTCTACCGCATCTGCCACATACCGGGAATCGGTGTAGAGGGTGACATTACTGGGGACAATTTTCAGCCTTTCCAGGGCGATGATCACGGCGAATAATTCCATACGATTGTTTGTGGTAAGCCGGTAACCCGCACTGAGTTCTTTACGGTGTTTTCCACTCATCATAACGATACCGTATCCTCCCGGTCCGGGATTTCCGCGTGCTGCCCCATCGGTATATATGGTGATATCAGGGGGCATTGGGAATTTGTATACCGGTATTACTGATGAATAGGCGGATCGCAATGGCCAGCAGGATAATGCCGAAAGCTTTTTGAAGGATATACAGTCCCGTTTTACCAAGTATCCTTTCAAAAAATCGGGTAGCCTTGAGTACAAAGTAAACTATGATCATATTCAGCAGCAGTGCAATGGCAATATTCATGGTATGGAATTCCGCTTTCAGGGATAACAGGGTTGTGATCGAACCGGCCCCGGCAATCAAAGGAAAGGCGATCGGGACAATGGAACCGCCTCCCTCCGGGTCATGTCGGAAGAACTGGATTCCCAGTACCATTTCCAGGCCCAGGAAAAGCAGGATGAATGATCCGGCAATAGCAAAAGAGGAGATATCCACACCGAAAAAACGGAGCAGGGGTTTCCCGATCAGCAGAAAGGCCAGCATAATAGCGAAGGCTACCAGTGTGGCTTTTTCCGACTCGATTTCCCCGGTCTTACTTTTGATATCGATAATAATCGGTATCGAGCCGGTTATGTCGATTACGGCAAACAAAACCATAAAAGAGGCAAATATCTCCCTGTAATCAATCATGGTTCGAATTTTAGGCAAAAGTACACAGCCTTTCCGAGGATACAAAAAATAAGGAACCCCAGGTAAGAGGTTCCCTTATTGTATTTTATAAAAAAATGAGATTATTCAACCAGTGTCATTTCATCGACAATATGTTTAGCTCCGGCAAATTTGTCCATAATGAAAAGGACATAACGGATATCTACGGCAATACATTTTTGCAGTTTAGGTTCGAAGGTGATATCCCCGCTCATGGCTTCCCAGTTTCCATCAAAAGCCAACCCGAGGAGTTCGCCGTTGCCATTGATTACCGGAGATCCCGAATTTCCACCGGTAATATCATTGTTGGTTGTAAAACATACATGCATTACCCCGTTTTCTCCATACCGTCCAAAGTCTTTATCTTTATAAAGTTCCTTGAGCTTGTCCGGAACAATGAACTCATAATTGTTCGGATCTTCTTTTTCCATAACCCCTTTGAGGGTGGTAAAATATTTATAATGTACCGCATCTTTGGGATCATATCCACCCACCGTACCATAGGTTAACCGCATGGAAAAATTTGCATCCGGATAGAAAACCTTATCTGGCTGCATTTCCATTAGCCCGGCCATGTACAGGCGATGACCTTTATCCAGATCCTGGTCAAAACGGGCTTCCATCCGGGATAGGGCATAGTACTGTCCGATAATGGATTGGGCGGCAACATAGGCAGGATCTTTTTGCAGAGTTTTCAGTTTCGGGTTTGCCAGAAAAGCATTGTAACGGTTCTGGTCGGTAAAAATGGATTTATCGAACATATGGTCGACATACTTATCAACATTGTTTTTATATTTCTTAGATATGGTTACAAATACATCTGGCTGCATATCGGGCTGGACGTGCTGAGAAAACAATTTAAACATCGCTTTCACCGCTTTCCGGTCTGTCGGCGGATTATAATCCTTGTAAAAACGTTCTGCAGAAGATTTTGCATTTTCCACTGCTTTGGTAATTTTTTCCTGGTCACCGCTTTCGAGTGCACTCTCAAGACGGCCCTGGTGAAATGCGAAGCTCACAATTTCGCTACCCCGAATCAGGGCTTCAACGATATATTGCTTTGTGTAGGTATAAGTAGCCCTGCCTTCGATGGCCTTTTTTATAAGATCCAAAGCTTCACCGTATTTCTGCTGACGTTGCGGATCGGCAGCAACCCAGGTGCGGAATTGATTTTCCATAGCTTTTTTCAAATCTTTAATTTTCAGCCTTTTCAATCCCTGGCTCTGGCCGATGGAAAATTTCCAGTAATTGCTGGAACCGGAATACTTGGATGCATATTGTATTCTGACTTTCTCACTGGCCATCATGTCTTTCCAGAGGATATCCTGCCGGGTTCCACGGATGAGAATTCTGTTAGGATGGGTAATTTTCAGCAATTCGTCAATTTCATATGAGGTCATGTATCGTTGAGTCCCTCCCGGATAGCCCAGAACCATGGTAAAATCGTTTGGATGAACCCCTTTCAGGGAAACGGGTAGATAATGTTTTGGTTTGAGCGGAACATTTTCGGGATCATACTCTGCCGGAGTTCCGTCCGGGGCCATATAGACACGAAAAACACTAAAATCTCCTGTATGTCTCGGCCACATCCAGTTATCCGTGTCCCCGCCGAATTTGCCAATAGATGATGGGGGAGTTCCGACAAAGCGAACATCTTTAAAAATTTCATATACCAACAGGTAATAAGCGTTCCCGGCAAAGAAAGAACGGACGGAAGCTTCGTAGTTTGTGCTATCCGTAGCTTTTTTTTCCAGTTCCCTGCTGATTTCTTCTACTTTCTGGTCACGTTCTTCTTCGGTCAGCGTATCGCTGAGTTGCGGAAGGATCTGATCCGATACATCTTCGATACGGACAAGGAAAGTTACCGATAACCCCGGATTGGGCAGTTCGTCTTCTTTGGTTTTTGCCCAATACCCATCTTCAAGATAATTGTGCCCGGTAGTACTGTGCGACTGGATGCTGCTAAAACCGCAATGGTGGTTGGTAAGGAGCAGGCCCCGGTCTGAAACAATTTCACCTGTACAACCTCCGCCAAAGATGACGATGGCATCTTTAAGACTGGAATGATTTGCGCTGTAGATATCTTCAGCTGATAGTTTTAACCCCATCCGGGTCATGGTCCCGATATTCAGTTTTTCCAGCAACGGGAGCAACCACATGCCTTCATCGGCTTTAAGTATCGGAGCAATGGCAAACAATAGTCCGATAAAGAGAGATAAATGCTTTTTCATATGGATTTGATTTTGTTGAAAAAATAGATTGAATATTTATACAAAGCAAAGATAAACGGATTATTTACATCACAAACTGTTTTAAAACCGGCTTTCGGAAAAAGGCAAGGGTAGCTGTTCATCAAGTAGTTTGAAAGATTTCCGGTGATAAGGAGAGACGCCGTATTTCCGGATTCCTTCACGATGCTGTCGTGTAGGATATCCTTTGTTTTTGTTCCATGCATACAATGGGAATTCGTAATGAATCTCTTCCATCAGATGGTCACGATGTGTCTTGGCCAGTACCGATGCGGCGGCAATGGCAGCATATTTACCATCCCCACCCACGATACAGGTGTGCGGGATGTTCCGGTATGCGTTAAAAAACTTACCGTCAACGAGCAGGCTGGCGGGAAGTATACTCAGATTTTCTACAGCCCTGTGCATAGCCAGGTAAGTAGCTCCGGCAATATTGTACAGATCGATTTCCGCAGGTGTTGCAGTGCCGATCCCCCAGGCCAGGGCGGTTTTGATGATTTCGTTACGTGCCGTTTCCCGGTGCTTGGGCGACATCTTTTTTGAGTCGTCGAGAAAGGGGATGTTTACCGTGTCAGGAAGGATTACGGCTGCTGCAACGACCGGTCCGGCAAGGCATCCCCGGCCGGCTTCATCTATTCCTGCTTCGGGCCGGTTCCCGGAATATTTGATTTTAAGCGGAGTCATCATCAATGGCCGGATAATTGTTTTGTAAGTACATTCCAGACAGATTCAGCAGTACTGTCCCAGTTGAATTGTGCAACACGTTCCTGCCCGCGTGAAATGAGGTTCCTGCGGAGTGAGGCATTATCTATAATCTTTGTGAGGTTTTTTGCTATGCCGGAAACTGAAAACGGATCGGTGAGAAGGACTGCTTCACCTGCAATTTCGGGAAGTGCGGTAACGTTTCCGCAAACTACCGGCACATGACATGCCATGGCTTCGAGTAAAGGAAGGCCGAATCCTTCGAAATAAGAAACCAGTACAAGTGTTTCCGCCGCTGCAGTGATCCTTCTCAGATGTTCCGCTTCTATATAACCTGTAAAGATTACCTCGTGCCTGAATTTCATCCTGTGCCATTGATGGTAAATATCACGGATCCCGGAGATTTTTCCACCGGCCAGGATCAGTTTAAAATCGGGGTGATCTTTCCTGAAAAGGTCAAAAGCCTGCAACAGGCGGGAGATATTTTTACGGGGCAGCAAGGACCCGGTATGGAGAATATAGGGAGACCCTCCGGTATTTTCCGAACGGATACGTTTCTTATCTTCTTCGGAAAGAGGTTGAAACTTCTCATTTACTCCGTTGTAGACTACGTGGATCTTTTCGGGATCAACCTGATATTGTTTAACGATGTCGTCTTTGGAGAAACGGCTTACGGTAATGATTTCTTTTGCTTCTGTTGCAAACGTTTTAAAATAGTGCCTGTAATAATACCGGACGGCAGGAGGAAGGTCTTTGGGGTAATGCTCGAAATTCAGATCGTGAATAACGGAGACAACGGGTATGGAATGCTTCAGCGGGATAAAACCGTCGGGTGAAAAGAAAACATCGGGTTTTATTTTATTTAAAACCCGTGGTATGGAATGCTGAAACCAGACATACCACAGGAACGGATGACGTGCAGGCGGATAAACAACACAAGGGTGGATATTATCCGAGAAGATAAAACGGCGGTTAAAAGGACGGTCGAAAAGAAAGTAAAAGGTATGTTCAGGATGTGCCGTAGTGATCCGTTTTAATGTTTCATAGGTAAACCATCCTATCCCATCCAGCCGGCCGGGAAGCAGAAAACGGGTATTTACAGCAATTCTCACGGGATTTATGATGGTGTTTGGCTGGCTTTATTACATTTGTAAATGTAAACCAAATTCTGAAGATTGAAAAGGAAGTTTTTTTCGAATCTCCTCTTGCTGCTGTTTCTCAATGCACTGGTAAAACCCTTCTGGATTTTCGGCATTGACCGGACGGTACAAAATACTGTTGGTGCTGACGCATACGGATTTTACTTTTCCCTGTTCAGTTTTTCAATGCTTTTGAATATCCTGCTGGATGCCGGTATCACCAATTACAATAATCGTACGATTTCCAGACATCCGGGCAGGATCTCAGAATATTTCTCCCTGCTTCTACCGATAAAGGTTTTGCTGGCAATGGTTTATACGGTCGTCTCATTATCGGTTGCCCTGGTCATCGGGTATTCGCATGAGCAGCTTCATTTATTATGGTTTCTGATCCTGAACCAGTTTCTGGCTTCCCTGATCCTCTACTTCAGGTCGAACATTACCGGGATTCACATGTTTAAAACCGATAGTGTTCTGTCTGTTCTTGACCGGTTTATCATGATCATCCTGATCGGGTTGGCTTTATGGAGCAATGTTTTTCATCTTGAATTCAACATCTCCTGGTATGTCTATTTGCAAAGCATTGCTTATGGATTGACAGCCATTACCGGCTATTTCCTTGTTCGCATAAATACGGTTTTTTTCCGGCCGCGGTTTGATCCGCTAAAAACCCTGAGAATCTTAAAAGACACACTGCCATTTGCCTTGCTGACATTACTTTCCGCATTATACTACCGGGTTGATTCGGTTATGATCGAGCGGATGCTACCCGACGGGAAAGAACAGGCCGGGATTTATGCCCAGGCTTTTCGAATCCTGGATGCCTTTACCATGTACGGATACCTTTTCGGAGTTATCCTGCTTCCGTTGTTTTCAAGAATGATCAAGGAAAAGAAGCCTATAACGGAGCTTGTCCGTTTTGCTTTTCTTCTGCTGATGGTTCCGGTCATCAGCCTGAGTATTGTTTCGATCATTTACCGTCAGCCGCTTATGGAACTGTTATATCACAGTCATACGGATATTTCGTCCGTCATCTTTGCCATCCTGATGGGTGCCTTTATTTTTGTTTCGGGGATCTATCTTTTTGGTGTATTGCTAACAGCTTACGGGGATTTACGAACACTGAACATCCTGGCAGCAACGGGGTTTGTTATCAATATCGGGTTGAATGGCTTATTGATACCGCATTTCGGGGCTATCGGCTCGGCTTGGGCCAGCCTGGTAACCACCGCCGGTGTTACGATCGGGCAGATCATTTTTGTCAGCAGGCGGCTTGAGATTCCGGTATTGCAAATGATCCCTCCGAAAATATTTCTGTTTACGGCACTGATTATTCCTGCAGGACTGGTGTGTATCAGAATCCCGATAAGTTTTTATGCTTCTTTCGGGGTTGTGATGGGTATTGCGGTGGTTCTGGCTTTCCTGTTACGACTCTTCCCGCTTAAACAAATGATAAGCATTATGGGAAGTTCGGAGGAGTAGGATATATTCTATAAAAGACAAACCTTTAACCAGTGATAAACAGCTGTATATATTCCCGGGCCAAAACTTTCGCGCGGACCGGCAATATTAAGGATACGGATGTTGTTTTCATTCAGCCATCGGGTGAATAAAGCTTTACTGACTTTTGACGGTTCCGGTAAATTAATTCCAAGCAATGGTTTGCCATATCTGAGGGTTTCTCTGCGGGTCAGGGTTGTCCCTTTGTCTTCAGCGCCGTTGAAAGTAAAAAGTAAAGTTCCGTCTGAAAAGGTTATGTTTTTTCTTGTACGGACGGCATAATCCCGGGATGAAGTTTCCTGCAACGGATACCTGTCCGGGATGTGGCCATCCTCGGCACATCTGCCGGCAGGGCACCATCCGCCGCAAGGGAAATGAAAATCAAGGGCAAAGTCGAGGGCTGCACGATCGGCACCGGTTTGCCCGCCTGAGATGATGGTAATTTGTATTACGTCAGGACTCATCTTTCGAATCAATATCCTGTTTTGATGAATGGATTAAGGCGGATCGCCAGAAAAAATATCCGGCAATACTTCCCAGGAGTGAGCCTGAGATATTTGAAACCGCATCGAACGGGTTAAAGGTCCGTCCGGGGATCAGTTTTTGATGAAATTCATCTCCGGTCCCGATGATTATTCCGATGGCCATCATCATAATAACAATGTAAATTAAAGAGAAAGTTTCCTTCTTATGCCACCAGCTAATACCCAGAAAAACCAGAATGAAATATTCCCCGAGATGAAAAAAGTAGTCTGTTCTGATCTTAAAATAGGGAGTGGTAATATCCGGATCGGGCAAGGAGGGAATGGAGGATACCGACAGGATAAGCAACAGGAAAATGATAAAAAGGTTTCTGTAATATCCTGTACTACGGGTGACAAAATATGTTTTGACGGCTGACATTTCCGGTGAAAAAAAGAAGTGTCAATATTAAAGAAAAAAACGGAAAGATATTCCCGGTTTCTTCTTTTTTTCAATCAAGATTGTTTTGATGTTATTTATTTTAGTTGTATAAGATATTCGTCCAGTGCATATAATCGCCCGCACTGTCATTCCAGATTCCGCCCCAGTCACCATTTGATGGTGTTGTCATGGTCCCGTCACCATTGGTATCTCCACCATGGTTATCATCTTTATACGAGGTAAAAAAGACACCGGCGGCATTATAATTCAGTAGATTGCCGGGACCATTCGAAAGAATAAGATAACTTCCCGTTTTAAATTTGAGAATTACATTTTGTGCCAGCCGGAGGACAGCTCCGGACTCAATATACCAGTCATTATCATCAATAATAAAAGGCACCTCGGTTTCAAGCCAGCTGAGAGCTGTAGTAACTTCATTTCCGGTATAAGCAAAGATACCGTTATAGGTATTGGTTTCGCTCTGGTTATCCGGGTTGTGAAAAATGTTTGAATCGTCGATATTAAATGCGGTATTGATAGAAAGGGGTCGTACATTATCATAAAAAACATTATTCTGTACAATACTTCCGGCTAAGGCATCACTCATATCCAGGGCTCCGTACCAACCGGTAGCATCATCCCCGTTGTTATGGGCGAAAACGCAGTTCTTCACGGTTACGGTCCCGTCATAAACCGTTAGTGTCGCAGAGTAGGTACTATTACCACCATAATAAAAATGACAATATTCAAATTTCGAACCATTCAGTCCGTTTGTATTGATCTCACCCCAGTCTTTCCGGGCAGGTGTTGTAGCTGTTCCGTCTCCGTTTGTATCACCGCCATGGTCATCATCTTTATAAGAAGTGAAAATAATCGGTGCGGCGGATGTTCCGACCGCTACGATGGTCCCGGATCCACCAAGTGTCAGGTCCGGGCCGTCGCCGGGGTGAAACTTTATGACCGTACCCGGTTGAATGGAGAGCGTGTTATTCACATAAAAATCATAAGTCTTGATCACATAAACGGAATCTTTATCCCACTGTGTTACGGCATTGATATCGTGTGTTACAAAAACAATGTTTGATTTGTTTTGCGGAGGTGTCTCTTCGTCCTTTTTGCAAGAGAAGAAACTGACTATAAGGAGTGCCAGTAAAGTAATTCTAATTGTGGTTTTCATTGTATATCGGGTTTAGGATAAAACGTTTAATGAACAATTAATAATTTCATAACTATGAGTATTTTAACGAAAATTAGAATTATTTGTTTCTTTGCACGCTATTTTTCCCGGGGGATGCAGAGTTTCGTTTTTTTTTATAATAAAAAGAGATCGGAATCGTTTTTAAAGCGCATTTTTTTGATTAATTTGGAACAATGCAAAATATGGGGATATGTACTATCTGAAATTTGATAAGAACCAGTTAATAAACCTTCAGTATTCACTGGATAAAGAGATTCTGCGTTCGAACAGGGCAGGGTCCTATGCTTCGTTTACAATAGTCGGATGTAATACCCGGAAATATCACGGTTTGCTGGTCATTCCGGTGAAATCATTTGGTGGGGCGCTTCATGTATTGTTATCCTCTCTGGATAAAGCGGTCATACAACACGACAAGGAATTCAGATTCGGTATCCATAAATATACCGGGGACCTTTACGAGCCGGGGGGTCACAAGTATATCCGTGATTTTCATGCAGACATTATCCCCGTTACCATTTACAGGGTGGGTGGCGCTATCCTTCAGGAAGAAACACTGCTGGTAGAGCGGCGTGAGCAAATCCTTGTAAAATATACGTTGCTGGATGCCCATTCGGAAACTTTCTTAAGGTTTAAACCATTTCTGGCTTTCCGGAATATTCACGGACTTACCAAAGCGAACATGGATGCAGAAACCCGTGTGCAACATATTGAAAACGGGGTTAAGATACGAATGTATCCGGGTTTCCCGTATTTGAATATGCAGTTTAACAAACCGGCAGATTTTGTTCCCGTACCTCATTGGTATTATAACATTGAATACCTGCGGGAACAGGAGCGCGGTTACGATTATCAGGAAGACCTGTTTGTTCCGGGATACTTTGAAATCCCGATAAAGAAAGGGGAAAGCATCATCTTTTCCGGTTCTGCCGAAGAGGTTAATTCCTCATCCTTTAAAAGAATATTTCATTATGAGTTGTCAAAACGGACACCTCGGAACACTTTCCGGAACTGTCTTATCAATTCGGCACAGCAGTTTATTAAACATCATAATGGCAAGACTGAAATTATTGCCGGATTTCCTTGGTTTGGCACCTGGGGAAGGGATACTTTTATTTCTCTACCCGGCCTTACACTGGCATTGGGAGATGTAAAAACATTTAAATCCGTCATGCGTACGGAGATGTTCAAAATGAAAAACGGGCTTTTCCCAAATATCGGCTCGGAAGCTGATTATGTCTATAACTCGGTGGATGCGCCGTTGTGGTTTGTCTGGGATGTTCAACAGTATATTTCTTATACAGGAGATGAATTTGGGGCGTGGAAGATGTATGGAAAAGCATTAAAACAAATCCTCCGGGCATTCCGGCAGGGAACGGCTTATAATATCCGGGTGGATGATAAAGGCCTGGTTTATGCAGGGGATAGAGAACATGCCCTTACATGGATGGATGCCATTACCGCAGAGGGCCCTGTGACGCCGAGGAACGGTTATGCAGTGGAAATTAATGCATTATGGTACAATGCCGTTAAATTCATCCTGGAACTGGCCGAAAAAAATAGTGATAAGAAGTTTTTGCAGTCATGGTCGATTGACCCTGAACTTATCCGGTCACGGTTTGAAGAGATGTTCTGGAGTGATGAAAAGGAATATCTGGCTGATTACCATGACGGTGATCAGGCGGACTGGAGCATGCGGCCGAACCAGGCTATTGCTGTTTCCGTTCCGTTTTCTCCCCTGACGGATGATATGCAAAAATCGGTTCTGCAAAAAGTGGAAAAGGAGTTGCTCACCCGGCGGGGATTGCGTACGCTTTCACCTAAGAATCCGGACTATAAAGGGGTCTATTTTGGCAATCAGGAAACACGTGACAAAGCATATCATCAGGGAACCGTCTGGCCCTGGCTTCTGGGGCCCTATTGCGAAGGGATGTTAAAAATCTTTGGAATTGCAGCTTTAGATGAAGTGAAAAAACTGGTGTGGGGATTTGAAGAGGTGATGAATCAGCACGGGGTGGGTTCTATATCTGAGATTTATGATGGCGATCCGCCGTATACGGCACGGGGTGCCATTTCACAGGCATGGAGTGTGGCTGAAATATTACGATTAATGGATTTAATCGAAAAAACAGAAAAGAAAAACAGTTTAGGGTATGCCACGAAGTAAAAAATATCCGGCATGAAGGTTTTAATGTTTGGTTGGGAATTTCCTCCTCACATATCCGGGGGATTAGGGACTGCCAGTTATGGCCTTACCCGGGGTATGTACACGATAGGGGGGATTGATATTCTGTTTGTGGTACCTAAAGCTTATGGTGATGAAGACCAAAATATTGCCCGTGTGATCGGGGCTGGGGATGTTATTGTCAAACAGCATCTTTATACTTTCTCCAAGCTTAATAAACAAATGAATTATTTCCAGGTAGAGAGTAAGGTGGTGCCATATGTTGATCCCGAAGATTTCTGGAAGCTGAAAAAGAAAGAAGTGAGTGCAGACCGGTGGTATGTCCAGACCGATGAACAAGGGAAAATAAAATTCAGCGGGAAATACGGGGCTGACCTCCTGGAGGAAATCCGTAAGTATGCCCTGGTGGCTTCAGTGATCGCCCGGGAGAATGAATTTGATGTCATCCATGCTCATGACTGGCTGGCTTACCCGGCAGGTATTGCAGCCAAAGCCGTTTCGGGGAAACCGCTGGTAATTCATGTTCATGCTACGGATTTTGACCGCAGCCGGGGAAATGTTAACCCGGAAGTTTATGCTATTGAAAAGCAGGGGATGGATGTGGCGGATAAGATTATTGCCGTCAGCAATCTTACCAGGAATATTATTATTGAGAAGTACCGGATACCTCAGGAAAAAGTCATTACCGTACACAATGCTGTAGATCCTGTTACCACAGATCAACGGAACTTTGAAAAGGGGCAGCTTGGTGATAAGATTGTTACATTTTTAGGCAGAATTACGATGCAGAAAGGTCCCGAATATTTTGTTGAAGCTGCCTCGCGGGTTTTGCAGCGTATGGACCAGGTGCGGTTTGTCATGGCAGGTAGCGGGGATATGATGCAGAAAATGATTGCACTGGCGGCTGCCAAAGGTATTATGAACCGGTTCCATTTTACCGGATTTCTGAAAGGTGATGAAGTTTACCGGATGCTGCATCTTAGTGATGTTTATGTCATGCCTTCTGTTTCGGAACCTTTTGGGATTTCCCCTCTTGAAGCATTGCAGTCAAGTGTGCCGGTCATCATTTCTCACCAGTCAGGAGTTGCGGAAATCCTTACACATGCCCTGAAAATAAACTTCTGGGATATTGATGCCATGTCTGATTCAATTTATGCGCTGCTGAATTACCCGGCACTGACAAAAATGTTTACCAAATATGGCAAGGAAGAAGTAAACCGTTTGAAATGGGAAAATGCAGCGCAAAAAGTCAGGGAAATATACCTGTCCCTTGTGTCAAACTAAATGTTAAGCCATGAGAAATCTTTGTCTCTATTTTCAGATTCATCAACCTTTTCGCCTGAGGAGGTACCGTTTTTTTGATATTTGGAATAATCATTATTATTACGATGATTATTTAAATGAAAGTATTATGCAACGGGTATCGGCACGTTCATATCTTCCCACAAACCGGATACTCCATGAATTACTCAAGGAATCCGGAAATGGATTTAAATTAACCATTTCGATTTCGGGGTTGGCTATTGATCAGTTCAGGCGCTATGCTCCTGAAGTCCTTGAATCTTTTCAGGAACTTGCCGCACTGCCGGGTGTTGAGTTTTTATCAGAAACTTATGCCCATTCTCTGGCCTCGCTGGGGCATACCGACGAATTCATCCGCCAGGTAAAAGCACACGAACAGGTTATGGACGAAGTTTTTAACGTAAAACCGCAGGTTTTCAGAAATACGGAGCTGATTTACTCAGATGAAATCGGTGCGGTTATTTCAGGAATGGGATACAAAGGGATGATCACTGAAGGAGCCAAACATATCCTGGGATGGAAAAGCCCTGATTTTCTTTATTGTAACAGCATAAACCCGCGACTGAAAGTGTTGCTGAAAAATTTTAAGCTTTCGGATGATATTGCTTTCCGTTTTTCAAACAAAGGGTGGGTAGAATGGCCGCTTACTGCCGAAAAATATGCCGGCTGGTTACAGAACCTGCCGGAAAAGGAAGAGGTTGTAGGGATTTTTATGGATTATGAGACCTTTGGGGAACACCAGTGGGAAGAAACCGGTATTTTTGATTTTCTGAAAGCTTTTCCGGGAGCGGTTCGCCAGGAAACCGATTTCCAGTTCTCGACCCCTTCGGAGATTATGCAAAAGTTGCAGCCGGTATCGGAAATCTCAGTACCGTGGCCTATTTCATGGGCAGATAAAGAGAAGGACCTTTCAGCCTGGCTGGGAAATGAACTTCAGGACGAAGCCTTTAAGAAGCTATATGGACTGGAGGAAAAAGTAACCGGAATAGATGATCCTGATATTCAACGTGACTGGAATTATCTGCAGGCCAGTGATCATTTTTATTACATGTGTACCAAGTTTTTTTCCGACGGAGAAGTACATTCTTATTTTAATCCTTATGATTCTCCTTATGATGCATTCATCAATTATATGAATGTGTTAAGTGATTTTGAACTCAGGGTAAAAAGTCTCGTTACAGAACCTGCTCCGGATAGCGAAACTGTAAAGCTTACCAAAGTGTTAAAGGAAAAAGAGGAACTTATTGCGAAATATGAAAAAGAGCTGAAACGTACACGTATGGCCCTTGCCCGGACAAAAAAAAGAGGCACTGCAACCTCTTCACAAAGTATCACAAGAACAACGAAAAAAAATGTTTCCGGAAAATCCCCCGGAAAGAAAAAAACCTCATCGAAGTAATTACCTTTGCCGTTTAATAATTTATTCATGTCTGATGGGAAAATACCGGAAATAAGATCCCATTATCAATAAAAATATGAAAGGAAAAGAATGAAACCGAATGCATTATTTGAGGTTAGCTGGGAAGTATGCAACAAAGTGGGGGGAATATATACGGTTTTGTCTACAAAAGTTCCGTCAATGGTCAGCCGGTTTGGTGAACGGTTTTTTCTTATCGGACCGGATGTTGTAAAAGATAATGGGGATCATCATGAGTTTATTCAGGATGATCAGCTCTACCGGTTATGGAAAGAACAGGCGATCAGTGAAGGGTTGGAGGTCAGGGTTGGCAGGTGGAACATCAAAGGAAAGCCGGTAGTGATCCTTATCGATTTTTACCATTTTATTAATCAGAAAGATGAGATCTTTAAGAGGTTCTGGGAACTTTATCAGCTGGATTCCCTTTCGGGCCAGTGGGATTATATTGAACCTGCACTGTTCGGATATGCTGCCGGCCGGGTGATTGAAAGTTTTGCCAATTTTAACCTGGGAACCCGGGACCGGATTATGGCACAGTTTCATGAATGGATGACCGGAGCCGGGGTGCTTTATCTACGGGATTCAGCTCCACATATCGCAACAGCATTTACCACGCATGCTACGGCATTGGGACGGGCTATTGCCGGGAATAACCGTCCCCTGTACAGGGAGATGGAACAATATAATCCGCTGCAGGTAGCCCGTGAGTTTAACATTATTGCCAAACTGTCTCTCGAATCCAAAGCAGCCCGGCAGGCAGATGTGTTTACCACCGTGAGTGATATAACGGCCAGGGAATGTGCCCACTTTCTTGAAAAAGAGGTGGACGTGGTAACTCCAAATGGGTTCGATGATTCTTTTCTCCCTGTAGCAGATGCGTTTGACGGGAAAAGACAAAAGGCCCGGGAAGTTATGCTAAAAGTTGCCGGGGCTCTTTACAATAAGGAATATCCCGGTGATACTTTTTTAATGGGTATCAGCGGAAGATATGAATTTCATAATAAGGGGATCGATTTATTTATAAAAACCCTGAAAGTCTTCCGTGATAAGGAAATTTCGCGTCAGGTCATTGCTTTTATTCTGATCCCTGCCGACCATTCGGGGCCACGGCCGGAACTGCTTAAAAGTCTTGAAACCAATGAACATATTGATTCAGATAACCATTTCATAACGCATGGATTGCACTATTTTGAACACGATGCCATGGTCAGGATGATTAAGGATCTTGGTCTGGACCAACCCCGGGATGGCAATCCCGGTATTGTGCTGGTTCCGTGTTATCTGAATGGCGATGACGGGATTTTTAATCTTGCTTATTATGATTTGCTTATCGGCCTCGACCTGACTGTTTTTCCTTCTTATTATGAACCGTGGGGTTATACGCCGCTGGAAAGCCTGGCATTTCATGTTCCGACAATGACAACTACTCTTGCAGGTTTCGGACTATGGGTGAAAGAACATTTTGAAATCAGGCATAAAGGGATCGTTGTTCTTGAACGCACTGATGATAATGACGCGGAAATGATTCAGCAAATATTAGTTGAGATCATCCATTTTCTGGAAATGAGTTCCGAAGATATTTTTAAGGCCAGGGAGGAAGCTTTTGCTATTGCGCAGACAGCCAAATGGGAAAAACTCGCACAATACTATATGGATGCCTATAACCTGGCATTACCAAAAGTGAGTGACCGTTTCGGGAGCATGCGTTTAACACAGACCGGACCTACTCCTTTTGTTCCGGTAAAAAAGAGAATAAATAATCCGCAATGGAAGTCTCTCTTTGTGGAATCCCGCCTGCCGGAAAGGCTTCTTCCGCTCGAAGAGCTTGCCTTGAATATCTGGTGGTCATGGAATGAAGAGGCTGAACAACTCTGGAAATCCATAGACCCGGAATTGTGGGCAGCATCCGGGTATAATCCTGTTTTGTTATTAAAGAGAACTGATTATACCAAACTTCTGA
This sequence comes from Chlorobiota bacterium, assembly GCA_013152085.1. Lineage (GTDB taxonomy): Bacteria > Bacteroidota > Bacteroidia > Bacteroidales > VadinHA17 > JAADHC01. Next base: position 41,988 of record JAADHC010000006.1, read on the forward strand.
AACTCACCCAGAAGAAAGAATTTCTGGATAAAATGGACCGGGTGCTGGAGACCTTCCACGCTTATCTTTCTGAGGTTCCAAAGCAGCATGAGCCTCTGGTTGCCTATTTTAGTATGGAGTTTGGACTTCTGGAAACACTGAAGATTTATTCCGGGGGCTTGGGGATACTGGCCGGCGATTACCTGAAGGAAGCGTCGGATGAAAACAGGAAGATGGTTGGCATTGGTTTATTATACCGGTATGGGTATTTTAAACAATTACTAAGTGTAAACGGAGATCAGCAGGAAGTATATGAGGCGGAGCAGTTTTCCGACCTGCCTGCAAGGCTTGTAAAGGATGATGAAGGGAATCTGCTACGTGTAAAAGTGGCTTTTCCGGGGCGTGATGTGATCCTGCGAATATGGGAGGTCAGGGTCGGAAAGATTTCCTTGTATCTGATGGATACGGACCATGAGGAAAATCAGGAGCGCGATCGCCGGATCACTTATCATCTGTATGGCGGGGACAGTGAAAATCGCCTGAAACAGGAACTTGTTCTGGGAATAGGTGGTGTGCGTGCATTACAGGCACTGAATATTGTTCCTGACATTTTTCACAGTAACGAAGGCCACTCGGCTTTTATTGGTATTGAGCGCATCAACAAATTGATTCAGGAAGATCATCTTTCGTTCGCGGAAGCCCGCGAAGTGGTCAGGGGAACGTCGCTTTTTACCACGCATACCCCTGTGCCTGCAGGTCATGATGTGTTTGACGAACCGCTTCTCAGAACGTATATTGCCCATTATCCCGAAAGGTTAAAAATTGCCTGGGATGAGTTGATGAACCTCGGGCGTAAGGCTACGGGGGATAATCCTGCGAAGTTCAATATGAGTTTTCTGGCTGCCAATCTTTCCGGTGGTTTAAACGGGGTGAGTAAATTGCACGGTGATGTAAGCAAGGTGATATTTAAAGATCTCTGGCCGGCATTTTTGAAGGAAGAATTACATATCGGCTATGTTACCAATGGGGTACATTACAGTACCTGGGCATCTGCATATTGGAAAGACTATCTGAAGCAAACCTTTGGTACCGGTAAAAAAGCGGTAACTCCCTGTATGGAAACGTGGAAACGTGTGAAAGATATCCCGGATAAGGATTTGTGGAACATTCGCCACAGTGCAAAAAAAGCACTGTTCGAACATATCCGTGAGCGGTATGCCAAAAACGGTATACGCCGTTTTGAATCACCGAAAAAAATGATGGAGATCAGCCAGAATCTCAGAGAAGATATTCTTACGATTGGATTTGCACGCCGGTTTGCTACGTATAAACGTGGCGGACTGATTTTCAGGGATGTTGAGCGCCTGAAGAAGATTGTTACAAATGTAAAAAGGCCGGTGCAGTTTATTTTTGCCGGTAAAGCACATCCAAATGACGGTGGAGGAAAACAGCTGATCAGGACTATTTATGCATTTTCACGCGATCCGGAATTTCAGGGACGGATACTTTTTCTCGAAAATTATGATATAGAACTTGCCAAGAAAATGGTACAGGGTGTGGATATCTGGCTGAATACACCCACGCGTCCGCTGGAAGCCTCAGGAACCAGCGGTGAAAAAGCCGTAATGAACGGCACACTTCATTTCAGTATTCTTGACGGATGGTGGGTTGAAGGATACAAACCGGGCACAGGCTGGGCATTGCCCCTTGAAAAAACCTATAAGAATCAGGATTACCAGGATGAACTGGATGCAGAAATGATTTACAATCTGCTCGAGTCTGAGATCATTCCGCTTTTTTACAAGAGGAATAAAGAAGGAATCCCTGTTGAATGGTTGAAGTTTATTCGGAAGAACCTTATGGATGTGGCTCCCGGATTTACCATGCAACGCATGATGCATGATTATTATGAAAAATATTATACTCCCTTGTTTGATCGGGGGAAAAAGCTGAAAAAGAATCATTTCAGGGATGCCCGCATGCTGGCATTGTGGAAATACAAAATGTTTACCATGATTGATGACATCGAGGTTATCAGTGTTGATTTTGAAACCGGCAGTAAACAGAATTACCTGATCGGGGAGAAATATACCGGGCATGTTGTTCTGGACCTGAAAGAATTATTACCGGAATGGTTAACACTTGAACTGGTGGTAACCGACAAGAACAGTGAGGGAGAAACAGTCCTCGTACATAAACAGGCATTTGAGATTGAGAAGACTGAAGGTAACAGGGTATCGTACAAAATCATGATCACCCCGACCATCCCCGGTTATTTTTATTATAGTCTGAGATTAGTGCCTACACATCCGTTGTTACCCGGACGAAAGGATATCAATCTTTCCAGGTGGCTCTGATTAGCATGTTGTAATCCTTTGCAATACCAGGCCGGTTCTGGACGGAACATATAATTTCAATACGGATGTACCATGAGTGTCTGTAACAGTCTGGTAGGTCAGTTCCGTGTCTATCCTGTCGAAACCACCATAAAGGGTGTTGTCGGTATTCAATTTAATGATATATTTTCCTCCCGGTACAAATAAGCCGTAATCTGTATAAGAACGGACGGGGCTGAAGTTGAAGACAAAGAGCCAGTTTTTCCGCCTGAAAGCAAGTACCTGGTCTGTTTCGTGAGAAACAACCAATTCGGGGAACGGCGTCTTATAAACGGATGATTCTTTGAGCAGCGTGACCATGTCGCGGTCGAAAAGCAGCAGATCTCCATATCGTAAATCTGGATTGTCGGCAAGCGACCACTGTCTTCGGGCATATTTGAATGACCAGTTATTGCCTTCGCGTGGAAAGTCGATCCATTCGGGATGGCCGAATTCATTTCCCATAAAATTAAGGTATCCCCCGCCTGCCGTAGCAGCAGTTACCAGCCGGATCATTTTATGCAGAGCCATACCACGGTCTATCACGAGATTCTCGTCACTACGCTGCATGTGGAAATACATTTCTTTGTCCATTAACCTGAAAGCGATGGTTTTGTCCCCGACCAGCGCCTGGTCATGTGATTCGGTATATCCGATCGTTTGTTCATCACTGCGGTGGTTGCTCAGCTCATAATAGATGGTCGAAACATTCCATTCCTCGTCCGCCTTCTCTTTAATGGTTTTGATCCAGAAATCGGGAGTACCCATGGCAAGACGGTAATCAAAACCATAACCGCCACCGGTAAAAGGAGTAGCCAGTCCGGGCATACCGCTCATTTCTTCGGCAATGGAAAGGGCCGTTGGTTTAATCTGATGGATCAGTTCGTTGGCAAGTTTAAGGTAAACAATGGCATCTTCATCCTGGTTACCGTCATAGTAATCGTTATAAGATGTAAAATCCCTGGAGAGGCCGTGATCGAGGTAAAGCATTGAAGTGATTCCGTCGAATCTGAAACCGTCAAAATGGAAAGTGTCCAGCCAGTATTTGCAGTTAGAGAGGAGAAAATGAACTATTTCGGGTTTACTATAGTTGAAACAGTACGAATCCCATGCAGGATGTTCGCCCATGGGCCCGTCGTGAAAATACTGGTAACGTGTTCCATCAAAAAGTCCCAGGCCTTCATTTACATTTTTTACCGCATGGGAATGGACAATATCCATGATCACAGCGATGTCCATGGCATGGGCCTGGTCAATCAGCTCTTTCAAATCATCAGGGGTTCCGAAGCGCGATGAAACGGCAAAAAAGCTGGAAACATGATATCCGAAAGATCCGTAAAAAGGATGTTCCTGGATGGCCATTAACTGGAGCGTGTTGTAACCAAGCGTTTTTATTCTGGGTAATATATTTTCGCGAAATTCCCGGAAGGTTGATACTTTTTCCGCTTCACTGCTCATGCCAATATGGGCTTCATAAATCAGGGGGGCTTCATCCGGCCTGTTAAATTTCGGCACTTTCCACCGGTAAGCTTTTGCCGGTTGCCACACCTGAGCGCTAAACAATTTGGTCTTTTCATCCTGCACTACACGTGAGGCGTAAGCAGGGATTCGTTCTCCGGAACCACCGTCCCACTGTACCAAAAGTTTGTAGAGTTGGCCGTGTTTTACTTTTCCGGACGGCAGTATGGCTTCCCAAATACCGTTACCGGCAGGGGATAAACGGAATTGATTATCCTGTTTCCATCCGGTCATATCTCCGACAATGCTGATACCCGTCGCATTGGGAGCCCATTCCCTGATGATCCATTTCCCTTTTTCAAAATGCAGTCCGAAAAAAAGATGACCGTTGGCAAAGTCTACAGGATCTTTACCTGCAAGGATCTGTTCCCTGCGATAAAGAAAATATTCTTTTCGCCGCAAAATGGCGTTTGTAAACGGTTCCAGCCAGGGATCATGAATAAGATAATCCGGTAATTTCATTGTAATTCGTTTAACGATGAAGATACAAAAATATCCGCAAGTTGCGGATCAGATCCGTTGAAACACGGGCATTTTCGGCATAATAACCGGTTTTGATTCTTTTTTCGGTGTTTTCAGTGCTTTTCTTAATTTTGTAGTTCTTTTTGAGCCAAAGGATCGTGATCACTGTTTATCATAGCATCGAAGAATTCTCGGAACCTGACCCGATGATCACCATGGGTGTTTTTGATGGCGTGCATACGGGACACCGGTTTATGCTTCAGGTATTGCAGGAAAAAGCAAAAGAAAACGGTTGGACCCCGCTGGTGATAACTTTTTGGCCTCATCCGAGAATTGTACTGAACGGGAGTTCAGAAAAGCTTAAATACCTTACCACGTTGCATGAGAAGTTGCAACTGATGGAAAAGCAGGGTATTGAGCATGTCCTGGTGTTGCCATTTGATGAGACCGTTCGCAATCTGACTGCCTGCGATTTTGTTATAAACCTGTTGGCCGGCCGTCTGAAAGCCAAAGGGCTGTTGATGGGCTTTAACCATCACTTCGGGAAAAACCGCAAAGGGGATTATGAAACGATCCGGAAGTGTACCCGAAATCTGAATTTCCATGTCGAAAGACTCGAAGCGGTAAAAAAAGGAGAACACCAGGTTAGCTCCACAATGATACGTGATCTTCTATGGTCAGGCGAAATTGAACAGGCGGAAAAATTGCTTGGCTACAGGTATTTTATCACCGGGATGATTGTCAGCGGAAACAAACTGGGACGCAATCTTGGATTTCCGACAGCGAACGTACAACCTTTTGATGAGCACAAACTTCTGCCCCGTGACGGGGTGTATGTCGCCAAAGCCATAATTTCCGGAAGACCGTTTTACGGAATGCTGAATGTCGGTATCCGGCCCACATTGAAAGATACGTTAGTGAAAAAAACGGTTGAGATACACCTGTTTGACTTTCATGGTGATATTTACGGGCAGGATGTCAGGGTCTCATTCCTTAAACGAATCAGGGATGAACTTACATTTGAAAATATTGATGTGTTAAGAAACCAGTTAAAAAAGGACCGGGCGATCTCTTTGCAATGGTTAAATGACCGGAATTTATACTAATTTTGTAATCCTTAATAAATTAATCAATCAATTATAATGAATACAACAGATACCATGGTAAGTACATTGCCTTATAAAGTTAAAGATATCGGGCTGGCGGATTTTGGCAGGAAAGAAATTGAACTGGCTGAAAAAGAGATGCCGGGGCTTATGTCGATTCGCAGGAAGTATGCCGCTGAAAAACCGCTCAAAGGTGCCAGAATAACCGGTTCGTTGCATATGACTATCCAGACGGCTGTGCTCATTGAAACGCTGACCGAACTTGGTGCAGAGGTCCGGTGGGCCAGTTGTAACATTTTTTCGACTCAGGACCATGCAGCGGCAGCCATTGCCGCCGAAGGGATTCCGGTTTTTGCATGGAAAGGTGAAACCCTTGAAGAATACTGGTGGAGTACATCGCAGGCGCTTTCGTTTCCCGGAGGTAAAGGCCCTAACCTGGTGGTGGATGACGGTGGTGATGCAACCTTGCTGATCCATAAAGGATATATGATTGAAGAAAATCCGGAATTATTGAATAAAAAAACCGCCAGTCAGGAAGAGGCGGTTGTTCTGGAAACTCTTAAAAAAATATACGGGGAGGATCCCACAAAATGGCATCGCCTGGTGGCAGCATTGAAAGGCGTTTCGGAAGAGACCACCACGGGAGTGCATCGCCTTTATCAAATGAAGGAACGGGACGAACTGCTTGTCCCGGCCATCAATGTCAATGATTCGGTAACCAAGTCGAAGTTTGACAATCTGTATGGTTGCCGTGAATCTCTGGCTGATGGCATTAAACGTGCTACCGATATCATGCTGGCCGGGAAAGTGGTGGTGGTTTGTGGCTATGGAGACGTCGGAAAAGGATCGGCCAAATCAATGAGATCATACGGTGCCCGGGTGATTGTTACCGAAATTGATCCTATCTGTGCTTTACAGGCGGCCATGGAAGGGTTTGAAGTAAAAACCGTAGAGGAAGCTCTGGATATTGGAAATATCTTTGTAACGGCTACCGGTAACAGGGACATTATTACCATAGATCATATGACCCGTATGAAAGATCAGGCTATCGTTTGCAATATCGGACATTTTGATAATGAGATCCAGGTTGAACAACTGGAAAATTATCCCGGTATCCGGAAAATAAATATCAAACCACAGGTAGATCAGTATGTCTTCCCCGACGGACATTCCATTTTATTACTTGCCGAGGGACGTTTGGTAAACCTGGGTTGTGCCACCGGCCATCCCTCGTTTGTAATGAGTAATTCGTTCTCGAACCAAACCCTTGCACAGATTGAGTTGTGGCAAAATGATATGAAAATTGATGTTTACCGGCTTCCCAAGCACCTGGATGAAGAAGTGGCACGGCTACACCTGGAGCAGTTGGGCGTTCATCTGACCACCCTGACCAAAGCGCAGTCGGATTATATTGGCGTACCGCAGAAAGGACCTTTCAAACCGGATCATTACCGGTATTAACCCTGTTCCCAATCACTTTTACCGGTGATAAACATGAAGGGATGTCCCTGACAAACCAGTCTTGTACATCTTTAACGGATAAGTGCCGGGGCCTTTATCGGTGGGATAGCCATAGGAGGGAAGTACATATTCCGTATGACATTTGGGACATTCGGCGGTTACATCACCGGCATTATCTATGGCGACGGCCTGATTCAGTTCTTCTTCGAACGGACAGGTGCGGTCAAAAGCATAAAATTCATCTTCGGAAGCGCGGTAAATCAGAATACCGTGGTTATCATAGCCAAGACTGATAATACCCAGCGTTTGGGCCGAAATCATGATGGTATTGCCTACAACGTTCAGATCAATGTATTGCGGATTGTTCAGATCAATGGTAAAATCAATAAAAGTATCGGGAATAACATCACTGTTGTTCTTTTTACAGCCTGGAAAAATTGCCGGGAATAATACCAAAAAAATGATTATTTTTGATAAAATTCGTATTTTATATCCGGACATAAGTTTTATCTGATTCGTCATGACAAAACTAACGAAAAAAATTCTCGGTCGATTGAGTTTGTTGCTTTTCCTTATTACAGTACCCTTATGGATTGAAGCTCAGAAACCGTCGCGTAAAGTTTCCAAAGCCCAGAAAAAAGCAGAAAAGGTTGATGATCAGCAGAAAAAGGCATATCAGGCAGCCCGGAAGAAAGAGGTGAAAAGACGCTTTAACATGCAGACACCCGAAGTGAAAGCACGTATGAAGCAGACACGTAAAGAGGCAAACGGTTATAACAAAGTCAAAAAGGATCCCTTTTTTGACAGGTTCTTTCAAAAGAAAAAACATAAAAAACGGAAAAAAGGAAAAAAACGTTAAATCATGGATAATTTTATAAGCACACTCCTGTATATTATACTACTCATTGCTATCGTATTGGTAGGCGGGATATCGAAGCGGAAGAAAAAACCGGTACCCATGAGTGGAGGAGGGACACAAAAACCAACGTCATCCGGCTCTCCGGTACTTGATGCCATTCTTAAGGGCACGGGACTTACCGATGTTCTGATGGAAAAGGATCCCGACTTTCCGGATCAGGAAAACAGGTTCGATGAACCTGAATCCGAACCGGTTATTGATGAAAAGGATGAGGAGGATGAACAGCCGTGGCTCACCGGTGAAGAGGGTGTTCCTGTTTTTAATCAGCAGCGTGAACAAGCCGTGTCAGAAATCACTTTGGATGAAAGCCTTACGCAAAACATTTATGCTCATGATCATGAGAAAGCATGGCTTGAAAGCGTTTCCCGACCCCCTGGCTATCTAAATGAATTGTTAAAGGACTTTGATGCCCGTAAAGCCATTATCTATGCTGAGATCATGAATACGAAATATTTTTAGATTTGTAAAAAAAAACGTAACTTTACACACTCAAAAAACATCGGAAGCGTATAAAATCTAAAGAGTTCCACCATTTCGGGATTCTTTTTATTTTTCATTAAAAAGCGTACATAAAGAAATTATGAGTGGAGTTTCATACATTACCGAGGGAGGGTTACGCAAGCTGCGGGAAGAGTTGGACCACCTTACGCGTGTGGAGCGGCCTGCTATTTCACGGCAGATTGCCGAGGCACGGGAAAAGGGAGATCTGTCGGAGAATGCCGAATATGTTGCAGCCAAGGAAGCCCAGGGGATGCTGGAGATGAAAATTGCCAGATTGGAGGAAATCATCCTCAGTTCAAGGGTTATTGACGAATCAAGAATTGATACTACAAGTGTCCAGATCCTCAATAAAGTGAAAATCAAAAATATAAATACGGGGCAGGTGATGGAATATACCCTGGTATCAGAAACCGAAGCCGACCTGAAAAGTGGCAAACTCTCCGTTAAAACACCTATCGGGAAAGCCCTTATTGGTAAAAAAGTGGGCGATAAAGCTGAAGCACAGGTCCCCAACGGGAATATTGCATTTGAGATACTCGATATTTCAAAATAAATACCCATGCCATGAGTACGATCTTTAGCAAAATTGCCAAAGGAGAGATTCCTTCGTATAAAATTTACGAGGATGATCACTACTATGCTTTTCTGGATATTAATCCGCTGGCCAAAGGACATACGCTGGTGATTCCCCGGCAGGAAACCGATTATTTATTTGATCTGGAAGATGACCTGCTGGCCGGAATGATGGTGTTTGCCAAAAAGATTGCCCTGGCTATTGAAAAAACGGTTTCCTGCAAACGGATCGGGGTTGCAGTCCTGGGGCTTGAAGTTCCGCATGCCCATATTCACCTGATTCCGATAAACAGCGAGGCAGACATCAGCTTTTCCAATCCGAAACTGAAGTTGTCTCCTGTGGAGTTTGAAGAAATTGCCGCCGGAATCCGTAAACATCTTTCCTGAATGTTTTATTCCGGTATTCAGGAATTAACGAATTGTAATATGTATTATAATACATAATTATATAGTTGCGTGCCGATATACCGGATTATTCGGAGACCCTTCCCTTATTTTTCTGAATAAAATCTTTCCAGCTTTTAAAGGAAGATGGGATATTCAGGTTTTGATTCTGGTAGTAATGACACAGGGCGGCAGCAAGGGCATCGCTGGCATCTAACTGTGGCGGCATTTCACGGATATTCAGTAAGGACATCAACATGGCTGCGACCTGTTCCTTTGAGGCATTTCCTTTCCCGGTAATGGCCAGTTTTATTTTTCTGGGGGCATACTCAAAGATAGGGATATCACGATGCAGGGCTGCAGCGATGGCGGCGCCCTGAGCGCGACCCAGTTTCAGCATCGATTGCACGTTTTTTCCGTAGAAAGGTGCTTCAATAGCCAGTTCGTCAGGATGATAGGATTCGATCAGTGAAAGTGACCGGTCGAAAATACGTTTGAGTTTAAGGAAATGGGTTGATTCTTTTCTCAGGTCAATAACGCCTATCGAGAGCACCTGCAAATGGTTATCCCTCGCTTCCAGGACGCCATAACCGGTAAATGTTGTTCCGGGATCAATCCCCAATATGATTCTCTCTTCCAAATCAGTCAGATTTATAAAGCTCCGATTTCCAGCCGCAGGCCGGTATAATACGGAACCGGCATATTTGGCATTACCGCTTTTTTAAATGCAGGGAAAGTTCCGTTTTCAATATAATAGATCGCATCCGATAAGCGGTCTTCCCTTCTGTCACTGAAATCATATTTCAGTCCGTCAGCTACAATATCATCGGCGGGCAATCCGTCATAATAATCACTTTCCCCGTCAGCATTGACCATTCTGAAACTTACCGGGACAAAGGCGTAATTATTATAGAGCCAGGTATGCATACCAACGGGTTTTCCATAGGTATTATCTCCGATTAATACTTCATTCATATAAGGTTTTAAACCGCTGATCAGTGATTCACTGGCGGAAGCGCTGCCCCTGCTGGTAAGGAAAATGACCGAATTCAGTGAAAGGGCATAAGGTTCATTGGTAAAATTCAGATTTACATCGTACTGGGACATTTTATAAGTATGACTGAATTTAATAAATATCCGGCCTGTATTGGAAGAACCTGCGATCAGTGAGGCCAGTTTGTTTGCCACATCAAGATCACCGCCACCATTATATCGCAGGTCAACAATCAGACGGTCGGCATCTACAGATTTAAAAAAGGAAAAAGCGCTGTCCAGTTCTGCAATGGCAGGTTCGACAAATGTCTGAAAAACCAGGTGTCCCACAGTGTGTCCTGCTACATGCAACGTGTCTGCAACCAGGACTGCATTCATTGAAACCGTATCTTTTATAACGGTCAGTTCCGTTTGTACAGTGTCGGGTTTGATAAAAGTAAACGTCCGGGAGAGGCCGGCAACATCTTCACCCATCAACGGAGAGAGATTGGTAAAGGGTTGGAGCGGCGTACCGTTAACAGCGGTAATTTGCCACCCGCGGCGTACACCTTTGGTATAAAGCTCGGAGTCTTTAAAAACAAAAGCGATGTAGATGTTCCCGCTTTCATCATAACTATAACCAAATCCGAATCCCACATATTCGCCGGCTTTGAAATAGCTTTGAAATGCCTGAACGGTAGTAATAAAACTCCATTTATCGAGAGGTTTATAACGCAGGGCTTCGAGCAATTCTTCCGGAGAATGATAATCATTCAGATTTACATCCGGCATCTTGTCATACCATAGGTACCAGTCTTTCATGATATTGTAAAATTCATCCCTGGCTTTTTCAGCTTCGGTCGGTTCGGGTGCCGGATTGTTCTTTTTACACGAAGCAAAAACCACTGTAAGGATGATAAGTAACAAAATGTTCAAAAGTTTCCGGTTACGCATTGTTTTTCTTTTTAGAAATAAATGAAACATTTTGAATAAAAATGCCGGTAAGAATCAGCAATAATCCTGCCAGTGTGGTTATATAGATTTTTTCACCTGCAAAGTAATGAAGAAAAACCAGAGAAAGAAATGGTGCAAGGAATACCAGGTTGCTTACAGAAGCAGTAGTTGTGGCATGGCGGAGCGCTTTAAGCCAGAAAAAGAAAGTAAATCCCATTTCAAAAAAGCCGGTATAAATCCCGGCGGCAAATCCCTGCCACGGGGGTATTTTCATTCGATTTAAGATCAACATATAGATAAAAATGTATATCAGGGCAAACAGGAAGTTGGTCAATAATTTAATTTCTTCCTGCCGGGGATCACGGATATTGGCAATCCAGAAAAACGACCAGATCACCGAGCTTCCGGTAGCCAGGATAATGCCCAGTGTATCCGATTTTTCAGGATGAAAAAAGCTGCCCTGCGAAGCAATCCAAACGACACCCAGAAAACTGACCAGCAGGGCCAATATATTTCTTATCCGGATTTTTTGTTTCAGGAACGGCGCTGCAAGGAAAACCAGGACAATGGGCCAGATCATATTCAGCGGTTGGGCAACTTGTCCGGGAAGCCGCTTGTAGGCACCAAAAAGTATCAGGTAATACAGAAAAGGATTTAACAGGCCAAGAAGTGCCGACGACAAAAGTGAGGTATGGGATTGTGCCAATAACAGCTTTAGCTTCCCGTTTATGATGATAATGAAAAGGAGCGCAATAACTGATCCGGTAGTTGCCCAAAACAGCAGTTCTGCCGGGGAAACATATCGAAGGCCTAGCTTAAACACAGTGGCTACCGTTGACCAGAAGAAAACGGCGGCCATAGCGTAAACATATGAGACCTTTTGGGTTTTCATGCCGGGGATATAGATACAATATGTCAAAGTAACGGAATATCATTGAAAAATATTTACCCGGAGGTATTATATATTGCTCCTGTAAATAGATAAAACGGGGATTCCGTTTCTTTTGTTAAAACTACTTATGCTATTCCGGGCGGATGGAGTATTCCTGTTGTAAACGGCCGGGATACGCTTCGGGCCATCCGTATTCAGGGATTCGGAATTTCGGATGATCCCGGAACACCGGCATTGCCGGTACAGAACGATTTGGTAATTATCCCGTTGTATTTCCTGCGGATCTTTATTACAGTTGTTTTGATGGTGCGGCGAAAGATCAATCAGTCGATGATAGCAAACCCGGTATATGGAATCAATACTTCCGGGATTCGAATTCCTTTTTCCGTCTGTTTGTTTTCCAAAAGCGCAGCAATAATCCTGGGGAGTGCCAGCGCACTGCCGTTAAGTGTATGGGCAAGTCGGGTTTTTCTGGAATTATTGTCACGGAAACGTAATTTCAGGCGGTTGGCCTGGTAGGATCCGAAGTTCGAGACTGAGCTTACCTCCAGCCATTTTTTCTGAGCTGCGGCAAATACCTCAAAATCATAGGTTAGGGCAGAGGTGAAAGAAATATCCCCTCCGCAGAGCTTTACAATCCGGTAGGGCAGTTCGAGTTTGCGGACGAGGGATTCAACATGGTTGATCATTTCCTCCAGTGCAGCATAAGAGTTTTCAGGTTTTTCTATGCGGACAATTTCCACCTTGTCAAACTGGTGAACGCGGTTGAGTCCGCGGACGTCTTTGCCATACGATCCGGCTTCGCGCCTGAAACAGGGCGTATATGCCGTTGCCTTTACCGGAAGTTTGGTTTCCTCCAGGATTTGATCACGATAGAGATTGGTTACGGGAACCTCGGCAGTGGGGATCAGGTAAAAATTCTCTGAAGGGATAGTATACATCTGTCCCTCCTTGTCAGGGAGCTGGCCGGTAGCATAGGCAGAAGCCTCATTAACCATCAAAGGAGGAATGATTTCGTAATATCCGGCTTTTTCGGCTTCATCCAAAAAGAAAGTAATCAATGCACGTACCAGACGTGCTCCTTTACCCATGAACACCGGGAACCCGGCCCCGGTCAGGGTGTTTCCCAGCTCAAAATCCAGAATCCCGTAACGGGTACCCAGCTCCCAGTGTGGAAGGGAATTCCCATGCAGGGAAGGAAGATCTCCGCCCCTGCGTATTTCCCGGTTGTCTTCGGCCCCTTTTCCCTCCGGAACATCGGGATGCGGAACATTCGGGATCCGGATCAGCAGATCATGAATTTTATCTTCGGTTTCCAGCAGTTCCTGCTGAAGTTGTTTAATCTCATCTTTTAATGTTCCGACCTGCCTCCGTCCAGCTTCGGCTTCATCTTTTTTCCCGGTCCGGAACAGCCTGCCGATTTCTTTGGATGTTTTATTCAACAGGGACAGTTTCCCGTCATTTTCAGTCTGTATGCTGCGACGATATTGATCGAGTTCGAGAATTTCGTTAATCAGGGTTTCAGCATCGAAGTTTTTAATTTTCAGCCGTTCAACCGCTTCGTTTTTATGATTTCTCAGATATTGCAGTGTAAGCATGGGGGTAAGGGTTATTTTTTGATGTAAACCGGCAGGAAAAGATAAAAAAAATCCTGAAACTTTTGCTCTTCGGAGCCAAGAATCAGGATCAACGATGCGATAGAAGACGTTATTTTGATTCCTCAACCGGCTTCACCGATACATAGGACCTATGGTCTTTTTTCTTTTTGAATACGATAAAACCATCGGTTAAGGCAAATAACGTATGATCTTTACCGATGCCGACATTCAGACCGGGATGATGACGAGTACCTCTTTGTCTGATAATAATATTTCCGGCTTTGGCAAATTGTCCGCCAAAAAGTTTGACTCCGAGTCTTTTGCTTTCCGATTCACGTCCGTTTCTTGAACTTCCGGCTCCTTTCTTGTGTGCCATGGCGTAAACGTTTTATGATGAATATTATGATTCTTTTGTTTTCTTTTTAGCGGTGGTTTTTGTTCCCGGTTTTTCAGCTTTCACCTCTTTTTTTTCTTTACCGGCTGTTGTTTTTGTTCCGGCAGGTTTTGTCTTTACCGTAGTGGTTTTTGTTGTGGCAGGTTTGGCTGTAGTTTTCGTTTTGGTTCCTCCTTTAGCCTCAGTTTCTTTGGAAGGTTTAGCAGAGGTTGTTTTGGGTTTCTGTGCGGCAGCAGTCTTTTTTACCGTGGAGGTCGTGGCTGCAGTGGCTTTCTTTTCAGCAGATTCGGTGACTTTCTCTTTGGCAGCAGCCACTTTTTCCTCTATGGTGTTGATGACAATCTCAGTGAAATACTGCCGATGACCATTCAATACCTGATATCCTTTTCTTCTTTTCTTTTTGAAAACCTTTACTTTATCCCCTTTCAGGTGAGATAAAACCGTTGCAGAAACCCTGGCATTACTGATCAACGGCGTGCCGATTTTCACCTTGCCTTCATTGTCAATGAGCAGAACTTTATCAAGGAATATTTTATTCCCTTCTTTTTCGTCCAGCCGGTGAACAAAAAGCTTCGAATCTTTTTCAACCTTAAATTGCTGTCCTGCAACCTCTACAATAGCAAACATCCTGTTGTGATTTAATGTTTTATAAAACGGACTGCAAAAATATAAATTTTCATTGACATACAAACATTTTGGTGATTATTTTACTCATACGATTCGTCTGTAGTAAAAATTTAAGTAATTGGCGATTCCTGCAGTAAGGAGTTTGATCCGGGAATGTTTTACAAAACGGAAAAATCTCTTTTGCATCCTGCCGAAATGTGTATATTTGTATTCATACAAAGAGACGAAACCTCTTTTTTACTGATATGGCGAAAATTAGGCTAAATGTTCTCGGAATTTCATACAGTCAGACCCAATCGGGAGCTTATGCACTTGTACTGACCGAGGAAGAAGGAGACAGGCGGATACCGATCATTATCGGTGGATTTGAGGCTCAGGCCATCGCGATACAACTGGAAGGGTTACAACCACCGAGACCATTGACGCATGATCTGTTTCACAATTTTGCTAAGGCTTTTAACATCAAGCTTTTGGAGGTTACCATCCATAAGCTGGAGGAGGGCGTTTTTTACAGTAAGTTACTCTGTGACAACGGGGGAAAGCAGCTGGTAATCGATGCAAGGACTTCTGATGCCATTGCCCTGGCTTTACGTTTTAAATGCCCGATTTACACTACAGAGGAAATTATGGCAAAGGCGGGGATTATACTTGATCTGGAAGAGGCAGAAGAAGAGTTGGATAGCATTATTGATGAAAATGTTGAGCATCCCGGACCTGCCGAAGCAAATCCTTATAAAGAAATGACTTTACGCGAACTTAAAGAATTGTTAAGCCAGTCAATACGTACCGAGAATTATGAAAAAGCCTCACAGATCAGGGATGAGATCAAACGGAGGGAACAGCAGAGTAAAAAATAATCATCTGCGTTCTGTAATCATAAGCTTTGTCTTTATTTTATTTTTAAACCCCGGAACAGCCTTCGCCGGCATACAGGTTCCTGTTGCCGATACCGTTACCGCTGTTTCGGATACCGGATCTGCCATCCGGCAGGATAATATCGTACCCGCTGAAAATGAAACCCCGTCCGGATTGGTTGAAGGAAGCAGTAACCAGGTTGTTCCCGTTGATATGGGTGGCGGATTTTCCCTGGTAACGCTTTTGCGGGGATTATTGGGTATGGTTGTGCTGATCTTTATTACCTGGCTTTTCAGCACCAACCGGAAAGCCGTATCCTGGCGGGTTGTCATCACAGGTTTGATTATCCAGGTTTCTCTGGCTGTTGGTATCTTGTACGTCCCGTTTATCCGTGTTTCCTTTGAGTTTGTCGGGAAGATTTTTGTAAAAATCCTCGATTTTACCGGTGCCGGCAGTGAATTCCTTTTTGGAAGTCTGGTGGATCCGTCCAAGTTCGGAAGCATTTTTGCTTTTCAGATTTTACCTACCATTATATTCTTTTCGGCCCTGACGTCACTTCTTTTTTATTGGGGGGTTATCCAGATTATTGTTTACGGATTGGCATGGTTGCTGACCAAAGCGCTGCAACTTTCCGGAGCGGAAAGCCTGTCGGTAGCCGGGAATATTTTTCTGGGACAGACGGAGTCACCATTAATGATTAAGGAATATATTCCTTTTATGAATAAATCGGAGATTTTGCTTGTAATGATCGGTGGGATGGCCACCCTGGCCGGCGGAGTACTGGCGGCCTATATCGGATTCCTCGGCGGGGCGGATCCGGCCCAGCGGCTTATTTTTGCGAAACATCTGTTGGCTGCATCCGTAATGGCTGCCCCCGGTGCGGTCATTGTTTCAAAAATCCTGGTACCTCAAACCGAATCTGTCAATACCGATGTTGAAATTACTAAGGAAAAAGTCGGTTCAAATGTACTGGATGCCATATCTAACGGGACTATTCAGGGGTTAAAACTGGCTGCCAATGTTGCTGCCATGCTCCTTGTTTTTCTCGCTTTTATCGCCATGATCAATTATATCCTGCTAAAGTTCGGGCAGTGGAGCTCTGTAAACCAGTGGGTTGAACATGTTACGCATGCCCGTTATCATGCATTATCCCTGCAGTTTTTGCTGGGCTATCTGCTCTCTCCTCTGATGTGGCTTATCGGTGTGGCTAAACAAGACATTACCCTGGTCGGGCAGTTGCTGGGTGAAAAAATTATTATGACCGAATTTATCGGGTATATCAGCCTGGCACATCTTAAGGAAGCCGGTGCATTTTTTTCACCCAAGTCGATTATCATGGCGACCTATATGTTGTGTGGTTTTGCCAATTTTGCTTCGATTGGCATTCAAATCGGAGGCATCGGATCACTGGCCCCCACGAAGCGGTCCCTGCTTGCACGTTACGGGATGCGTGCCCTGCTGGGCGGAACGATTGCTTCCCTGCTTTCAGCCACAATTATCGGAATGATCCTGGGTTAATGAGAAAAAACATACCGGGGAAATTAAAAGTTTAAACGTATGAAACTGGCGAATATTCTTCTTGATGGTGCGGAAGTTGCTGTAATCATTGAGGGGAATCGAAGTTTTCCTCTTTCCAGGGTAAACCATTTCCGGAATACCGGTTTTCCGGAACATGTAATATCATTGATCCGTGAGGATAAATTGATTGGTTTATCGGAATGGTTCCGTTCACAGGTCGAATCCCGGGATTTTATACGGGAATGTTCGCTGAAAACAGGATCATTAACATTTTTGCCTCCGTTTTATTCTCCGGAAAAGATCTGGGGTATCGGATTGAACTATGCCGGGCATGCCCTGGATCTAAAAGCGAAACAACCGGACCGGTACCCTGCCGGTTTTAATAAGCCGCCTACGACCATCATTGGCCATAACGAAACGATTATTGTCCCGGAATTATCAGGCCGCACTACTGCCGAAGCTGAGTTAGGCATCATCATTGGCAGGGAAGCCAGAAATATCAAACCTGAAAAATGGAAACAATATGTTGCCGGTTTTGTTCCGGTGATTGATGTGACTTCACTGGATATCCTGAAACTGAATCCACGCTATCTGTCCCTTTCAAAAAGTTTTGATACTTTTTTTAGTTTCGGCCCCGTTATGATTACACCGGAGGAATTTGAAGATATTGGTAAACTAAAGGTGGCTACCTGGCATAACGGTGAGGAGATTGCTTCAAACACGGTGGATCACATGAGATTCTCCCCGGCTTTCCTGGTTGGTTTTATGTCACGGATTTTTACCATGAAACCGGGAGATATCATTTCTACAGGTACTCCGGGTGCGGCAGAAATTAAGGATGGCGATATTGTCGAAGCGAAAATTTCCGGATTTCCCGTTTTAAAGAATGATATAAAAAGCGTTTATCATGGATCTGAAACTTAAGAATAAGAAATTGCTGGTTACCGGTGGCAGTGCGGGCATTGGTTTTGCCTGTGCAGAAGCATTGGCAGCCGAGGGTGCTGAAGTGCTGATCAGCAGCCGTTCTGCGGAAAAGCTGAAAAGGGCTGCGCGTCGGTTGTCCGGGATGAAAGGGAAGGTTCGTACTCATGTTATGGATTCGGCCAAAGAGACAGATATTCTTGCTGTAGCAGAATGGATTGAGGAGAACTGGGGTGCCCCGGATGGTGTTATCCTGAATACGGGCGGGCCGCCGGTTACAGGAGTACTCGATCCGGATGACAAGTTATGGCAGGAAGCTTTTGAGAATCATTTTCTTTTTCCGGTACGGTTGCTACGTCGCATGGTCCCGCTTATGAAAGCACGGGCATACGGACGGATTCTCGCTATTGCCTCTTCGGGGGTAAAACAACCGATTCCGCATCTGGTTTTATCCAATACGATGCGGTCGGCGCTGATTGCTTTTCTGAAAACACTTTCCCTGGATATTGCCTGTATCAACATCATGATCAATGCCATCCTGCCCGGCGCTATTGAAACGGACCGTCTCCTTGACAATATCGGGAAAACGGCGACCCGCCAGGGGAAATCGGTTGAAGAGATTAAATCTTTGCATGAATCCGGCATCCCTGCGGGGAGGTTTGGTACACCGGATGAAATCGCCGGGCTCGCGGCTTTTCTGTTATCACCTGAAAACCGTTATATAACCGGGCAGTGGATAGCCGTAGACGGCGGAGCCATGAAATCAACCTATTAATCTGTTATCTCTGGAAGTACTTTTCAAAATAAATCAAAATGAGTAAAAAGAAAATTGTTGTTTTGGGAACCGGGATGGTTGGAAGTGCCATTGCTATTGATCTGAACCTTGATTTTGACGTTACGGCAGTGGATATAAATAAAAATGCGCTGGAAGCACTACAGCAAAAGCACGGAATTAAAACCGTTCAGACAGATCTGTCGGTTTCCCGGAATGTAGTGGCCGTGATCCGGGACCAGGATCTTGTCATTGGTGCCGTTCCCGGGTTTATGGGGTATCAAACGGTCAGAAATGTGATCCGTACGGGGAAAAATATGGTTGATATTTCTTTTTTCCCGCAGGATCCGTTCCGGTTGCATGACGAAGCTCTTTCACAGGATGTCACGGTGGTGGTGGATTGTGGCGTTGCCCCGGGAATGAGTAATATCTTTCTTGGCTATTATGACGGGGTGATGGAAGTGAAAAGTTACCGCTGTTTGGTGGGGGGCCTTCCAAAGGTCAGGGAGTGGCCCTTTGAATATAAAGCTGTTTTTTCACCTATGGATGTTATCGAAGAATATGTCCGGCCGGCAAGATTTATCGAACATTCCGGTGAAGTGGTCCGGCCTGCCCTTTCGGATGCCGAGCTGGTGAATTTCCCCGGTATCGGAACACTCGAAGCCTGGAATTCGGATGGATTGCGGACTTTACTTAAAACCATCAAAATTCCAAACATGATCGAGAAAACCCTGCGTTATCCCGGAACCATTGATTATCTGAAAATGCTGCGGGAAAGCGGGTTCTTCTCTTATGATGAAATAGATGTGAATGGGAAAAAAATACGGCCGATTGATTTAACAGCCCGCCTGCTCTTCGATCAGTGGAAACTGAATCCCGGAGAAGAGGATTTTACCGTTATGCGTGTGGAAATTGCCGGGAATAATAAAAGAGGTGAAGCGAAGTTGCTCATCTATGACATGTTTGATCAGTATGACCGGAAATCGGAAACTACTTCGATGGCCCGTACTACAGGATATACCTGTACGGCCATAGCCAGACTGATGCTTGACGGAAAAATTGAAGAAAGAGGCATTGTTCCGCCTGAATATGCCGGAAGGAACGAAGAAAATTTTAACTTTATCCTTTCCGGTCTTGCAGAACGTGGTATTGAATACAAACTGAGATGATCATTAAACCATAATATAACGTTTAACCATGAAAAAGTTTTTCATCCTCCTTTCTTCACTGTTGATACTTACTCCTGCAGGTTTTGCAAAAGATTATCGCATCCTGTCACCGGATAATCAGCTAAAACTTATAATCTATACCGGAAATAATATTCATTTTGAAGTTTACCGGGCAGGACAGTATGTTGCCGGCGCCGGGAATATTTTTTTAAAAATTAAGAATAAAAACATTATCGGAGAACATGTGGTCGTGGAAAAAACCGTGAAGGCTGAACAGCAGGAAGTGCTTCATCCGGTTGTCCCGGTAAAAAGCAGCAGGATTGAAAACCATTACCGTGAACTGACCCTGGTTTGCAAAGGCAATTACAAACTTGTGTTCCGTATTTATAATGATGGTGTTGCCTACCGGTTTCAGACTTCTTTTCCCGATTCTGTTATTGTTGAGGAGGAAGGGATCCATTATCTGTTTCCCGGGCATACAAAATCATTTTATCCCAGGGAAGAAAGTTTCTTCTCGCATAATGAGCGGGAATATATCCACCTGGATGTAACCGATATTCAACCGGGGGATATTGCCAGCCTTCCGGCATTGTTTGTTTCTGAAAACGGACCGCGTATCCTGCTTACGGAGTCTGATCTGGATGATTATCCGGGAATGTGGCTTGACGGTACCGGTACCCGTGGGATTAAAGGTGTTTTCCCGCACTATCCGCTAAAAGTCAGGCAAACCGGTGACCGGAATGTCGAACCGGTTGAACGGGCAGCGTATCTTGCAAAGACAAATGGTACAAGAAAGTATCCCTGGCGTGTGATGATCATCGTCCCTGAGGATAAAGACCTGCTGGCCAGCCAGATGGTTTATAAGCTGGCTGCTCCGCTGAAACTGAAAAATACGGATTGGATCAAACCGGGGAAAGTGGCCTGGGACTGGTGGAACGCATTGAATGTTTACAAGGTGAATTTCACTTCGGGGGTAAATACGAAAACCTATAAATATTTCATTGATTTTGCTTCGAGCCAGGGCATTGAATATATCATTCTGGATGAAGGATGGTACAAGCTTGGAAACCTGATGGATATCAATCCCGATGTGGATTTGGAGGAAATTGTACGATACGGTAAGGAGAAAAATGTTGGTATCATATTATGGGTTGTCTGGAAAACGCTTTACGACCAGATGGAGGAGGCCCTGAACCGGTTTGAAGCGTTGGGGATCAAGGGGATCAAGGTAGATTTTATGCAGCGGGATGACCAATGGATGGTCAACTATTACCGGAAAGTGGCAAAGGAAGCTGCCCGGCGGCATTTATTGGTTGATTTTCACGGGGCATATAAACCTTCCGGTCTCCGGCGTGAATATCCCAATGTAATCACACGCGAAGGGGTTCGTGGTTTGGAATGGAACAAATGGTCGGATGTGATCACACCCGCACATAACGTGACACTCCCTTTTACACGGATGGTTGCCGGCCCGATGGATTATACACCGGGAGCCATGCGGAATGCACAGAAAGTAAACTTCCATGCTTCTTTCAGCCGTCCGATGAGCCAGGGTACCCGTGTACACCAGCTGGCGATGTATGTTGTTTTTGAAAGTCCTTTGCAAATGCTCGCCGATAATCCGTCCAATTATCTGAGAGAACCGGAATGCCTTTCGTTTCTGGCCGAGGTTCCTGTAACATGGGATGAGACAATACCTCTGGCGGGAAAAGTGGGCGAGTATGTAGTTACGGCCCGTCGTAAGGAAAATACCTGGTATATCGGCGGGATGAGCAATGAACAACCCAGGCAGGTAAAAATTGATCTGGGTTTCCTTCCGCCGGGGCGTTATGACCTGAGGTTTTATAAAGACGGTGTGAATGCCGGCCGTTTTGCCGAAGATTTTGCTACCGGCGGTACCACTGTCCGCTCCGGGGACCAGATAACCCTGAAGATGGCTCCCGGCGGCGGTTGGGTTGGCATACTTCTCAAACAGTAATAAGAAATGTCCAGGATTATTATTTTCATAGGAATTACCGTAATCTGTATCAATGCCGGTCTTGATTCGTTCGCCCAGGGTTTTGATCCGAGAGTTACGGAAGCACAGCGGTTTTTAGATAATCTTGTCAAAGAAGATTACCCTCTTGCCGTACAACCTTTTGATTCTGTCCTTACTGCACGGATGCCTGCGGAAACCTTACGGCAGGTTTGGGAAGCATTGCAAAAGCAGGTGGGCAGGTATATCGGAAACGGAAAATACCGTACAGAATCCAGGCCTCCCTATTTCGCCGTTTACCTGACCTGCAGGTTTGAGCGTACGACCCTGGATATGAAGGTGGTGTTTAATCCGGAAGATGAAATTGCCGGATTGTTTTTTATGCCGGCCAAAGAACAAAACTGGAAAATGCCTTCTTATGCCGACACATCCCGGTTTACAGAACAACCCGTTGAAATTGTAACCGATACTTTCCGTCTGAAGGGCATATTAACCCTTCCTGTTGGTAAGTCGTCGTTTCCGGTGGTTGTCCTGGTTCACGGTTCCGGTCCCGAAGATATGGATGAAACCGTCTTGTCAAACAAAGTATTCAAGGATATTGCCTGGGGTTTGTCTTCAAGGGGTATCGGCGTACTAAGGTATAATAAACGTACGTTTACCTATGGTTCGCTCATGGATCCTGAAAAAGTAACGGTTGAAGATGTGGTAATCGAAGATGCTGTTTCAGCGATAAGGGCAGCCGTGAAAAGAAAAGATGCCGGTGGCGTATATCTGCTGGGTCATTCTTTGGGAGGATATCTTGCCCCGCAGATTGCGAAACAGGCGGATGGTCTGAAAGGCGTTATTCTTTTAGCTGCCAACGCCAGGCCTCTCGAAGAGCTTATCATGGAACAGGTCAGGTACCTTCTTGGCCTGGACGGTTACTCTTCACAGGATAGTGCGGAAATTGCGGTACTGGCAAAGCAGGTGAGCCTCGTTAAAAGCAGGGCATTGTCAGATACGGCATCTCCATCTTCCCTGCCACTGGGTATTCCGGCATCCTATTGGCTATCCTTACGGTATTATGATCCTGTACAGACCGCGGTTCAGCTTCAGATACCCATACTTGTTTTGCAGGGAGAGCGGGATTACCAGGTGACCATGACCGATTTTTCTCTTTGGAAAAAAGGATTGACAGGAATAGATAATGCCCGGTTTACTTCTTTTCCGCAGTTAAACCATTTGTTTATGAAGGGACAGGGGAAAAGTATCCCGGATGATTATTATAAGCGGGGACATGTCTCTGCGGATGTAATTAACCGGATTGCGGAATGGATCATGACCGGGCAATGAGTTCTCTTTTCACCTGTTTCATACCGGAATTATAAGTTAATGTGAATTACATATCCGGAGTTAATATTCTGAAACGAACATGAAATTTAATTTCGCAAGAAATAAATAATTGTTTATCAGGAGATTGTCTTTTTGGATTCATCTTGTTTCAGATCAGGATATTTTCTTTCCAGCCCAGTTTTACCAGGTCAATTCTTCCCAAATCGGCAGTCCCCAGGTGATATCGCTGGTCAGCTAACAGTATGTGTTTCGGCGGAGGATTGATCGGGATATCTTCTTTGAAAAATTCCCTTCTTTTTGTACGGATCAGCTCTGCTCCGACAGCATCAACGGCTACCGGGTCAAATCCCACAAGCAGTCCGTTATAATTCCAGACATATTTCCGGTTAAAATGGTGCGGGCCGACACCATAGAAAAGCGGTGTCAGTACTACCAGGATATTCAGCCTGGTTTTTCCTTTTACCTGCGGAAATTCCCATAATGTGGCCAGGTCGGCGCAGGAATCGGGATGAAAAGAGGGTTTGTTGTCCGAGAAGGTAATATAATTCTTTATGAGTGTTCCCAATCCTGCCCAGGCATGTGTCCTCAGCGGACATGTATTGATCAAAGCAGTGGCTTTTTGAAAAACCGGGTCGGTAAGAACCCCCCTGTCATTGATGCTTATATTTCCGTTTTTCACTCCTGTTTCCTGTACGCGGCGCTTAATGGCCGACTCAAGTCCGGGAGGTGTGGAAAGCCGGTTCCATACATTGGATTTTATCCCTACGATATCCCCGGGTTGAATGATCCGGGACCAGGCTTTCCCGGTGGTTGATTCACCGGTAAGAGACGCTACGGCCCGGTCAAGCATATCCTGCAGAATGTCTGCATTTATTTTTCCTTTGTTACCGACAACATCTTTATGGCGGATCAGGACAACCTTTGTACTTTTGTTTTCCGTGCCAAATGCATGTACCGGCAAGTTCATAAGCAATGTTCCCCCGGCGGCGGCAATGGCTGATTTCTTGATCAGGGAACGACGCGTAATGGTTTCTTGTTTTTTCATATGCTTAAAATATTATTCATTTTATTCATAAGACCGCTTCGCTCGGTTCGTGTTCGTTTCATGGTTGTTGTTGAAAATTACGGATCAGGTATTCGGTATTTTTCCGGTTTTTTCCCCGGAAGACCAGGACAAAACGGGATGCTGTTTGCAGCGCCCCTATCCAGGTACCATCTTCAAGCCTGGAAAAGACCGGGTTTTTCATCGGAAGATCAAAGGCAGCGGTGAAATTCTTAAGCGCATTTCGCGCATCCCCGGAATTTTTATACTCAACCAGTAAAAGCGTCTGTTTGTCCTTATTAAAAATGTAATTTGCCAGAACAGCATCCGTTCCGGAATGGATGGGTAAAAAATTCGTATCGGCCAGAAAACCGAGGGTATTTTGCCAGATGTAATGATGGAAATAGAGTATGCTGTTTTTCTCCAGGCCGGATCCGGGAAGGCGTTTTAATATTTCCGGTAAAGGCCCGGTAACGGAAATCCGTTCATCAATCGTTCCGGCCATTTCCGGAAGCGCTGTTTTGACTTCAGGAGTAATATCATAGGCCATAACAGAGATATAATAAGGCCCTTTCCAGAAGACGATGGCATCATCGTACACCTGGGCCCCCTGCCCGTAATGCGGGTCTGTCTTTTCACGGACATGACAGAAAACGCCGAAAGCATTTGCCGGAGAACCCATATCGAAAATATCCACGACAATGTCAGGTTGATCTTCAGAGGTATATTTAAGGCTGGCGGCTTTTTTAAAATCGTATGAGATAAAAAGCTCTGCCCCGCCGTCAATATATTCGTAAAGTGTTGCGGTATCAAAATATCTGACAGGTTCTTTGGCCTCCCAGGGAGATATCGCAGATGGAAACAGGTTTTTCAGGCTCTGGCCGTTCATTTTTATATAAGTGTTGAAGAGAAGGAAAACAATGAATAAATATTTCAGGTATCTTAACATAGGGAACGATCAATACAATTCAAAATATCAGGCAATTAAGATATTGTAAAACATCCTCATTACCAAATTTCACGGATATTTTTATGCCCCGGGTCTCTGCAAAAACAGTGGAAAAGATATGGAAAACTATGTCCGGTAAAGAGAAGAGGAGGCGGGATAAATGCTTATTTTTACAAAAACAGATTATACCTATAAAACAGATTCGTAATGCGGCAATATCTCAACCTCTGTAAACACGTTCTGGAACACGGGGTAAGGAAAGAAGACAGGACAGGAACCGGGACCATCAGTTATTTTGGTTACCAGATGCGCTTTAACCTGGCGGAAGGATTTCCCCTGCTTACAACCAAGAAACTGCATCTCCGTTCTATCATTCACGAACTGCTCTGGTTTCTGAAAGGAGACACCAATATCCGATACCTGAATGAAAACCGGGTGACCATATGGAATGAATGGGCGGATGAAAATGGAGAGCTGGGCCCGGTTTACGGATACCAATGGCGTTCCTGGCCGGCTGAAGACGGCAGGCATATAGACCAGATCTCACGGGTGATCGAATCCGTAAAAAGCAACCCGGATTCCCGGCGCCATATCGTAAGTGCCTGGAATGTTGGTGAACTGGATAAAATGGCCTTGCCGCCCTGTCACATCCTGTTCCAGTTTTATGTTGCCGGCGGAAAACTTTCCTGCCAGCTTTATCAGCGCAGCGCCGATATTTTTCTGGGCGTTCCTTTCAATATTGCATCCTATGCATTACTGATACTGATGATGGCACAGGTTACGGGATTGCAACCCGGGGAATTTGTGCATACCCTGGGTGATGCCCATATTTACCTGAATCATACCGAACAGGTGAAACTCCAGTTGACCCGCACGCCGTATCCGCTGCCGTGCATGACGCTGAATCCGGAAAGGAAGCGTATTTTCGATTTTGTTATTGATGATTTTATCTTAAGTGATTACCAGGCGCATCCGCATATCAAAGGGGAGATTTCGGTATGAAGGACAAAACATTTTCCATCATTGTTGCGATTGCCGGGAACCATGCCATCGGGAAAGACAACCGGTTGTTGTGGCATATTTCCGGTGACCTGAAGCGGTTTAAGAAACTTACCTCGGGACATCCGGTGATCATGGGCAGGAATACGTGGTTGTCTCTGCCGGTAAAGCCGCTGCCGGGACGGAAAAATATTGTCATCACCGATCATCCGGACGAACATTTTGAAGGTGCCGTTATGGCTTATTCCGTTGCGGAGGCCATGGAGAAGTGCCCTGCCGGCGAGGAATGTTTTGTCATGGGGGGCGGATCGGTTTACCGCCAGTTCATGCCATTGGCCGGCCGGCTTTATATTACACGGGTGCGTCAATCCTTTGAGGGAGATGTTTTTTTCCCGGAAATAGACAAAAATCAATGGACCCTGGTCTCACGCGAGGAGGTGAATGATGACGATTCGGT
>JAADHC010000035.1 GCA_013152085.1 Chlorobiota bacterium
AGCCGTTCGCGGTTTCTTCTACTGGCAATTGATCGATATGTACGGGAATGTGCCGCTTGTCCTTGATTTTGCCAACGCAGAAGCAACACCGGCTACCGTACCCAGAAAGGATGTTTTTAACGCTATTGTAAGCGATCTGGAAGACGCCGTACCCAAATTGTCCAAAGCGGTTGACGGTACTACGTATGGCCGTATGAATTACTATGCCGGACAA
This sequence comes from Chlorobiota bacterium, assembly GCA_013152085.1. Lineage (GTDB taxonomy): Bacteria > Bacteroidota > Bacteroidia > Bacteroidales > VadinHA17 > JAADHC01. The sequence goes on from JAADHC010000035.1 coordinate 215, forward strand.
ACCTTGCTTGCCAAGTTGTACCTGAATGCCGGTGTATATTCCGGTTCGGAAATGTGGAGTAAGGTCATTACTGCTTGTAACGAAGTAATTAACTCGGGTTTGTACTCACTCGAAAGTAACTATTTTGCCAGTTTCAATGTGGATAATTCCGGTTCTGCTGAGATTATATTTGCCATTCCCTATGATCAGGTATTTTTCAGAGGTTTTCAAATGGCTGTACGGACTTTACACTATGGCAGCCAGCAAACCTATAATCTGACGGCACAGCCATGGAATGGTTTCTGTACCCTTGAAGAATTTTACAATTCTTATGAGGATGCCGATCTGCGTAAGGGTGATGTGGGAACACTCGATGGACCTGCTACAAAACGTGGTAATTTTATCGCCGGTTACCAATATAAAGCCGATGGTAAAACTTTAGTTACGGATGACGGTTTTGAAGCTCCGCAACCTGACAGGCAACCCGTTCCGCTGCTTGGAGATCCTGATGGTGCTCCCCTTAATTTCGGAAGTATCGGATCGGGACAACCCCAGATCAATGAATTGGGCCCGCAGGCATTGCGCCAGGCCGGTGTGAGAATTGGCAAATGGGAAATTGCCATGGGTAGTGATCCGGGTAACATGAGCAATGACTATGCTGTCTTCCGTTATGCCGATGTGCTGTTGATGAAAGCAGAAGCACTCTGGCGTACAGGTGACAATGCCGGAGCTTTGGCGTTGGTTAACCAGATTCGTGATCGTGCCGGAGTTTCGGAACTGACGACACTTGATGGTCCGCTGAGTTTTGATCTGGCTGGCGGTGTTGTTTCCGGCGGAGAATTGTTTAACGAAATCGGTCGTGAAATGTTCGCCGAAAACCAAAGACGCCAGGATTTGATCCGTTGGGGATTCTTTACCGATGTGGATAAATGGGTACTGCCCTTCTATAATCCGGGTGATGTCCTGAATACACAATCCTATACTACCCTGTATCCCATTCACAGGGATAAACTGGATGCGAACCCGAACCTTAAACAAAACACGGGCTATTAACCTTATTTAATGTATTCTTGTTTAAAGAAAGCAAGCATAATCTGCTTGCTTTCTTTCTTTTTTCTGTATAAGATTCATATTTTTCTGTTTATTTTGTAATTCGGTTATTTTAAGGTTTGCTTCACTTTATGAAGTATTTGAGATATAGAGGCTGGATAGGGGGGATGCTGTTGATATCCTTAACGATGTGGACTTGTAAATCGAAACGTTCTGATTCCGTTCAGAAACCCCTGTTTACACTTCTTGATAAGAAACAAACCCATATCGGCTTCATTAACCGGGTTGAATATACTGAACAATACAATACATATACGTACAGAAATTTTTATAACGGGGCGGGAGTTGGCCTTGGCGACTTTAATAATGATGGTTTACCCGATATTTATTTTTGCGGGAACCTTGTCGATAATAAACTCTATATTAACAAGGGAAATTTTATCTTCGAGGATATTACGGAGAAAGCCGGGGTAGCTTGTCCAGATGTCTGGTCTACCGGGGTAAGTATTGCTGACATTAATGGTGACGGCTGGCTGGATATTTATGTATGCAAATCCGGAGATCCCAACCGCAATCACCGTTATAATGAATTGTTTATAAACAACGGGGACCTGACCTTTACGGAAAAAGCAGCTGAGTATGGCCTTGCCAATGTCGGTCTGTCAACCCATGCATCCTTTTTTGATTATGACCGGGACGGAGACCTTGATTGCTACCTCCTGAACAACTCCTTTCAATCGGTAACGGAATATGACCTTAAGCCGGGACAAAGGCAAATCCGTGATACCCTGGGTGGCAATAAATTGTATCGGAATGACGGTGGCCATTTTAAAGATGTCAGCGAAGAAGCGGGTATTTATGGGAGTAAGATCGGTTTTGGCCTCGGTGTCAGTGTCGGTGATGTTAATCGTGACGGCTGGCTGGATATTTATGTGTCCAATGACTTTTTTGAAAGAGATTACCTTTATATTAATAATAAGGATGGCACATTTACGGAATCCCTCGTTGACCAGATGCGTGAAATCAGCCTGGGAGCCATGGGTGCGGATATGGCGGACATCAACAATGATGCCTACCCTGATATCTTTGCCACGGAAATGACGCCTGAAGGCAATGCACGGCTGAAAACAAAAGCATTGTTCGACAACTGGGAGAATTATCAAAAAAAGCTGAAAAATGGATATTATCGGCAATTTGCCCGGAATGTTCTTCAATTAAATAACCGGAACGGTTCTTTCAGTGAAATCGGAAGGCTGAGCGGTGTCAGCTCCACAGACTGGAGCTGGGGGGCACTGATCATGGATCTTGACAATGACGGATGGAAGGATATTTTCGTGGCTAACGGTATCTATAAGGACTTGCTGGATCGCGATTACCTGGATTTTTATTCTGATCCTGCCATCATGCGTTCTATGATCCAGACCGATGGAAAAGCTATTTTAACCATTATCGATAAAATTCCCTCGGTCAGGGTACCCAATTATGCATTTCATAATAACCATGATCTGACCTTTACCAACCTGTCCGGTGTGTGGGGCCTGGGAACACCTTCTCATTCAAATGGTGCTGCTTATGGCGATCTGGATAACGACGGGGATCTGGATATGGTTATAAACAATGTAAATATGCCTTCTTTTGTTTACAGGAATGAATCACAGGGGAAACCTGAAACAAATTTTCTTTCACTGAGTTTGAAAGGTGCCGGAGAAAATACCGGCGCCATAGGAGCCAATGTAACCCTTTACTACAACGGGATGATAAACTGGCAGGAACAAGTACCCATGCGGGGTTTTAAATCCTGTGTTGATAACCGGCTTCATTTCGGGCTCGGCGCTGTAACTACGGTAGATTCCCTCGTAGTGGACTGGCCTGATGGCAGGTGTACGGTGAACTACGATGTGGCAGCAAATCA
>JAADHC010000042.1 GCA_013152085.1 Chlorobiota bacterium
AACAAGGGATCCGAAGAGACCCAACTTGTTGTTGACCCCTCTTTAACATTATACCTCCCGATGACGAGAGATGCATAAGACTGTGCAGTTGATCCCCAATCCCCCAGGGCTGTTGCATAATCTCCTGTTGCACTGGTATTTGTTCCTGCCGCAAGCGATGCCGTGCCACTGGCAACCGTACTGTAACCCATAGCAGTAGCCCGGCTTCCCGAGGCTGTTGTATTATAATTCAGGGCAGCTGAATAGGCACCGCTGGCAGTGGTTTGATAACCAAAGGCAACGGAATATGCATTTGTAGCTGCAGTCTGATATCCCCAGGAAACTGAATAACTACCGCTGGTTCCTGATGAAGCATATCTTCCACCAACCAGAGAATATTGACCGGCCGCCGTATTATCCCTGGCCATGACCGTGGCATAGCTTCCCGAAGCGGTATTATCCCTTCCGAAAGCCACCGATCTGGTTCCGGAAGCTGTTGTTCCATAACCCCCGGCAACAGAATACCATCCGCTGGCAGTGGTATATCCTCCCAATGCTGTGGCACCATTAGCCGTCGCTTCGGCATACCTGCCCAGCGCTACGGCCCCGCTTGCAGTGGCTTTTGAGCGGTAACCCATTGCCGTTGTATAACTTGCTGTTGCTTCGGCATAAGCGCCCATGGCCGTCGCATACCAGTCCCCGCTTGCTTTTGATTTATATCCCAGCGCCAGGGCAAATGACCCGGAAGCCGTATCATTGGCTCCGATAGCAAAGGCACCCAATCCGCTTGCCCGTGAACCAAGGCCTAAAGCAAAAGCATTCTCTCCCGATGCAATGGTATTCCCTGTAACAGCCCCGGTTGAATCGATACCTACCGAGCCAAAAGCAAAACTCTTCGGTCCTGTGGCAAAAGCCCCTGTTCCCAAAGCAAACGCATCATCTTTGGATGCCCTCGCCATATTCCCAAAGGCAAAGGAGTTATTTCCATGCGCCAGGGAATTCTTCCCGATGGCCATGGAATAACTTCCTCTCGATGTGGTCTGATATCCGAAAGCTTCTGAATAATCCCCAACCGCTTTTGTTTCATATCCTGATGACATGCTGTTGACGCCAACGCTGTCGTCGGATTCTACAATTACCCTCCCGGTCATGAATGCATTTTTCCTGGGATACCACAGAATTCTGTTTTCGCCGGTAATTTTTTCAGCTGTTGCCAGGCCCGAAACATTAAAATAATTTTTTGATACCCCCTTGGCTGCACCAAAACCGCCAATGGCAAATCCTCCACGATTCCCTTTTACTGTCACGGTATCGTCAATATATATCCGGACACTATCTTCAGATACCCTGAGATATTCCTGCAATGGTCCTTTTGAAGCATCATATCCGCCAATGGCAAACCCTCCCCTGTTTTTTTTGGCAGTTGTGGTATTAAAATAAATCCGGGTGCTGTCATCGGTAATTCTAAGAAACTCCGGACCTTTACCTTTGGCAGCTCCAAATCCTCCGATCGCGAAACCGCCTTTAGGTCCTTTTGCTATTGTATTGTTTATATATATCCGTGTGCTGTCGTCAGTCACCCTGAGATATTCCTGGGTTATCCCTTTGCTGGCATCATATCCACCAATGGCAAACCCTCCTCTGCGTCCTTTGTTATCTGTCGGATCAATGTAGATACGGACACTATCGGGGGTTACCCGCAGGTATTCCGGTCCTGTACCTTTGGCAGCACCAAATCCACCAATCGCGAAACCACCGCGGTTCCCTTTTGCAGAGGATGTATCCACATAAATACGCACACCTTCATTATAAACAGCAAATACGGTTTGCCCGTCCTTGCGCTTTACCTCAAACAGCGGATCTTCACTGACAACATCATCACCCTGTACAGCTAATTTTGAGCCAAAGGGTTGTGACGTTCCTACCGCAACACTCCCGGCATAAGTCAGTGTATCTGTACCAGTCTTGTTCCAGCCGGGATTGTCCAGATACGGGCTCAGATCAATGGCTGTGGCTGAACCGTTTTTTGTAATTGTCAGGATATTTCCTGTGAGCTGTAAATCCTGTATTTCATTGACCGGATCTGCATCTGCATCATCGATATATGCCGACAGATCTATCACTGTCGGTAATTCTTTCAGTGTCAGGCTTAAAAGATTCCCATTGAGTTGTAAATCCTGGATTTCATTTTCAGGGTCGGGATCCGCATCGTCTGTATAGGTTGCATTCATTGAATACAATGCATAAGGCACTGAAAGCAATTGGGTTGTGCCCATTTCCGTGAAACCATTCCCGTCATCCAGGTATGTTTCGACTTTCAGATAATATGGACCCGTACTCCAATCCAAATCAACCGGTGTGTTACTTCCGGCCTGAATGGTAAAGAGACCAAGATCATTGGTTACGACCGTTTGTGTTTCGGTCCATGCTGCATTTCCGGTTTCAGATCCCTGAAGGATTGAAAGACGAACGTCCATCGTTGTGTTTTTCAATATCTCTCCGTTGCTGCGGGCTACTGCCTGGTAGTTAAACCCTTGTGGAGCCTGACCAAATAAGGTTAAATGCGAAAAGATAAAAGTTAAAACGATCATGAAGCGGATTCTTAAAATCCATAGTTTCCTGTTGCTGGTTAGTGTTTTCATGCCAGTTTTTTTAAGAATGATTTATAATTTACCGTTACTGTAACCGTTATCTGTTTTTGCTCAAAGCTGATCTGAATATCAGAAAATCTGTCCTGTGTAACCCATGACAGGAAGAAGTCATATTATCAACCAAGACAATATTCGTTTTTATCTGAAAGCGTCCAGAGTTACCCGAAAAGGTGCCATTCAAACTTAAAGATTTCGGGGACATGACCTGTTGGTTTGATCAGCAGAAAAAGTAAGAGCTGTAAATTAAGAAAATAAATAGAAAATGTCAAGTTTTTCCAATGTTAAATAATGGATTCCAAAAGAATAAGGCGTAGAGAATAAACAAAAAAAAAATCACCCTGCAACATTCTGCTTCTTCATACGTCATATGCATACATTCAAATATTATAAGTTGACGTAATGAATTCAGCACCTGTTTTGTTTTGCCTGAGTGAAGAGTTTAATGATTTAATAATTAATGTTAACCTTATTTTAATATGAAGGAACCGATGAGAAAAGCTTTTATTGTTACTCTGGCTTTGGCATATTTGATGTCCGGAGCCTTTGCTGCAAAGAAAGGGAAGCCGGTATATGAAAGGCGGATATTTAATGCTTCTCGGGCAAATTCAGCCCCTGTAATTAACGGTGAGTTTGATGATCCGGCCTGGCAGGCAGTCGATTGGACCGGTGATTTTGTCCAGTTTCAGCCGTACGGAGGGGCTGCCCCGTCACAACAGACGGCGTTTAAGATACTTTATGATGACAACAACCTCTATGTTGCCATGAAACTTTATGATACCAGTTCGGACAGTATAGAACACCGGTTAGCACAAAAAGATGATGACATGATGATGTTGGGTGATGTGGCAGGTATTTTCATTGACAGTTATTTTGATCACCTTACCGCTTTTGGATTTCTGGTAAGCGCCGGAGGTGTGAAAGCAGATTTTATCTGGACGGGTGACGGCCAGAACCAGGATCTTACCTGGGATCCGATCTGGTATGTAAAAACGCGTATCAAAAATGATGGCTGGAATGCCGAGATGCGTATCCCGCTGAGTCAGTTGCGTTTTGGGAAAAGTGAGAAACAGGTGTGGGGATTACAGTTAGGCCGTGTCCTGTACCGTAAGCAGGAGATCTCATTTTGGCAGTATATACCCCAGGATGCACCCGGTTTGATCCATCTTTTTGGTGAACTGCACGGTATTGACGGCATCAAACCGAAAAAACAGGTAGAAATTGCTCCTTACGGGGTAGCCAGCACGGAACGTTTCAAGTCTGAAAGCGGAAATCCTTTTCGTACCGGCAAAGGAAATTATTACAATGGCGGCGTTGACGGAAAAATCGGCCTGACCAACAATATTACCATGGATTTTACGGTAAATCCCGACTTCGGGCAGGTGGAAGCCGACCCGTCTCTATTGAATCTGAGCGCTTATGAAACTTTCTTTGAAGAAAAACGACCGTTTTTCGTTGAAGGCAAGAACATTTATAATTTTCAGTTGATGGGAGGTGACGGGGATTTATCGGCAGAGAATCTGTTCTATTCGCGCCGCATCGGCAGACAACCCCACGGCTACCCGCATCTCTCCTCCGGTGAATATACCGATATGCCTGATTTTACAAGAATTCTTGGTGCCGCCAAGGTCTCAGGGAAAACAAAAGATGGCTTGTCCATTGGTTTTCTTGAGAGTGTTACTGCTCGTGAAAAGGCCGAAATTGACCTGGATGGTGAGCGCAGGTTTGAATCGGTAGAACCGTTAACCAACTATGCCGTTGGCAGGATTCAAAAGGATTACGGCCAGGGTCGGACATCCATAGGCGGGATTATTACTTCCGTAAACCGGGATATTGAGAACCCAAACCTCAACTGGTTGCACAAATCGGCCTACACCGGGGGTCTGGATTTCTCCCACAGTTGGAATAACCGGAACTATAACCTGACCATCAAAACTTACTTCAGCCAGGTAAACGGAGATTCGACGGCTCTGATCCGGACACAGCGTGCTTCAGCGCATTACTTTCAACGCCCAGATGCAACTTATCTTAAATACGATTCATCAAGGACCTCACTGATGGGGAATGGTGGAAGGATACAGGTAGGAAAAATCGGAGGAGGACACTGGCAGTATCTGGCTTTCCTTACGTGGAAAACACCCGGACTGGAACTGAATGATGTCGGCTATATGCGGACAACGGATGAAATTCTGCAAATCTTCTGGGTCGGATACAGGATATGGGAACCATTCAGTATTTTCCGGAATTTCAGTGTGAATGTAAATCAATGGTCTGCCTGGGATTTTGGCGGGAACAACCTGGTAAAAGGCGGAAATGTTAATTTCCATACCCAGTTTAAAAATTACTGGCGCGTCTTTTCATCCGTAAATTTTAACAGTAACCGCCGTTCAAATGCCCTGTTACGCGGAGGACCATCATTCCTGACGCCGGGAAGTGCCGGAATGTATCTGAATGTCGGCAGTGATGACCGTAAGAAACTATCTTTCAATTTGTCCGGAAGTTTTAATGAAGGTTTCGAGAATTCAAGTACGAGTAAGAATATTTCCGGCGGACTGACCTACCGGCCAACAAGTACAATCTCTATAACACTCCGGCCTAAATATTCTGCCGCCAGCGAGGAATTACAATATGTAACCAAAACATATTTTAATAATGACGAACGGTATATCTTTGCACACATTAACCAGAAAGTCCTGGAGATGTCCATACGGTTGAATGTAAGCATCACACCTAATCTGAACATTCAATACTGGGGTCAGCCATTTATAGCTGCCGGAGAATATTCAGACTTCAAAAGAGTAACGGAACCGCATGCCGGAACTTTTACCGACCGTTACCATACCTTTGATAACGGTGAGATCACATATGATACCGATGGCGGATATTATGCCATAGATGAAGACCTTGACGGGAACACTGATTATGCTGTCGGGAATCCGGATTTTAATTTTAAAACCTTTAAGTCCAACCTGGTATTGCGCTGGGAATATGTCCCCGGATCAAACCTTTACCTGGTATGGTCTCAGGACCGTAACCAGTTTAGTCCGGCAGGAACGATGGATTTCGGAACAGATCTCCGGAACCTGGCAAATACCCATCCACACAACATTTTCCTTATAAAACTATCCTATCGTTTTTCATTGTAACTATTTTTCTGTTTATGTATTTTAGGTTTATTCAAGGCACCGGCATATAAATTGCCGGTGCCTTTTTATACCGGAGAACAATCATCATAAATATATATATTGTGCTTTTTTTTTTATCTTTGTGAATAACAAAGGGGATAATTGAATATATCAACATACTACAATCAGACAGATGGAAGCTCTGAAAATTGATGCCACGGATGTCTCTCCGGAAATTATTTTCGATCCGGCAGAAAAAATATTTACGATTTCAGGCATCTCGCGACCCGAGGATGTCAGGTCCTTTTATTTTCCTGTGCTGGAATGGTGCCGTTCTTTCAGGGAAGATTACCTAGAAGCAGGAAAGATAAAGTTTGATCAACAAAATCCTTTGAAAATAACCATCAAACTAAAATATTTCAACTCCTCTTCGGCAAAGTTTCTTTATGACATTTTCATGGAACTTGGTGAGATCAGCAGAAAAGGACATCATGTTGATATCACATGGTACTATGACGAGGGTGATGATGATATGTTCGAAGCCGGTGAAGAGATGTCCGACATTGCTGAAATCCCGTTCAGGTTTATAGAAAATAAATAACCCGGCTATTTATCTCTGCCTGCTCTCTTTTCTCCTGTGACTTCCCGGTATCTTTTCGAACAGGCAAACTTTGCCGCAGCAATGGTTTCCCGGTTTACTTTTTCCGTAATTTTTCCCGAATTTATATCTTCAACGTTCAGATAGCCATTCATAATAAGTAACTGTATCACCATGTTATTGATAATGGTTTCGGCACCGTAACCATGTGCAATATACACCTGAGCCGTGTCGCCATACAATTCTACTGCAAACTCACGGTTGTTGGGCAGCCACATGATCTGATCATAAGTTTCACTGAAACTGCTGATTTCGATATTCATGTTGGGAGTTATGAGCAAGGGACTAAATTCATAATTCTCAGGTAACGGATGAAAATCTTTCAGCCCGGAAAGGTCAATTTCCGTTGCCGGGTCATCTATCCGGACAAGCCGGGCTTTACGCATTTCCTCGATCTGGTAAAGCATAAAGTTATACCGCCACACTTCGAGGCTGTGTTTGTGATGCCTGAACAGCGGACCATAAGCTTCAATAATCTTTGCTTTTACATATTGCTTCTTATGGTTCAGCTCCGGGTTCATAATGCGTACTTCCTGAATGAGTGTACGCAGGTCTTCGGCAGCTTTTTGCGGCCCGGTGATCTCTTTTCCTTTCCTGCCGAGGTCTGTAGAAAGGATCCCCAACTGGATTTTTTTTGCACCGGACTTTCCGTCTTTCCCTCCTTTGAGCAGACCGATCAGATGTTGCTTGATATCGTGTTCGCCATGTTCGGAAATAAACGGGTTTCCTGCAGGGGTACTGGCCAGTGAATCGAAGATCGCAGAAAAGAAATTCCTGTCAAGACGGAAAGTCAGTTCTTCTCCCTGTTCCTCAACCGGTCTGGCCATCACCTGAAACCGGTTTTTTATAATATCAAACTTCACATTTTTTACCGTATAACGAATGTTTTCCCGGATAAATGACTTCCCACGAAACATGATATTTACCACCTCTTCAACATCGATCCTGTCCATCATTTTATAGGTAGAGACAAGGTAAATTTTTCCTGTAAATTCGTCACGCTCCCATCCCAGTACCTCATCGAGGTACCCACCATGACGGTCAACCAGTTTGACAATATCCGCATCGGCAGTATAACGCATCAAAGTACGCTGGATGTTAGGATTGTCAGAGCTGGTAGCCTTTTCTTTTCTTTCGCCATGGGAATCGCGATAAAGAATAAAGTTTTCGGGATTTGCATACCTTTTTATTCCTGCTTCCTCACGTCCGAAATTATAAGCGGTGAGCATGATATCAATTTTGTAAGGCATTGAGATGTCGCACAACCCGCTGATCGTACTGCGCGAATTCAGATCTTCCACATTACTGTCGGCGCTCGTTTCAAACAGGGCCCGGTATGCACGGATGAAATCGGGATCAAAATCGGTAACCCTTGAGAAGTCTCCAACTTCAGTCCCGATACCATAAAGATTTCCTTTTTTATCGGGAAATACATGGAACATATCCCCGGCAATCAGTTTGATAGATCGAATACCGGGAAGGTTTTTCTTCATCCATTTCAACATCATAGCTGCCAGCATCTCGGATTTGCCTACACCACTGTCTCCGCTTACCTGGACGACAAAAAGGCTGCCGTCATCTTCTTCAAGTGCAAACAACGAACCGTGTACAGGTACGCCTCCCATTTCCTTTACTTTTTCATTCAGCATGGTAAGGCGGGGTTTTTTGACATTACCGAAATAGTCAGCGGAGCGAGTTAAAGGGGTAATAATCGTTTTTATATTTCCTTTAGGGCCTTTGATGTCAAAATATCCCACAGAAGGGAACGAGATTACCTTTTCAGGAGCTCCCAGGAAGAATATAATATCCGGCACAAAATGTTTTGCTTCTTCAAGAGTAATATAATTCTGTTGTACGAGCCGGAAATTATCCGAAAGATATTTCATGTAGGATTTCTGGAAAATATACAGCTCTTTTACCAACCCGGTAGTTACAATTTTGCAACGGTAATCATCTGCATCCAGGTTGCGGGCAAAGTCAGCAAGACGCTTTACGAAAAAGGTTGACGGGGGACGCGTCTGCATTTTCTTGATAAACTCATTGGGAGAATCATTCTCAAGGACTCTTGCATGTGGTTTTTCCTTATCTCCCCTGTCTACTTTATGGAAGGGGTATTCCCGTTTTTTCGAGTCAGTGGCGATACGGGTATGTATCTGTACCGGTTGTTCCCAGGCAATGACTCCACAACGTGAAAGAATACCGTTTATCCAATCGAGCGTACCTTTATTCCAGGCAGTCAGGTCATTCTCGGGTAAAAAATCCTTATGTATGGCAATACCATGCTGTATCATTTCGTTCACTGCAGAATTTTGTTTCCTGTAAGCGGTTTCGACAAGACGGATCAGAAAATGATTATACCGGTTGTAGTATTCATTGTTTTTTGTCTGATTTATCAGGCCCGTAATGAACAGAACCATTTCCCGTACCACCGTATGAAGCTTGTCCGGAGTAATTTTGGTGAACTGCCTGGAGAGGGTATCCTCCAGTAAATCCCTGATATCACCGGGAATGATTTTAGAGACCAACTCTTCGTAAAAAAGACGAAAGTCATCTGCCTTTTTCTTACTAATCAGGTCAATATAAGTGGATATTCGCTGGTTCAACCTGTCAGGAAATGTATCTTTAAAACGTATCAGGAAAAGAAGAAGAAGTTTTTTATTCACCGGATATGCCGGATCTTCCAGCATGCTGTGTACCAAATGACTGATTTCCCTGGCAATATTTCCCACACTGAGAACAGGATTTGCGGTTAAAGGCAGTGTAAGCTCTCTGGACAGCCGGCCTGCGGCCAGGGAGAGGTTGATTTGCGTAACCGGGATGCTGACAACATCTTCGAAAACATCAATGGTTTTGTTCATCAGCTCACAGAAATCCGGTTCCCTCAGTTCCTGTTCAAACGGAAGATCAAAATAAAAGAGCAATTCCTGGATAAATTTTCTCAGGATGCGATTGTATCCTTCCAGCCTGGCCAGGTCGCCGCTTACATCTTTTTCGTTGGCACGCAGTGCAAGGATCTTGACTTTAGCATCCGAGAAGAGGATCTGTTCCAGTTCAATCAGTATTTCTTTCATTACGGACATATCCTCGGGATGGTCCAGAATATAATCCTCCGGCTGAAATTCAATCCTGCTTTTTACGTATTTGAGAATAACCTGTTTACCGAAACGGGCAATTACCTCGTTGATATCCAGGTTGCGAATAGCCGGGATGTTTTTATAAACCTGGGGGAGGAGGTTTTCATATACTTTGGTGAAAGCCTTGCTGGAGATAAACTCCATCAAGTCACTGCAACCGCCAATATTCTCATAAAACTCGAAAACGGCATTTGGAGAATTTCCGATAAAGTTAATGGTTACACCACTGTCTTTTGGAAACGGATGGTAAAGAGTTTTAATGTCACTGATCCTGATGGTATTCAGGAGTTTTTTGGATAAATGCCGGATCGTATCAAAATCATTAAAGATTTGGGAAATGAGTGCTTTATCCGATGCGATCCTGAAAATATCTTCCAACAGGTCTTCCGTACGCACCCATTTGTTCTCCGGTTTCTTTTTGCGTTCGTAAAGCCTGTTCCAGTACTCCAGAAAAATCCTGACAACATTGTTCAGTTCTTCTGAAAAAATCCGGTAGCTTTCTTCCGACCCCTCGAGATAATCTCCTAAAGAAAACCGTACAAACCCTTTCTGATAAGGCAATACGGCAACTCCCCTTTCCTCAGCAAGTTTTTTGGTAAATTTTTCAAGGTCCTGGAAAGAAAAGAAATCCCTTAACTGAAGGTTGAAGAGATAGGAGCCGTCAGATTCAAGAACAGAGATATTCGGGTCGTCGTTTTCTTTAAGGACCTCTGCAACGGTTTGAGTCGCCAGTTTCATCCTTTTATTGCACTCGGAGCGAAATACTTTATTAACCCTGAACCCGTTAAGGGATGTTACCAGATATCTTTTATAATAGGTAAAAAACGGTTGGCCTTTATATTTAAAATCATCCGGAAGATCCAGAACATCAAGTTTGTCGAGATTCACCAGTTCGTTCAATAAAAACAAATGAAGCGGGCTTCCTTCGAAAAGAATCGGCCTGCGGAATTTTCCGTTTTTTTCCGTTCTTTCAGTGCGGTTCCGTGTTATCTCGGCAAGGATATATCCCTTGAGGTTTTCCTTGATTTTATACCGGCTGGCATCTTTGGGCAGATTTTCATCAGAGCGGTCTTTAATCTTTTTGGCCAGCTGAGCCACCTCCAGGATATTAACCAGCATATATAAACTGTTGGCATTCCCTTTTTCCACTCCTGATTGTTCACGGGCAAAGGCAATCACATCTTTTCTGGCCGGGGTGGCAATGAGAGAACCCAGCCTGTCTCCTGTAGCTCCAAGGTTCTTGGTTGTAGATAAAGATGATACCACACTGATTTTAGCATAAGATCCAATATTGTTCATGATATACCTTGAAATGGTACGCCATTTGGGTTCTTCCGGGTCTTCGACTTTTACCGCATCATTGTATGCTTCATCAAGGAAAAGGGTGATCTTGCTGTTATTTAAGAATTTCAGGAATCTGATCAGTGCGGGATTATTAAAATCCGTAAAGCCTGTGGGGTTGGCCGGGTCGTTAATGACCAGGGTGGAGTTTTCACAAAAACGGTCCCAGAGATTTCCCGTATCATCAAAAAGCTGGAAAGTGTTTTTTATACGTTCCAGTTTATTCAACAGGCGCTCCCAGTCAACCCGGCCGTCGTCATCGAGTTCGATCTCGATATCAAACGGGTTGAGATCAAACCTGTCGGGTGGGAAAAGGTCTTTGTATTCCCAGGCTGCTTCCTGGTTGTAAAAGATAAAAGGGTTAGGTTTGCGTTGATTGTAAAATAAAAGATCCCTGATGATCATCTGGACATCGTCAGAAATGGATGACTTTTCAAGGTTTGACAATCCGCTGATAAATTCCCGGACCGTTTTACGGTCTTTTTCGGGAAGCGCGAGGAATTTTTGGTCAATATCCAGGTCAATCAGGAAATTCATCAAACGGCCACGGTTATCGGCCTCATTTTCCACCTTTGTCAAATATGCTTTGTATTTTTCCAGGAAGAGATTCAGTCCGAAATTTTTATGAAAATGAGTATGAAGTGTGCGTTCGTATGCATCCGGAATTATCTCAAGGATTACCCTGCACTTTTCTACCAGGTCATTCTTTACCGGTTTGAGGGTGCGCTGCAGCAGATAATCTGCATAGGTCCTGATCTGATTGCGCCCACCACCTTCAACAACGGTAGCAATATGTAGTTTTTTATTCTCAGAGTAGTAATAGGCCCGGGTACGTTCTTCAAATTCTCCTATCAGTTGTTTTGTGATATTTTCGGACTTTTCCGGATCGTGCATTTGTTCAATAAATGACAGGTATGCCCCAAACCGGGTCAGGATATATTTGTCTTTCAACACACGGCGTGAAAATTCATCGAATTTGTACAGGATAATCTCTTTTTCCGGGTCATTCCTGTCGGATAATTGTTCACGGGCAAGCAGGTCAAGCTCCTTTTCGTAAGATTTGATTTTTTTCTCAACAGCCAGCCTGAAGACAGAAATATTTTTCAGGTTTACCTTTTCAAGAATCAGGCGCAGGTTGAGCTGACTGTTGGCCAGTGCGCCCATTTTTTTATTATGAACATTATTGAGCGTGTTAATAATACCGTTGTGCAAGGCAAATACCAGTGAAATGTTGGATGCGCGTGATTCGGGAGAATCATCAATAAAAACAATACGGGTAAGCAACGGAAACCAACGGAAAGTATTAAAAGGATTTTTTCGCATATTCTTGATCCTGACGGCAAAAATATGCACTGCATCATCATGGATTTCCTGGTAAAGTGAGTCGGGATCTTTGTATTCCAGCACCCTTACCGTGTCAGGGTTAAAGACCTCCCCGGCAAGTAGCCGGATGGCCGATTCGGCCCTGCCGGAAACCACGGTGCGGATAAGTCCGTTTAATCCCTTAAAGTTTACCGTAGAGGTTGTTCTGTTGATAAAATGTGCTTTTTCGGATTGGGTGGTATAATGAGTGGATTGTACCACCATTTGATCCAGGACATCCAGCAGATAGTTCCACTGTGCTTCCTCAACGTCCCCGTTGATACCGATAAGGTCCCTGAATTTGCGGATTTCACGAACCTGGTCGCCAAGTAATACGGTATAAAGGAAATCAATGGTTTTTTGTGTTACCGGAGGGGTTCCCAATGAATAATCATGTGTTTGAAGAATGTGTGAGAACTGCGCTTTGGTTTTCTCATCAACCTGTTCGGTATCCATGAGTTCCTGCAGTTTCTTCTGAAACTTTTTTCTCCGGGCACTGTACTCAAAAGCTTTGGAATCAGCCTGTGGCATGAGGATCAAAGAGACGTCCACATAACCCGGAATGGTCTCTTTCAGATCCTGCACATAACGGTGAATCTCAGCCTCCTGACGCGAGGGATCATCCGGCTCTTCGTAACAAAGACGGACAAAATTGGTCAGGTTATCGAAAATCCTGTCCGGTAAAAAATTTTCAGCTCTCTCTCCCAACTGGAGGTAAAGATCGATAAACGCTATTGCCTCTTCAGTCAGCCTGGCTTTGGGATGGCCAAAAACCTGCATTAGATATTGTTTTTCTGGTGATTATTAATGTTCGTTCTACCCTCAGCCTTTGGTTATGTTTTACAGCATAAAAGTACTTCTTTTTTAAATACAAGCCCGGTTTCATCCAAAAGAATTGTTAATAAACGGTTCAGCATAATTTTAATGTAATAAAAAACCGCCCGTTTCGGTGGGCGGTTTTACTTTATATTTGGTATTTCTAAAAGTTAAAATCCAGCCCGACAGCAACAAGTTTGGTATCCTTGCCATAGGTTTGCGTGTACAAACCCGGGATTTCAACCACATCATTAGCATACATGACCATAGTATAGCCTACATTCAGGCGGAGGAAAGAGGTAATGTCATATGCACCACCAAATCCGATCGAAGAGGAAGAAAGTGAATAACTCAGGTCAGTTTGATAATTTTTCCCGACACCCATATTGGCATATCCATAGGCCCCGCTTACCAGCAATTTTTTAGTAAGATTAAACTGGGCAGAGATATTTATATTATAGGAATTACTTTCAATAAGCTTTTCACGGCCATCCCAATTTACATTTTTATCCCAGTAGTATTCAAACCCGGCTGAGACCATTAGTTTTTTTACAGGATGGACATTTACACCACCGGATAACATAGCCGGCATATCGGCATTGGTAACACCGCCATCTGGATACATGGTAACAGGAGCTCCGGTGGAATCATAACCCATGAGGAAATCTTTCGTTGTGGCATTGGTAAGCTGCAATGCGGTTTTCATTTCGTATTTCAGGGCTACATCAATCATCGGGAGCGAAACATGGATACCTACAATCGGTGTAATACCCGAACCGGTCTGTTTGACATCCACCTCCTGATCGGAAACCAAATTGACAGAAGCCAGAAACTGGGATTCAAGTCCCATAAATGTGAGTACTGCCTGTCCATTGGTCATCCCTGACTGGTAAAGGCCCAAAGCATCCAAAGCTCCGATAAGAACAGCATCAGAAAGCGGATCGGTTGAATTGATCAGCCCAGCATTAATTGCATCATCCAGTCCGGTATAAGCAGTATTGGCAAGATCAGCCCCACCCTGGAAAAAGTCTGTGGCCGGCATCATGGCCCCGGTAGGATTCAGAAAAGCCTGAGTGGTATTGATCTGCAGATCTTTCAGGTACCCCGAATAATGATTTACTGCCGAAACATACCGTGCACCGGCAAATACGGAAATCATATCATTAATTTTATAAGTCAGGCCTGCCTGGGCACCATAATAGACCGAAGTTCCTTTCAGAAATGTATTTACCGAATACGCCGTTGTGGCGGTAGGATCATTGAGTAAGGTATTCAATTCATTTGCCAGGTTTACTCCGGACAGGAATTCAAAAGAAGGGACTCCTTTGTCATAAGTTGCCCCACCTCCGCCGCCAATGGGGTTAAAACCGGCAGAAATAACAATTTTCCCCAGTTTAAAAGCACCATAAATACTTGGGAAAACAGGCGCCTGTACTTTCCCGACATAGTCCGGGCCGTAGTTAAGCATAGGAAAGTCATTGCTCAGGGTCTGGGTTTGCCAGATCGACTGGTTGTTGATGGAAAAATGCAGGCCGTTGGACAATTTCGCCAGTCCGGCGGGATTGAAAAAAACTGCATCCACATCCGTGGTAGCATACCGGGAAAAGTATCTTGCCCAGGCAGCACTCTGGTTCGTATTGGTTACAATACCTCCTGCATAGACCATCGAACCAGCCATAAGTACAGACAGAAAAAAAGCAGAAATTCTTCGCATAGCTCTATTTGTATTGGTTTAGTCGGCGCAATTTATTAATTTTTCGGACATTTTTGTGATGTGCATTTAAATATCTTTATGGTTTAATATAATATCCTGTTGTACATGAAGACGATACATTCTTTTGTTATCCTTATTTTTTCTTTTTTACTGATTTCCTGTGCAAATCATTCTCCTGTAAAAAAATACAATGTCATTCTTATCCTTACCGATGATCAGGGGTACGGAGATTTCGGTTTTACAGGGAATCCCTACATTCGCACGCCGGTACTCGACTCCCTGGCCTCGGTAAGTACACGTTTTACACAATTTTACGTATCTCCTGTTTGTGCACCGACCCGTTCAAGCCTGATGACCGGCAGGTATTCACTCCGTACCGGAATTTACGATACCTATAATGGCGGAGCAATCATGGCAGGTTCGGAACGTACCATGGCCGAAGTGTTTAAAGCCAACGGATACGTTACCGGGATTTTCGGTAAATGGCACCTGGGAGATAATTATCCCTGCCGTCCGGTTGACCAGGGATTTGATGAAGCCATTGTCCATGGTGCAGGAGGAATAGGACAGGTGGGTGACCCTTTGAATTACTATGCTTTCGACAGTGCGTATTTCAATCCGGTTCTGGAACATAACGGGAAACCGGAAAAATTCACAGGCTACTGCACCGATATTTTTACGCAAGAGGCAATCAGGTTTATTGAAGAAAACAGTTCAAAGCCTTTTTTCCTGTATCTGCCGTTTAATGCCCCCCACACTCCGCTACAGGTTCCTGAGGAATACCTTAAAATATATGAAGGCCTGGTTTTTGATACAAGCCGATTTGAAATTCAGGGATATCCGTTTAAACTATCCGGACATCAGAATATTGCGGCCGCAAAAAGGGTTTATGCAATGATTACACAGATAGACAGGGATATTGGAAAATTATTTACTGCATTGCGCACCCTTGATCTTGAAAACCATACAATAGTTGTTTTCCTGTCGGATAACGGACCGCAGCAGGTTCGCTATACCGCAGGATTAAGGGGGCGAAAAGGCCAGGTGTATGAAGGAGGTATCCGTGTACCATTTCTTCTGAGGACCCCGGGACTGATCCCGCAGGATACTGACATATCTGTACCGGCAGCCCATATCGATCTTCTCCCTACACTTGTTAACCTCTGTAATCTGAAATGGCCTGAAGAACCAGATATAGACGGGAAAGATCTTGTTCCCCTCATCCGGGGCGATTCACCGCAATGGAGCAACCGTTCACTGTTTTATTACTGGCAGCGCGGATACACCGAACCATACCGCAACATTGCAGTCCGGAAAGGAAACTTCAAACTGGTGGGGAATACCGGTTGGAACGCCGGCCCCTCGGATTTTGAGTTATTTGATATAATGGCCGATCCGTATGAGCGTTTTAATCTGGCAACTCAGCAACCGGAAAAAGTACTCGAACTAAAACAATTATTTGATAACTGGTACCGGAAGATCATACAGAGTGAGAACCTTGTCCGTCCTCCCGGTTATATTGTCGGTAGCCGTTTCCAGGATACTGTAGTTCTCAACCGCAATGATGCACATGGTGAACCCGGGATATGGGCACAGAACGAGATTTTCGGGTACTGGAATATCCATGTCCGGGAAAGCGGTGTTTTTTCATTCGAAATTCATTTTAAGGATTCTATTTCCCGCCCCGGGAAACTCGTAATGAAATGCGGAACGGTTCAGCGAACTTTGCCTGTCTCCGTACCGGCCGGAAAAACAATCCTTATTCCCGGTATTCGACTTTATGCCGGAAACCAGCGGGTAGAATGCTGGTTTAATGTCTCGGGAAAACGAATCCTTCCGTTTTATATCAAAGTGTGGAGAAATTAAAATATTATGTATATTTATATATATTATATTACATATTTATAAATTTCATACACTCTTTGCTTTCTGATGAGATTTTATAATATTCTGCTATCTTTGCAACTTGTCAAATAATAAATTTGTTTTATTAACGCTCTAATTATAAAAACATGAAAAATATCCTCATTTTGTTAAGTCTCATAATCCTTGCGGGAGCATGCAAGAACCGGCAAAACAGTACTTCTTTTGAAAATCAGTATCCGGGATTGAACAAGGGAGTTCTCAAAGAAGTTTTGCAGACAAATGAATATACCTATTTGTTGCTTAGCGACAAGGGCAATGACCAGTGGGTAGCTGTTCCGAAAATGGATGCTGAAACCGGACAGACCTATTATTATAAAGATGGCCTGGAGATGCCCAATTTTGTAAGCAAGGAATTGAACCGCAAATTCAGTTCGGTATTGTTTTTGGAAAGTATCTATACCACTCCGCCAGAAAAAACGCCTCAGGCTACTATGTCCCAGCCTCACGGCAGTGTAACTACCGACAAGGAAGAAGTAAATATTAACAAGGAAGAAGGGATTACCACCCTCGCTGAATTATTTGCCCATCCTGCGGACTACGAAGGGAAAACCATACGTATTAAGGGGAAGGTTGTCAAATACAATCCTGCCATCATGAATAAAAACTGGCTGCATATCCAGGACGGAACGGAATATAACGGAAAGTATGATCTTACCATAACGTCTGCCCAGGAATTTAAAACCGGCGATATTGTAACACTTGAAGGGAAGGTTACACTGAATAAAGACCTGGGCTACGGCTACCGGTATGATGTAATGATGGAAGATGCAACTCTTGTCCGGTAGAATTATCCTTACAGGGAATTTTAAAGTGATAAATAAGTGATCAATATTAATACCACTTCGGGTCATGGTTTCTGCCGTGACATTTCAGGTAACACCTTCCCCTGAAGGTTCCCCTGTCTTCAAATCTCAACCTTCCGGAGTTGGATGGAAAAACAACATCCGTATCAAAATTGATGAGGTGTGAATTATTGGTAGAATTGCCCTGCGTACTGCTGATCCCGTGCGGGTCATGACAAACATTACAAGGTGTATCTGCACCCTGAATATGCGTTCTGTGACGCCTGAACGAATTGTTCCCAAGGATGGAGGACCGGCTGTGACAGGAATAACAGAGTTCATAATTTGTTGCTGATTCTGTAGTATAGTCAGCGGTTATATACTGGTATTTCAGGATTTGCGGGTAATCGGAACCATGGGGGCCTGCAGGGGATGTACCGTTACTGGCATGACAATCCGTGCAATAGATGACACTTGATTCGGTATAAGGTAAAATGAGGCTTGGAACATTTGTGTTTTTCCCGGGGCCTTCGATCGGATGAAAAGATGGATTGGAAAGGTCAAATTCGAGACGTACGTTATTCTGCTCAATAACCCGTGTAGTGGGTGATCCGGGTTTTACAGGGCTATCGGCATGGCAACGATAGCACAACTCGTATTCATACTGGATGGGATTTACCTCACTTCCGGATGAACTTATCCCGCGAACACCTTCCAGAAAACCATTGGCATTAGGTGCAACGGCAGATTGCTGTCTGACAGCATGCGGATTATGACAGTCTTCACACTCAACATGCTGGACATTCACCACATCAGGTTCAACCGGATCATGGATAAGATTATAGGCATAAACATTATGAGTATAAGGTTTGGTGAGTTGTGATTCAATATCAGTGGAAGCTACGTTGCCGTTATGACAAACCAGGCAGTTGTTTTCTTCGTTAAGATAATTCATTATCCTTGCCTTTCTGCCGGATGTGTGAGGATTATGACAGTTTTCACATGCATTTTCAGATACCGTAGTATATGATGATCTCGGCCAGGGATTGGTACCTGTATTATTCCAGGTGGCTGTAGAATTTTTATGCGATGAATTTCCCCAGTAATTCAGGTCATGACATTTCAGACACAACGTGGAAAATTGATTACTGACAACCAGGAAATCTCCGTAAATATTTTTATGTGGATCATGGCATGAAACACATTGAAGTTTGTCGTTTTCAAGTGTTACCGGCTGGGTTATCGTAACCGGATCTTTTAATTGTCCGTCAGCAGCTGCCAGCGAAGAATTATATATAAACGATATTGGATGGTCATCCGAAAGATCAGTAGTTAACCTGCTGGGACCTGAAGGCATTACGGTTACGCCGCTGGCAAAAGTAATATCTGAGGTTCTGCTTAAAACATTTCCAAGCGCAATTGTTCCGTCATGACAGGAAAGACACAGGATAGAAGAACCGTCCGGCTGTCCCGGAACGGCGTTAATTGTAGAGCTGTTGTACAGTGTATAGGTGGTCCCCGGATCGTTGCGGTTCCATAGCGGACTCATAGGTTTGCTATTGTGTGGTGTATGACAAAAGATACAAATTTCCGATTCGGTGGTTGCCTTAATTGTTCCGGGACCTGAGGCGGAAAGATTATGAACCGTTGTGACAATAGACTGACCATGTAATATGGATGTTGAAAGTAACATCCATCCTAAAATATTAATTCTTATCCACGCTTTTGTCATGGTTGTTTACTTAACAATTTGTAAAT
This sequence comes from Chlorobiota bacterium, assembly GCA_013152085.1. Taxonomy (GTDB): domain Bacteria; phylum Bacteroidota; class Bacteroidia; order Bacteroidales; family VadinHA17; genus JAADHC01. The sequence continues at coordinate 19,244 of JAADHC010000042.1, forward strand.
CTGAACCCTCGAATTATACGTGTCCGAAACATAAATATAATCATTTTCGTCAACGTAAACATTTGAGGGCATCCAGAACTGACCTTTATTACGGCCCTGAGAGCCGAAATAATATAAAAAATTACCGGCATGATCAAAGATCTGCACAACATGAAACAAAGCATCCGTTACGTAAATGTTTCCTTTTGAATCTGTTGCCAGACCCTTTGGCCTGGAAAAATATCCGGTGGCATCCCCAATCTTCCCCAAAGATGAAATATATTTACCATCCTGATCGAGAATTTGAATTCTGTAATTCAGTGCATCTGTTATATAAACTTTTTCCTGTTGATCACTCCAAAGGTATGTCGGAAAGTTGAATTCTTCCGGCCCTTTTCCCCTTTTACCAATATAGCGTAAAATCTGACCTGCCGGATTCAATACGGCGATACGATGTTGCCGGGTTTCGGCAATCCAAATTTCGTTTTTCTTTTTTAACCATGTAATCCCGGTGGGCTGGTCAACCAGACCAGGTTTGGTTAACGGGATAAATTCATTCTCTTCCGTCTTATAAATAAAAACCAGATCCAGACGGGAATCAGTAAATAACAGACTGTTACCAGAGAATTTACACATGGATGCCAGGGACGGAAAGGGTTGTATATTTTTCGGTAACAGAACCGCCTTGCCTTTACCATTCTTAACATGAACAAGTGTTCCTAACCCTTGATCAAGAATCCAGTAATCTGAAGTCATCTCACCTACAACCGCCATAGGTTTGTTCAATATAAATTGTTTTTCTCCAAAGATCAAATCAGAGATTTTTTCGCCAAGATTCTTCTCAATGTTTTTTTCATGATCCGGGAAAACCGAGACCCACCCGATCCTTTCTTCCTGAAAATCCTGTGCTGCCATCGGACGGCATGTAATGAAAATTACTGTAAAAAGGAGCCCGAACATACCCGACTCAATTATTTTTCTCCTGTCAGATCCTTTTCCTGGTGCCATTGAAAAAAATTAAAATAAATACCGGTATTCATTAAATTTATCATAAAGGGCCAAAATCTTTCTTTAGGTATCAAAATTATACATTGCATGTATATTGCCATAAATCATCCGTAAATAATTCATAATACAGTCACATACATACTTAATTTATATCTGGTTTAAATTAATTATCTGTGCATATTGCATGACGGTTACGGATTTCTCTTTCAATATGATCATTTACGATTTATTCAATAAAGAAGTTTCAGGGTAACGTTATTTATTTAAAAACAGGGATTATTTTTTCTTAACGGTCTGGAAGGTAAAAAACTCCTTTGCACAGATTATGAAAAAACTTTACAGAAGTTCTCATATATTTGCATTGAAACTCAACAAATAAATAATATTATGATAATAACCATGATAAGATTCTTGCTCTATCCATTGCTGATTCTTGTTCAGACGAACGAATGTATACCGGCTTCGAATGATATGCTGCAGCATCCTGACTTACATAAAGGGATTGCCAGGGAAGTCGTACAAACAAATCATTATACATATATCAGGATTACTAACCTGAAAGACAGCCAGTGGCTTGCTGTTCCAAAAACCGAAGTGGTGGTAGGGAAAACTTATTATTACGGGAAAGGTATTTTAATGCCGGATTTTTTTAGCAAGGAACTGAACAGGACCTTTCCGTCAGTGCTGCTTCTTGAGCGTGTATTCCCCGAACCGGGTGCTGTTCTTTCATCAGCTGCGGATCAGTCATATACCGCTGCGGTAAAAAATGAAAAAATCGATGTTTCGATCGAAGCTGAAGAAGGGATGGTTACGATCTCCGGAATTTGGGAAAACAAAGACCGGTATTCGGGGAAGGTGATCGTGATAAAGGGACAGGTAACGAAATATAATGCCCGTATCATGGGGAAAAATTGGATTCATATCCAGGATGGAACGGCGTATAAGGAACATTATGATTTAACCGTTACATGTGACTGTACGGTAAAAGTTGGCGATATTATTACCTTGCAAGGAACCATTGTGGCGGATAAAGATTTCGGATATGGATATAAATATGAAATATTAATGGAAAACGCAGTCCCGGTTAAATAATTCTTCCATAAAACATGAACCCTGATAGCCTGTTACAATAAAATATTATAGTTTATGGCAGGTCAGACAAAGGGTGCTGTTGAAATTGGTAATCCATAATGATAATGTCTCGGTATATGTCCCACTGCCATGAATATCATGACATCCAATACAACCCTGTGTATTTCTGCTTAAATGAACATCATGACAGGAAGTACATTCCATATAACCGTTTTCAAGTAAATCCTCCTCTATTGTTCCGCCCAGACCTGACATTTTTGTACTTGGATCATACAAATGACCATCCTGGGTTGCCAGAGCCGCATCATACCGGAAAGAGATCGGATGATCATCTTTAAGATCAGTTGTGATGTTTCCAAAAGTAACATAACGGGTTCCGCTTGTAATCCCACTATGATTGTCGTAAGCCACCGTACCATCATGGCAGGAAAGACATAATTTCGATTTTCCTCCCGGCTGTTGTGGAACAGCATCAAGTGTCGCACTGGAATAAAGTGTGAAGGTGGCAGTCGTTAACTGGTGGTTCCATAACGGACTTGCAAGAGATGCGGGGGCAGCATTATGCGGCGTATGACATGGCTTACAAAATTCATTGCCACTCCATGCAGCTCCGGAGAAGTCATGATGACTGTTCCGGAGACCTTGAGCATCAAGTGTTGTCAGTGGAAAAACCCAGATGAAACAGACGAAGATAAATACCCATTTTACCATAATGATATATTTTTTAATGTAAATACTTATTAAAAGTAAACCCAAAGAGATTAGGCGTACAAAAGGATAACCCAACCGCGAAAGGGTCCATATTCAGGATAAACAGCGTTATCATATGTTGTAAAAATTAATCATAGAATTCTATTATATGTTGCTTTTCCGTGACAACCGGGGAGACATGATCCTCCCTGGGGGTCAGATTTATAATTTAGCTGCATTTGCCACTTCCCAAACGTTACAGATTCGTTTATAAGATGCACATTGTCAGCAGCGTGAACATTGTGACACAGCGTACAACTCCTGCCCTTATTTCCGTGAACATGCTTGAAATGCAGGTTCTCCTCACCATTTCTGAAATTCGTAGCCGAATTGGTTTTCGTAGCCGTGATCAATTGACTGTCATGACATGAAAAACAGAGTTCAAAATTTTCCGGGGCAGAGGCGGTATATGCACCTTTTGGGAAAGCAGCAACAAGTAAGCCGGGATATTTTGAAGCATGTGGTGTATGGCATCCAATACACCCGCTCATTTCTATTGCCCCATGGACATACTTTTTCTCTGAAACCAATTGTGCAATATTTGTGATAATAACTGTATCGTCACCCATCGTTTTGTTGTGGCATGACAGACACAATGCCGGGCCTTCCGAGCGTAATAAAGCATTATTGGCCGAACGGTGCGGGTCATGGCACAACTGACATTGTCCGTTTTTTACCGGAAGGTGGATATCCTTGGCTTTTTCCGTAACATTCTCATGACACATATAGCATAATGACGAAGGCGGATCATCAACCAGCAGAGACGGATATTGAGAAGAGTGGGGAGAATGGCAAATCAGGCAATCTTCACTGGCCGGAGGATGGGTATGTTTTGCATCTCCCAGGTCATGGCAGATCAAACATAAGTCGGGACCTTCCGCAACAAGTTTAAACCCTGGCTCATCACCAGGATGTGATGTGTTTAACGGTTCATGACAGACTTCACAACCTTCTTCCATAATCTTATGCACCACTTTATAGGATGCTTTTAATTTGTGGCAATAGTAACATTTCTCATTTTGATTAGAGCCACCAGTATCAGATGATGTTGGAAACACAAACAAGGCCAGGGGTAAAAAAAGGACAAATAAATACCTCATAATCAATGTATTAAAATTTTCTTGTTGCTTTGATAAACAAGCTTCCCATGGTTAACGACTCTTCAGTATATCTCCGGCTGTATAATTCAATCCCCCCTTTTAGATAAAGTTGTCTTAGTGAGGTGCTCAGTTCGGCCTTTGCGGTAATTACATCCAAATTTAGATTTTCTCCGCGCTGCCTTAAATATCCGAACTCTAGACTGGCCTTGGTTTGTTTTTTAAAAACATAAGCCATTCTCCCTGATATATTAGCGTATTGCTGATTAATCTGATCTTCTATTATTAAGTAATCACGGACAGAACCATTAAGGGACAGGAGTAGTTTATGTTTAATATTTCCATTCAGATTTACGTAATACCTCATAAGTTTATATGGAATTATATTGCTGCGATATTGATCGTATTCCATACCTGCTTCAAGGAAGCCAAAATTTAACCGTGTACCCCAAACATCCTGGGAAAAATAATTCAAAGTGATCAATCCGGTTTGTTCTATATTGGAATAATCCTGTTGTGCATAACGGTAATAAACTTCAAGTATGTTCTTAAACATTAATAGGTTTATACCTGTCCCGAAGTTATTTACATTATAGCTGTAATCCCCTTCCTGGCTGGCTGTATAATCAATCAGAACGCTCTGACCGTTTGAAATCTGTCCTCCCGGGATGCGCTGGATTTCGACATAACCATTCCGTTCAATAATACTATAGTCAAAGTCTAACTGATAAATGATGGTCCCCGTAACATCTTTTACGGTAACCGATGCCGGATCTGTAAATGGACGATCCAGAAGTTCGATAAAGCCATCTCTCAGCACATGTTCCTCATCGATCACCTGGAGCGGTGCAGGTTTGCTATCCATTGACCTGTGATTCCGGAAATACCGGTAAAAAAGATTCAACCGGCCGAAAGGTATTTTTTTTGTATATTTAAAATCAACTCCTGTTTTCGTGTTTTTCTCATTATAAACAGTTTGGGAGAGAGATGAATAATCAATATAAACACTGGAAGTCAGGCTGTAGAATAACTGATGCTCAAGTTCACTTCTGATCACATGTTTACGTAAATCCTGGGTTGATTCAGAAAGAGAATAATAATTATAGCTCCCGTTTAGCCGGAAATTTGCAGGCAGACGTAATTTAATACTTTCAAATCCGTCAAATCGTTCAAACGTATGTTCTCCTTTCTGATTATAATAATTTACCCTTGAGGAGAAATTGTATTTTTTTGTTTTATCAAAAAACAGAGTATTGTTCAATGTTATCTGGTCAATGTTGTTCACGACCGTATCCTGATCAGTATAGGTATAAATATACTTGTCATGATTATAAATAAATTCATTCCTGTTCAATGACCCGAATGCTTTGGAAATCCTTGTTTCCAGGTTATTCTGATTCATGGAAAATTCCCGGCCTGTTTCAGTCTCTTTTTGATCCCAGTTTAAATCCCGGTAAGTAAGAGTTACGGGTAAAAACTTATTATTCAATGATATTCTGCCTCCATAATTTTTGTTTACAGATTTTACATTTGTCAGATTTTCACGGTTAAAATAACTTTGGTTCAGGTTGACATAAGAGGAAATAGTAACGGGTTTGCCACTAAAAATGGTTGTTTGCAAGTCGAGTTTGTTCAGGGTACGTACCTCAGACCTGTTAGGGATGCGAATATATTTTTCATCTCGGGTTTCGGGATTAAATTCTCCGCTAAAATCCAAAGTTATGATATCAGGTTGCCATAAGTAACTTTTGGAATTGATTTGAATCCCTGCAATATAATATTTACTTTTTTGGGTGTCGGTAAAATCACGGATTATATTATTCTGTTGTCTGAATAATCCTTCTAATTGTACTTTACCGGTTAATGACTGCTGATGCCACAGGCCGGAGGAAGACAGTGTCTGTGCCAAAGCGTTTGGATTCAAACACAAGAATGATAAGAGTACACCATATTTGATTTGTCTTACCACCAGTTCCATCAGAAAGGTTAATTAAACAAAAATTTATCCTCACCACCATGTGGATTGTGACATTCCAGGCAACTCATCTCTCCGATTCCTTCATGCGTTTCTCCTTTTAATATCCTGTCCTTATCGTGACAATAGAGGCATAATTTCTGACCGGTTCTGCGCAAAAGATTTTCATTTTTAGACATGTGTGGATTATGGCATGCCGTACAATATCCTCCTGAAACCGGTCCATGGAGGTGTTTGTATTTTTCAGCAAAATCTTCATGACACATATAGCATAGTCCGGGTTGTGTATCAGCAAATTGCCCGAGCGCATTCTCCAGATGGCAAGAAGTACACATTCGCTCCTGATACGGATAATGCAGCACATACTTTGGCTTTACGGTTTTGGCCAATAAGGCGGAAGTATCTCCTGAAACATCCAGGCCAGGCTGACTATGGATTGTATCCGTCATGGAAGAATCAACAACAGGAACCCCATCGAAGAAAAAAGAAAGTAACTTTCGGGATTTTTCGGGTGAGCTACAGCTTAAAATTCCTGCAAAAGCAATTGCAATTAATATAAAATATTTTCTGAATTTATTGTTCATCCAAAAGCTGTCATTCTCTTGGTTCAACAAAGCCATATACACCGATTTTATTTGAACCAAATTGATTTGTAACAAATATAAGATACTTTAGTGTGTAACTTTCATCAACAAGGTCATTAAAATAAGACAAGTCATCATAGGAGATTGAAATACCGGCCGGGAGATTCATGTTTCCCGTACCACCGAAAAACATCAGTAATGATCCATGGCTATCAAATATCTGTACATTTTCAAATGCTGCATCAACAACGAAGAGATTACCTTTTCGATCTGTTTCAATACCCTTGGGCCGGGTAAATTGTCCGGGACTTCTTCCATAGCCACCCACAGATGTGATAAACTTACCGTTAATTGAATACACTTTAATGGTAAAATCCCCAAAATCAGAAACGTAGATCATATCATTGGTAACAGTAATATTTGTAGGTTGATATAAGCGATTATTTTTGTCCGGTTGCTGCTCCGGGATAGTATAGAGCAATTTATGTTCAATTGTATCATAAACACAGATTTGATGCCCAAGAATGTTGGCCACAAAAATCTTATCCTTATAAATGGCTACATCTGTGGGTTTAAAATTCTCAGTTTCTCCAAAAGCGTCCAGGTATTTCCCCTCTTCATCAAAGACCACAATCTGTTTCCTGTTCCCGTCGGCAACAAATAATTTTCCGGCATCATCAACAAAACAATTCAAAGGCAATTTCAGCTGACCTTTTCCTCCCGGTTGGAAATAGTCAAAGGAACCCTCACTGAAATCGATTAATTCAATACCCCCTATGCCTGTGTCACAAATATATAACCGGTTTTTCCAGGTTTGTATGCCATAAGGACGAACAATGGGCTTTGGCTTTTGTTCCCCAAACATAAATTTACTAAATCTCGATTGTTTGCCCGAAATATCCTGTGAGGTATTGATAAACGTGAGAAACTGAATACGAGTAGTATCAGGTGGAGGCGGGAATATGATCAGATTATCAGGTTTTGGTGATTTTAGCACATAATTTGAGCAGGAAGAAAAAAAGAATGGGAATAAAATAATTAACCATATAGAAATCCGGCACATCTCTCAAAAGTTTAAATTAGCACAAAATACTAATAAAAAAGGTGGTTCTCACCACCCTTGTTTATGAATTATTGGGATAAAATCCTTAATTCTATTTATTGTGACAAGTCAGGCAGAGTGCGCTACCCGTGTTATCAATTCTAAGCAGGTAAGAATTATTTTGTGTGTTATGTACATCATGGCATGAGGCACATTCAAGTGATCCGCTGAACAACAGGTCATTTGCAATAGTAGATCCAAGACCGGAATTCTGTGTTGACGGATCATATAATTCACCGTCTGCCGTAGCAAGTGCTGTATTGTATACAAAAGAAATCGGATGTTCTGTGCTCAGGTCTGTTCCCAGTAAAGCATTTCCGGTAATGAAATTTGTCCCGGTGGTTACTCCGCCGAAATTTTCAAGAGCAACGGTTCCGTCATGACAGCTTAAACATAGCTTTGAGCTGGCACTGGGTTGGTTTACCGTGGCATCCAGTGTCGGTGAAGAATATAATGTATAACTACTGGTAGTCACTTCGTGGTTCCATAATGGCGCATTGGCAACAGTCCCATTCGCATTATGCGGTGTATGACAAACTCCGCACAAAATTCCGGTTGCCCATGACTGCCCGGAAAAATCATGTGCCGAGCCTGTGATCTGACCAAAACTAACTGTAAAGGAAAAAAGTCCGCTAAGAAGGAAAAAAATTATTCTTTTCATAATTGATATATTAAAAATGAATATTATTTCAGGTTGTAAAAATAAGCTTTTTTATCATTTGTTAATTATATAACATTGTGTAATATCTGCTTGGTTTATTTGATATTTGTCAATTTTCTGATCTTCGTATACAATAAAACCGGATTCAACCTTATTTATATTAACGATCTATGTACGCGAAAGGTTTCAAATAGATCGTGAAATTTTTCGATTGGATCAAAAAATATAATGATTCTTTTCTTTTTGAAGAATAACTGATTTACAGATTTTTTTTGTCGAGTTTGTTTGACAAAAACAAATTTATTGATTGCTTCATTCCCTTTACGTCTATTATCTCATTAGGGGGATGATCCTTCGAAAAAGCAGGAATAATACCATCAATTAATAGCGGATATATGTATATCTGAAAATGGTATGAAGATCTTTTGTCCCCGGATATTACCGATAAAGCCCTGTGTGTTTGGTTAATAATTTAACATTTAAACAGTTTCTTTATCACGGGTTGTAATCTGAAGTCTAAAATGTAATGCGGAGTACGCTACCGTATTCGCTTTGCTCATACGATAGCGTGATCCGGTTAGGGGGAGCCAATCAACAAAATCCCTCCTGCCTTCGGCAGTGTGGAATTTTTATTTTCATACCTCATTCCTGCAAGCAGGATTCGGTCTGAAAACAAAAATCCCCCGGTACTTTGTACCTGAGGGATTTTGTTGAGGTCGGTAGCGGATTCGAACCGCTGTACACGGTTTTGCAGACCGTTGCCTAACCACTCGGCCAACCGACCGATCCTTTGGGTGCAAAAATAATAAAAGTGTAGCAAATCCCCTTTAAACGGGCAGAATAATCAGTAAAATCATTCACTAACGGGTCATGGTTACACTGATACTGTCAACCTTACCCCCAACCGGAGGATTCATCTTTGATACTTTTACCGTAATTTGTTTAATCCCCTTAAATTCCCTGTACAAAGCATCCAGTATACGACCGGCTATATTTTCCAGCAACTTTGATTTCATGCCCATTTGCTGTTCTACAATCTCGTATGCACGCTGGTAATTTACGGCATCTTTTAAAGCGTCACTTTTAGCAGGTTGCTCAAGATCGGTTTCGATGGAAAGATTTACAAGGAATTTGTTTCCGACAATCTGTTCTTCCCTGTAATGCCCGTGATAGGCATAGAACTCCATATTATCGATCTCAATCATCCCCATACGAGATATTTTGGAACAAATTAAATCAATATCTTCCGAATCATGCCTCCGGAAAAGGGTTTTTTTAAAAATATCCGGAGAAACCCTCCTTTCATCATGTTTACTTGCTATTTTTGCATCGTAAAACTTCACTCGATGATTGACCATAAGGAAAAAGGAACTGAAAAGAATTCGGAATCCCTGAATTTTATTGAGACACAAATAGAAGAAGATCTGCGGCAGGGAAAAAATAACGGAAAAGTTTATACCCGATTTCCACCCGAACCCAACGGATACCTCCATATCGGACACGCCAAATCCATCTGCCTGAATTTCGGCCTGGCTGAAAAATACCACGGGAAATGCAATCTCCGCTTTGATGATACCAATCCGGAGAAGGAGGAAGAAGAATATGTTCAATCCATCAAAGAAGATGTCCGCTGGCTTGGATTCCGCTGGGAAGGAGAACCAAAGTTTGCTTCCGACTATTTTGACCGGTTGTATCAATGGGCGATTGTCATCATAAAAAAGGGAAAAGCTTATGTGGATGACCAGCCGGCGGCTGTTATTGCGGCACAGCGTGGTACACCTACAGAACCGGGGATAAAAAGTCCGTACAGAAACCGTGCTGTGGAAGAAAACCTCCGGCTTTTCGAAGAGATGAAAGCCGGAAAATACAAAGACGGAGCAAAGGTGTTACGGGCAAAAATAGATATGGCATCCCCTAACATGCACATGCGCGATCCGGTGATGTACAGGATTATGCATAAGGATCATCATCGCACCGGTAATCAGTGGTGTATCTATCCGATGTACGATTTTGCCCATGGCCAGAGTGACTACATCGAAGGGATCACTCACTCGATCTGTACCCTGGAATTTGAAGTACATCGCCCGCTGTATGAGTGGTTCCTTGACCAGATTGTTGAGGGAGTATACCGCCCGCGACAAATTGAGTTTGCCCGCCTGAACCTCAGTTATACGGTGATGAGTAAACGGAAACTGCTCGAACTGGTCGAAAAAAAGATTGTGGACGGTTGGGATGATCCGCGTATGCCCACCATCTCCGGATTGCGCCGGAGGGGATTTACACCCGAATCGATCCGGAATTTTGCTGATCGTATCGGGGTAGCCAAAAGGGACAATGTCATAGATGTATCATTGCTCGAACATTCGCTGCGCGAAGACCTTAATCTTCGTGCTCCTAGGGTGATGGTCGTACTAAAACCGTTAAAAGTTGTTATTACGAATTATCCGGAAGGAAAAACAGAGGACCTGGAAACCATTAACAATCCCGAGGACGAAACCATGGGAATACGCAAGATTCCGTTCACCCGCGAGATCTTTATCGAAAAGAATGATTTTATGGAAGATCCTCCGAAAAAATTCTTTCGTCTCTCCCCGGGGAAAGAAGTCAGATTAAAGAGTGCCTATATTATCCGTTGCGATGAGGTCATTAAAAACAGTAAAGGCCACATTACCGAATTGCATTGTACTTATGATCCTGAATCAAAAAGCGGTTCGGGACAAAACCGGAAAGTGAAAGGGACCCTGCACTGGGTAAATGCCTCCTCAGCCATTGAAGTTACCGTCAACCTTTATGACCGGTTATTTAACAACCCTGACCCGGCCGGACATAAAGACAAAGATTTCAAGGAATTCTTAAACCCGGATTCCCTGTCCGTACTTAAAGGGTGTAAAGCCGAACCCTCACTGGCACAAGCGCAACCCCTGGAACATTTTCAGTTTCAACGCCTGGGATATTTTACGGCAGATCCGGATTCGCAACCCGGGAATCTTATTTTCAACCGTACAGTGCCACTACGGGACATATGGGCCAGAGCGATGCAAAAAACCGGAAAGAAAAACTAACCGGGAAGTTTTGTCTGCCTGAAAAAAATATCTTTTTCTTTTGTGTCTTTTGCAGGAATAGCTAATTTTCTCCTTTTAAAAAATTAAATCAGGAGGGAAAGTTATGTCATCATCCATTTCACGCAGAAATTTCTTTTACCGGGGTGTGGGGTTAAGTGCGGGGACACTGATGCTCCGTCATTTTAAGGTGTTTGGCCGGCCGGTCGGGCAGGGTTTGCCCATGATCGTTACAAGCCATACCAATCTTACGGGGCAGAAAGCCCTGGAAGCAGGATGGGATGTATTGCAGCAGGGTGGCAGTGCTGTGGATGCCATCGAAAAGGCTGCCAATATCATTGAAGTTGACCCGGAAGATACCAGTGTCGGTTACGGGGGACTCCCCAATGAGGCGGGTGTTGTACAACTGGATGCCTCGATCATGGATGGGAAAACCTATAATGCCGGAGCTGTTGGCTGCCTGGAAAACATTAAAACTCCGGTATCCGTAGCACGGATCGTTATGGAACGTACCGATCATATTTTTCTGGTAGGACAGGGGGCGCTTCAGTTTGCCAGAGAATGGGGTTTTAGGGAAGAAAACCTGCTGACGGAAAAAGCACGAAAAATCTGGCTGCGATGGAAAGAAAACCTGAATCCGGATGATGACTGGGGCCCTCCCGATCATCTCAGAAACCGGAAAAATGATCAGGCTTACTGGGAAGAATTTCCCGAAATGGAAAATCACCATGGTACGGTCAATGTCCTGGCGCTGGATCCACAGGGGAATGTTGCAGGGTTAACGACTACCAGCGGGCTGAGTTTTAAGATTCCCGGAAGGGTAGGGGATTCCCCCATCATCGGGGCCGGATTGTATGTGGATAATGAAGTCGGAGCTGCCGGGGCCACGGGACGAGGTGAAGATGTAATAAAATCACTGGCGTCCTATTACATCGTTGCCCGTATGGCTGACGGACGTACACCTCAGGAGGCTTGTGAAGATGCTCTCAACATGATTATCCGGAAATACAAAAAGGTAAATCCGGATTTTTATCCGAGCGAGAAATTTGTGGCCATAAATAAATCCGGAGAAGTGGGGTGTGCTACCATGCGTGGACGACACAATCCGAAAATGTCGTTGATGACCCCCCGCGGATTTTCAAAATATGAGGGAACTATTATCCATCGTACATGATAAGGCTGAGCGGGTTCAGGTGAATTTTCCCTGAAATATTTTTGAATTCCTGACCCGGAATGTTTACTTTTGCACTCCGATTCTGACCCGTGGTGTAATTGGCAACACGTCTGACTCTGGATCAGAAGAGTCCAGGTTCGAACCCTGGCGGGTCAGCAGAAAAAAAATCAACCGTGGCAACATGCTGCGGTTTTTTTATGTCATTTATGCATGAATTTTATCCGCCAGGATGAGAAGCTTATACCCGAATGGTAAAAACCGTTCGGGAAGTTCCGGCGGTAAATGGAAATGGATAAAAAAAATTATCTACGTAGATATATCTACGTAGTTTTTTATTCCTGTAAAAAAATGAAACTTAATAAAATGAGTACGATATAGACTTAGATATCAGACATTAATATACAGGATTTTAGACAAATAATCCTTGACGACACCCTTATGCCTGCTTATCTTGGTGGTATGCAGATAATTCCCGGCAGTTACTAAGGTCCGGGGATAAATGTATAATAACGCTTCCAAACCAATCAAAATTGATATTTGGAGAGTTGAAGCAAATTTTGTAACTTTTTGGACTACCGTAAACCATAAAATACTTTTACCATGCAAACGTATATTTTATTAACAAAACTTTCGCCTGACCTTGCTACGCACATGAAAGATCGCAAGGAAATCGGAGAAGACTGGTTTGAGCAGGTAAAGGAAAAATGTCCGGAAGTGAAATTTATAAGTCATTATGCGTTACTGGGGCAGTATGACTATCTGGGCATTTATGAGGCACCGGACGATGAGACAGCTGCTAAAGTATCCATGATCAGCCAGATGAATGGTGCTTTTCAGGCCCAAAGTCTCCCGGCTATTCCATGGAAAAGGTTTCTGGAACTGACCCGGGAGATCTGATCGGGTTTTCCTGTTTTCGTAGTTAATTCCGGTTTTGGAACCCCTTTCCTGTCAGGGACATCTTTTTATCCCCGGGGAAGAAAAACCCTGTATCGTTTTTCATTTGGTTCATAAATGATTTATTTTAAGGCCTGAACCAAACCACAACATTATGTCCACAGGCAGAAAAATCTTGCGTGTTTTTATTTACATTATTGTTCTCGGTATACTGGCCGGATGGATATTCGTACGTATCCTGTCCTATCGTGCCGTACCTGATTACAACCGTGATTTATCCGTTGCAAACCTTGAAGCGCCGGTACATGTTTACCGGGATAGTTTGGGCAACCCTCATATCTATGCAACAACGGAAAATGACCTGTACCGGGTAACCGGATATCTCCAGGCTCAGGACCGGCTCTGGCAAATGGATTTACTCCGACGAGTTACTCAGGGACGATTGTCAGAAATTTTCGGTGCCGGCTTTGTAGATACAGACCTGCTGTTGCGTGCATTGAAAATTCCCGAAAAATCTGCCTGGCTACTGGATTCTCTTCCTGCCCCGGTGTTGGGAGCCCTGGAAGCCTATGCCGACGGTGTAAACCAGTATATTTCTGCCAATCTGAAAAAGTTGCCCCCTGAATTTGCTATTCTGGGGTACAAACCCGAGTTCTGGCAACCTGTAAATTCATTGAATCTTATCGGTTATATGGCCTGGGATCTTTCCGGGGGGAATTATTCTGCCGAGGTTCTGTTGGAAAAAATCAGGCAAAAGACAGGAGAGGATGGAACCGCTTTGTTCCTTCCCGATTCAGGCAGATTTTATCAGGATGTGGTATACCCGCATTTTCCTGAGGATACTTTGCTGTTGTCATCTCTGAATAACCGTTTGTTTCGTGCCATGGATAAAATTAAGGATCTGGGAGTACAGATTTTTAGCGGAAGCAACAACTGGGCCGTAGCTCCGGAAAAATCAGCTTATAACCTGCCCATTATGGCCAATGATATGCACCTTGGGCTGGGTATGCCCGGCATCTGGTACCAGATACACGAGGTGGTGGAAGGAAAGGTCAATGTTACGGGAGTGTCTATTCCCGGAAATCCGTTGATCGTAGCAGGGCATAATGAAGATATTGCATGGGGGATGACCAATCTGTATGTAGACGACATCGATTTGTTCAGGGAGAAAATAAAAGAGGATGATTCAACAAAATATTATTATAATGGTGCCTGGCATAATATGGAAATCCGGAAGGAGCATATCCGTATAAAAGGAGGGGAAAGCGTTGATCGTATGCTTCGTTATACACGTCATGGGCCAATTATTTCCGGATTTAAGGGGATGAAGGAAGCCCTTTCGATGCAGTGGATCGGTTTTGATTACAGTAATGAACATCAGGCGATTTATCTGTTAAACCGGGCAAAGGACTGGAATGATTTTACTTCGGCTCTTCATTATTTCGGTTCAGTCAGTCAGAATTTCGTCTATGCCGACCGGATGGGAAATATCGGGTTGTATGCTGCAGGGGGTGCTCCCGTCAGAAAAGGGTCGGGGGTAATGATCCGTCCCGGAGATACCAGCACGTATGATTGGAAGGGACGCCTATCACTCGAAGAATTTCCCCACGCCTATGATCCTCCGGATCATCAGGTATCTTCTGCCAATAACCGGACGACAACACCGGATTATCCGGAATATATCGGTACGTTCTTTGCACAGAACTATCGTATCGCAAGAATACGCCAGATGCTGAACAGTAAAGAAAAACTCGACCTTGATGATTTTATCAGGATGCAGGCAGATCAACATTCATTACTGGCCGAAATGATGGTTCCCATGATCCGGAAAGCCGTAGAACGATCGAAACTTCCTGCCAGCTATAAGGAAACCCTCTCTTTATTTGACGGATGGACCGGGGATATGTCACGCGACCTGGCTGCACCATCTGTTTTTGAAGTTACCTATAATCAGTTTATCCTTGAAACCATCCGTGATGAGGCGGGAGAGGCCCTTTCCAGGGAGATCACAGGTAATTCTACACTTTCCCGGACTTTTACAGACAACCTGCTTCATAACTCTGATAATCCCTGGCTTGATGATATTCGAACTACCGATAAGAAGGAAACCTTTGATGATATCCTTGCCAGGGCTTACCGCCAGGCGGTGGATTACCTTACTGACCGTTACGGTAAGAATCCCGGAAAATGGAAGTGGGGGGATATTCACCAGTTAACCCTTAAACATCCCCTTGGGAAAGTAAGCCTGCTGAACCGGATCTTTCATTTAAACGTTGGTCCCTTTGCTGTTGGTGGCAGTTTCCATACCGTTTGTCCGTACACTTATCCGCAGAACAATCCTTTCGTGATCAATCATGGGGCTTCACATCGCCACATTTTCATCGCAGGGGACTGGGATAAAAGCCTTACTGTGATTCCTACCGGTGAGAGCGGTGTGCCGGCAAGCGATCATTATGGGGATCAGACTGTTTTATATACTGAAAACAGGTATCATCCGGATTATTTTTCGAAACCACTCATCGTGGAGCATGCAAAATATCATGCTGTTTTCTCTCCGGGAGAAAAAAAGACTGATGCTCAGTGAACATCAGTCTTAAAGGTGTTTTAGGGATATAATGTTTAGATCGTCATGATGTCCTGTTCTTTCTTTTCGATCAGGTTATCCACTTTTCCGGAATATTCATCGGTAAGCTTTTGCACTTCGTTCAGGGCTTCTTTTTCCGCATCTTCGGGGAGCCCTTCTTTCTGCATCCTTTTAATTTCGTCATTGGCCCATTTCCGGGCATTACGGATTCCGATCTTTGTGGTTTCCCCTTCGTTTTTGACCTGTTTTACAAGCTGATGTCTGCGTTCTTCGGTAAGCGGAGGGATATTGATCCTGATCAGTTCGCCGTTATTGACCGGTGTCAGGCCGATATTGGCCGCAAGAATAGCCTTTTCGATGGGTTCGAGCATGTTTTTTTCCCACGGCTGTACGAGGATGGATTTTGCGTCGGGTGTATTGATATTGGAAACCTGGTTCAACGGGGTTTTATTACCGTAATAATCGACAAAAATCCCATCAAGCATGGCAGGGGTAGCTTTACCTGCACGCATCTTTGACAGTTCATGCTCGAGATGGGAAAGAGACTGTTCCATCTTCTCACGGGTTTCTTCCAGATAAAGTTCTACTTCCTCTTCCATAGCTTATGATTTCTGATAAACCATTAACAAAAATATAAAAAAATTGTTATGGTACGCGCAACGGTCATATTTTAACCGGCGATTTGACTTTTTTTAACGGTTCGTTCGCCGGTCATTATACACCAGTGTCCCCGTATCTCCATTTACTGCTTTCAGTAAATTTCCTTCAATGTTCATGTTAAAAACGATGACTGGCAGGTTATTTTCCCTGCACAGGGTAAATGCTGTTAAGTCCATAATTTTCAGTCCCTTTTGATAGGCTTCATCGAAGGTGAGTTTAGTATATTTTACGGCATCCGGATTTTTTTCGGGATCATCGTCATAGACTCCGTCCACACGGGTTCCTTTGAGGAGAACCTGAGCACCGGTTTCCAGTGCCCGCAGTGCTGCGGCGGTATCAGTGGTGAAAAACGGATTACCTGTTCCACCGGCAAAGAGAGCTACCTTTCCCGAATTCAGGGCTGTGATCACCTTTTCCTTGTTAAAACGCTCACCGATACTTTCTACCGCCATGGCCGTAAAAAGACGGCAGGGAATATTTTTTTCGTTAAAAGCGGATTGGAGAGCAAGACCATTCATAATGGTTGCCAGCATGCCTATCCTGTCACCGGTAACCCTGTCGATGGCATGGCTGGTCTCCTGAATGCCCCGGAAGAAATTTCCGCCACCAATAACAATTCCTGCCGATACCCCGGTTTTTACAAGTTCACCAACCTGTTTAACATAGGTAAGTAGCTGAGAAGGATCTATCCCGGCATGGAAATCGCCCTGGAGCGCTTCGCCGCTTAATTTTAACAGTATCCTGCTATATTTCATCCGTTGCAATTTGTATTTCAGGAACGAAAGTAAAAAAATCTGCGGAGAAGAAAAGAAAAAGCCGTCCCCAAATGAAGACGGCTTTTCTATTTATACTATACTGTTCGGTTCTAAACCGAGAGTGTAAATCTTACAAACCCCGTCACTTTCAGTTCGGGATCATAATTTTTCAGGTAGGTGCGGATATTGATCTTACTGTCTTTGATAAAATCCTGGTTCAGCAATGTCGATTCCCTGAAAAACTTCTGAAGTTTTCCTTCGGCAATTTTGTCCAGGATTTGCTCGGGTTTCCCTTCACGCCTGGCTTGTTCCCGACCGATTTCTTTTTCCTTTTCAATCACATCGGCAGGAACATTTTCTTTGTCAACGGCTACTGGATTCATGGCAGCTACCTGCATAGAGACATCTTTGGCTACCTGCAATTCAATACCCTCCTTGTTAAACCCGACCATTGCAGCCAGTTTATTTCCCGGGTGGATGTAGGTCTGGATGTAAGGAGCTTCCAGGGATTCAAAGTAAGAAAGGTCCAGCTTCTCTCCGATAACCCCAATCTGTTCTGTTACTTCTTCCTCTACCGTATTGTCATTGATTTTCAGTGTTTTCAGGGCATCCAGCGAAGCGGGTTTCTGATCGATAGCCAGTTGCAGGATCTTCCCGGCAAACTGAACAAATTGTTCGTTCTTTGCCACGAAGTCGGTTTCGCAGTTCAGTACAATCATAGCCCCGTATGTTTTATTATCGGTAGTTCCGGCAAGAACCACGCCTTCACTGGCTTCACGGTCGGCCCGTTTATTGGCAACGGCCTGTCCTTTTTTACGGATAATTTCAATTGCTTTATCAAAATTGCCGTCCGATTCCTGGAGCGCCTTTTTGCAATCCATCATACCGGCACCGGTAATTTTTCTGAGTTTGCTGACATCAGCGGCTGTTATATTTACCATTGTCGTAAATTAATGATTTGATAATTAACCAAGATTAGTTAAAAAGAGGAATTATTTTTCATCTTTTTCAGAAGCAACCTCTTCTATCGCGGGTTCTTCGGCACTTTCTTCCACCGGTTTAGCAGAAGCTTCGGGCTTGGGAGCAGCCGGTTTTTTTGTTGCTGTTGATTTCCGTGCGCCGGATTTTTTAGGAGCAGATACTTTATCTCCGGAAGTTTCTTTTTTGGCTTCGGTTTCTTTTTCAGCTTTTGCTTCTGTTTTCTCCGCTGCTTTCTCTGCAGCTTTTACTTTGGCTTTTTCCCTGGATTCAGCTTCTTTTTCTTTTTCCATCTTACGTTCTTCCAGGCCTTCCTCGATTGCACTTGCGATAACGTCAATGATCAGTTCGATAGATTTTGCCGCATCATCGTTAGCCGGGATCGGGAAATTGATATTGGTGGGATCAGAGTTCGTGTCCACCATGGCAATAACAGGAATGTCGAGACGTTTTGCTTCACGAACGGAAATGTATTCTTTCAACACGTCAACGATAAAAAGCGCAGCCGGAAGACGGTTCATGTCGGAGATACTACCCAGGTTTTTCTCAAGTTTGGTACGCTGGCGCATCACCTGTAGCCGTTCACGTTTCGACATATTGTTAAATGTGCCGTCCGTAGCCATTTTATCAATGGCAGACATTTTTTTTATGGCTTTCCGGATAGTAGGAAAGTTGGTCAACATACCACCGGGCCATCTTTCCGTAACATAAGGCATGCCTGTTTGTTTAATTCTTTCTGCCACAATATCCTTGGCTTGTTTCTTTGTGGCAACAAACAGGATCCGCCGTCCGGATTTTGCGATCTGTTTCACTGCCGTACTTGCTTCATCAAGCCTGACCAGTGTTTTTTCCAGATCGATAATATGGATCCCGTTTTTTTCCATGAAGATATAGGGAGCCATTTTGGGATTCCATTTTCTTTTCAGGTGGCCGAAATGAACACCGGCCTCGAGTAATTCCTTAAAGGTAACTTTTCGCATTTTCCACTTTTTATGTTTACATTCTGTATGAATCAATTTCCAGGTAGTTCCGGCTGAAGTCCTGAAAATTTAGATACTAAACAACCATCTCAACTCACTAACGTTTGCTGAACTGGAATCTCTTCCGTGCTTTGGGCTGTCCGGGTTTTTTCCTTTCAACCTCACGCGGATCCCTGGTAAGAAATCCCTGTGCACGGAGTGCTGGTTTGGATTCCGGATCGATTTTTACCAGAGCACGGGCAATGGCCAGCCGTAACGCTTCGGCCTGTCCTTTGTATCCGCCTCCATCGAGATTTACCCGGATGTCATATTTTTTTTCAGCTTCGAAAAGATTCAAAGGCTGCTTGACAACATATTGCAGCAGCTTTGAAGGGAAGTAATTTTCTAAAGGCCTGTGATTGATCGTGATATTCCCTTTACCTTCGCTTACAAAGACTCGGGCGATAGCGGCTTTCCTGCGGCCTAAGGCATTAATCATTTCCATTGCTTCTATTTAATTTTTTCTAAATCGGTTTGCTTTGGTTTTTGGGCTTCGTGCGGATGTGTTTCACCGGTATAGACATACAGGTTACGGAAAAGTTCGCGTCCCAGCCTGTTTTTCGGGAGCATTCCTCTCACTGCTCTCTCAATGATGGCTTCCGGTTTTTTCTTAAGAAGATCTTCCGGATGATCTATGCGTTGTCCACCCGGATATCCGGTGTGACGAAAATACCTTTTATCGCTCCATTTGTTGCCGGTAAGTTTTATCTTTTCAGCATTGATAATGATAACATTATCGCCGCAATCCACGTGTGGTGTGAAATCAGGTTTATGTTTTCCCCTGAGGATTATGGCCACTTTGGAGGTAAGCCTTCCCAAAATCTGGTCCCTGGCATCAACAAGAACCCATTCTTTCTGAACCGTCTGCTTATTTGCCGATTTGGTTTTGTAGCTGAGTGTATTCACTGTTCCCCGTAATTTATTAATTAACACATAAAAACAGGCGCTTCGGCCGATTTTTGTGGAGTGCAAAAATACAAATCTTTTTCATTTTACAAGAAAAATCTACCATTTATTTTCCGGCGTGTTTTGTCTGTGTAAAAGGGATTCCGGCAGTTATCTTTCCCAAAAAATGTGCAAATTTGCAGAATGCCGTTGTTTAAGCACCATATCCTTAACCACAGGAATCTCTACCTTGCCGGGCTTGCTGTGATTCTGGTGTCGTTACCTCTCTCACCGTTCGGAGTTAGTTTTGGAACCTTTTTTATAGCCGGGAACTGGATTCTGGAAGGGGATTTCACCGGAAAGATGAGAATGCTCAGGAAGCAAAAAGGATTGCTTGTTTTTATGTCGGCTTATCTGTTGTGGGTTGCCGGCTTATGGAATACGGAAAACTTCAGCTATGCTTTTCACGACCTGAAGATAAAGGCCCCTTTACTCGTCATCCCTTTAATTATGGGATCAACAGCCGCCATAAAGGAGCGGGAGTTCAGGTTTCTTTCCGTGCTTTATCTTCTGGCACTCTGGGCAGCTGTAATTGCCGGTTTCATGAAAAAGGCCGGAATCGGTTTTTCTCCGGCAACAGATGTCCGGGAGATGGGCGTTTTTATCTCACATATCCGGCTAGCCCTGATGATCGGTGTTGGGATCCTGCTGGCATATGAACTTAGCCAAAGCAGTGAACATAAAGGCCGCTATGTATTCAGTCTCATTTCCATACTTCTGTTTGTTGTTTTTCTGGTAGTGTTGCAATCCATGACCGGTATTTTTGTGCTGGTGACACTCTTTTTTACCTTTTTTGTTTATTATATCATCAGGCTGCAAAATAATATGCTAAAATATTTTCTGTCGGTTTTACTCGTAATGATCGTCCTGCTGGGGATTGCCTGGATTTCAAACGCAAACCGGAAATTTTATACTGTCGAACCGCTCGAACAGGAAAATGTGGATTCGGTGACGGCCGGAGGGAATCCCTATTCCCATAATTTTTCCACAAAAGAGTGGGAAAACGGGCATTATACATGGATTTGTGTTTGTGACAAAGAGTTGCGGCAGGAATGGAACCGGGTAAGCAACCTGGATTATGACAGCCTGGACAGGAAAGGTAACAAAATCAAATATACCCTGATCAGGTATCTTACTTCAAAGGGGTTGCGAAAAGATTCTGCTGCCGTAAACCAATTGTCACCGGAGGATATTCAGGCGATTGAGTCAGGTGTTGCCAATGTAATTTATACCAAAACCTTTTCACCTTATACCTATTATTATAAATGGTTATGGGAACTCAACCGGTATCGTGAGACCGGAGATCCCTCCGGGCATTCGATGGTACAGCGTCTGGTGTATCAGAAAACCGGATGGGAAATTGCCCGGGATCATTTCTTTACCGGGGTGGGAACCGGGGATGTTCAGGATTCTTTCGACCGGTATTATGAAAAATCAGACATCCCGCTTGCCGGAGCGTGGAGATTGCGTGCACATAATCAATATCTTACCTGCCTGATCACCTTTGGGATTTTCGGATTACTCTGGTTTCTTTTTTCCTTTTATGGTCCATGGCTGATGTCGAAAAGAAATAATCTTGCTGCAGTGGGATTTATGTTATTAGCCGGTTTTTCGATGTTATGGGAGGATACACTCGAAACACAGGCAGGTGTTTATTTTATGGTATTTTTTTATGTTTTCATCATCTTTGCATGGAAACCGGAAAACCAAGAATCAGCAGATCATGAGAGAAATAAAGGAGGACAGTGAATTTCTTAAAAAGGCCGTCTCAGAGGCTGTTGAAGGTGCAACAAATAATGGCGGGCCTTTTGGTGCTGTGCTGGTTTATAAAGGGAAAATCATTGCCCGCAGCCACAATACGGTAACCCAGGAACATGATCCCACAGCACATGCCGAGATCAATGTGATCCGCAAAGCTGCGTCCATTTTACAAACCCACGACCTCTCCGGAGCGGTGTTGTACACCTCCTGTGAACCTTGTCCGATGTGTCTGGCCGCCACATACTGGGCTCATATTGACAAGGTAGTTTATGCTTCTACCCGCAGGGATGCTGCCAAAGCGGGCTTCCTGGACGATGAGATCTACAATGAGCTTGCAAGACCCCCGGAACAGCGTCGGATTGAACATATCCGTATGGAAATTCCGGGACATGATGAACCATTCACAGAATGGACAAAGAATAACAGGAAGACACCTTATTAATATCATGGATCGTATTCATTCTGATTTTTTCAGCCGTGATGTTCTGGAAGTGGCTCCCGGCCTTTTGGGTGCTATCCTGTGCAGGAAAGATGAGAAAGGAATCATTCACCGGCAGATGATCACCGAAGTGGAGGCCTATCGCGGAGAAAAAGATATGGCGTGCCATGCCAGGGCCGGAAAAACAATGCGGACAGCCGTGATGTATGAATCCGGGGGCATCCTGTACGTTTATCTCATTTACGGGATGTACACTATGCTGAATATTGTCACCGGCCCTGCCGGACACCCGCAGGCGGTATTAATCCGGGAAACGGAGGATTTTCACGGTCCCGGTATCCTTACCCGCGATCTTTTCATTGACAGTTCGTTCAATAAGGAGAATCTGGATACTTCAGACCGTATCTGGATAGTGGCAGGGAGCAAGGTCGCTTATGAAACCCATTCACGCATCGGGGTTGAATATGCCGGTGATTACTGGAAAAATGTTCCCTGGAGATTTCGTATAAGTAATCACTGATATCCGGATCGTTTTCCAAAAAAGATAACTTGCAGACAGGTGGCTAAGGATAAAGATGTTTTTTTATTCAGAAAATTTATCTTGGTTATTAACAGAAATATTACTCCTGCCATTTCACAGGTTTTTTCAAATTTTATTTATAATGTAAACTTTCCACTTCTGAAAAGGTTATTGCTGCCTATAAATCGAGAAGGTCAAAAGTGTGATTGAAGATCATTTGTAATCCGACGGAATAATCAAAGGCCTTTCGCCCGAGGTCCCAGTATCCGTCGGAGAAAAAGAAGAATTCCGGGCCTCCTGCCAGGGAGCGGTAATAACCCAGTCGCATTTTGATCAGCTGTCTGTCGGGAAGATACCTGCCCGGGGCATTCTCCGAAACCGAAGCAAACTGAGGTTCACCCGTAAGGGAAAAGAAATGATTTGCCCACCAGTATCCCCCGGAAAAAGACCAGTGGCCGGCTTTCACTTCCAGCTTGGGATAAACGGCTGTGCCGGACGAAAACGGGAATAACAGATTTCCTGAGGCATCAAAATAACGAAAAACAAGAAAACTGAGACCATACCGGTGAATAAACGAGCTTTCCGTATTTCTTTCGGCGATAACCCCCCCGGCAATATTTCCAAAAGTATGAACCGGTAACGGGGATTGATCAATCTGTCCTCCACGATGAAAAATCAATGAATAAACAGGGATCGTTATGGTCCATGATGACAAATCCGGAAACGGAGAAAAGAGGGTTGAAGTTCCAAAGGCCAGCTCCTCCTGGTGCGGATCCCCCGGCTGAATAAAGCTTCGCCAATCGAGCCAGTAATCCCCCCGGATCCGGGTAGTATTCAGGATGGCCTGAATACCTTCTTCGATATTATCAGATAATGAAAGGTCAAACTTATATAACGGTTCCGGTAACCGGTGGTGCAGTGATCCGTCTAGCGTTCCCATAGTGAGGGAGAAGGACGGGTTAAACCTGTATGTGGCAGCAAGTACCGGCCGCCACTGCACAAAACGGTCCATGCCCGAATATTTTAGCAGGTATATCCCGGTAGTCAGGTCAAAGTTGCTGCTGACTCGATAATGAATAACCGGCTGCAATTGAAATCCCAGCAGGGTATATCCCGGTTCCAGGGGGTTGAAAAATTCGGCATCATAAACAAATTCGCGGTTACTCACCTGCAGGGAAAGGGCTTTGTGATGTGCTGTGTCAGGAATTACCAGGAAAGGTAAAGGAAAAGCTTTATTCGTCTGAGCTTTTACTGCGTGGGGTGAAATAAAGAATCCTGCCGTCAGTATGATCCATAAGCAAATTTCCTTCCCGATTTTCAGGGTTATCCCGGTTTTGTTCTTCATGTCGTAGAGATATAGAATCGCACGACGAAATTAAAATTAATCCCCCGAATTTGCTAATTTTGACGTTCGACCGGGATAAATTTGCAGGATGGCTGTGGAGTAACCGGAATTTACAGAAGGATATAACAAAAAAAGCTGTACATGAACAATTTTCGCAAAATCAATTTGATCGCCGGTTGGGTTATTTTCGCGGTGGCATCAATGGTGTATCTTTCAACCATCGAACCCACTGCCAGTTTCTGGGATTGCGGTGAATTTATTGCTTCGGCATATAAGCTGGAGGTCGGCCATCCTCCCGGAGCCCCTTTCTTCATGTTGATCGGCCGTTTCTTTTCACTGTTTGCCGGCGCCAACCCAGCCGCCGTTGCAAAAATGATCAATGCCTGGTCAGCACTGGCCAGCGGCCTTACCATTATGTTCCTTTACTGGACCATTGTACATCTTGCCCGGAAAGTCGTGATTAAGGATACGGAAGCGATGACTACAGGACAAATCTTTACTGTTGTGGGTAGCGGGATTATAGGCGCCCTTGCTTATGCATTCAGTGATACGTTCTGGTTTTCGGCTGTCGAAGGGGAAGTTTATGCTACATCATCCCTGATCACCGCACTGGTTTTCTGGGCCATACTGAAGTGGGAAAATGTTGCAGACCAACCCCATTCCGGACGCTGGATTATCCTGATCTTCTATTTGATCGGTCTCTCCATCGGGGTACATTTACTGAACCTGCTGGCCATTCCGGCCATTGTTTTCGTCTATTACTATCGTAAATACACACCAACGCCGAAAGGTTTTGCTGTTGCTCTTCTGGTTTCCATCGTACTACTGGGACTCATCATGTATTTTTTTATTCCCTGGACAGTGCGGGTAGGTTCGTGGTTTGAATTGTTATTCGTCAATGTATTCGGTCTGCCCTTTAACTCCGGTGTTCTGGTATATCTGTTGCTGCTGGGTGTGGGAATCTATTTCGGGATCAGGTATTCTGTCAGAAAAAAGAAAGTATTGCTCAACACCATACTATTGAGTACCACCATGTTACTCATCGGATATTCTTCCTATATTGCCGTAGTGATCCGGTCAAATGCCGAACCTCCGATGGATCAGAATAATCCGGATAATGTATTTAACCTGCTTTACTACCTAAACAGAGAGCAGTATGGTGAACGTCCTTTATTCAAAGGACAATATTACAATGCACCTATTATTGATATTAAATATACTAAACCGACTTATGTCAAATCCGGCAAAAAGTATAAAATGATCAGCCGGAAACCGGAGTATATCTATGATTCGCGTTTCACCACGATTTTCCCGCGCATGTACAGCCGTGAAGCGCAGCATGTCCGGGATTATAAATACTGGGCCGGAACGGATGGTAAAAAGGTTACATTACGTCTTGGTGACGGAACAACGCGCCAGGAAACGGTGCCAACCTTTGGCGAAAATCTGCGTTTCTTCTTCCGTTACCAGGTGGGGTTTATGTACCTGAGGTATTTTATGTGGAATTTTTCAGGACGGCAAAATGATTACCAGGGGCATGGAGATAAGATCCACGGGAACTGGATCAGCGGGATACCGTTCATTGACAATTCACGCCTGGGCGACCAGGATAAACTTCCTGATTATCTAAAGAATAACCGTGCCAGAAACCGGTATTTTATGTTTCCGCTGCTGCTCGGCCTGCTGGGGGCCGTATTCCATTACCGGCAGGCGCCTAAGGATTTCTGGATTATCCTGTTATTGTTTGTTTTTACCGGTATTGCCATTGTCGTTTACCTGAACCAGTATCCTCACCAGCCCCGGGAAAGGGATTATGCCTATGCAGGGTCGTTCTATGCCTTTACGATCTGGATCGGACTGGGAATAACGGCACTGGTGAAAACCCTTCCTGCGAAAATCAATGAAAAACTAAGGGCCATTATGGTGACCCTGGTGATGCTTGTACTGGTACCGGGGATCATGGCCTCGGAAAACCGGGATGATCATGACCGTTCGGGTCGTTATACCGCCAGGGATTTTGCCCGGAATTATCTAAACTCATGCGCAAAAGATGCCATTCTTTTCACCAACGGCGATAATGATACTTTTCCGCTCTGGTATGTGCAGGAGGTCGAAGGTTTCCGGACGGATGTCCGGGTGGTTAATCTCAGCTATCTCAGTGCCGACTGGTATATTGACCAGTTGAAAAGAAAAGCTTATGATTCTGATCCCGTTCCTTTTTCACTTACACGTGATAAGTATGTTGCCGGCACACGGGATGCCGTTCTTATTCAGCAGAGAATACCGGAATATTACAACCTGGAGGAGCTGATGCGGTTTGTAGCCGATGACAATCCCAAAACCCGGGTTCCTTCACCTTTTGGCAGGGACGTAATGGCGGATTTTTTTCCTACAGGGAAGTTTATTATCCCGGTGGATACCGTTAAGGTGAGGGAAAACGGTACGGTCTCTCCGTGGAATCCCCTGCCTGTGGTAAAAGAGATCAGGTGGGAAATGAAACGGGAAGTGGTATATAAAAACACGTTGATGGTCCTTGACCTGCTCTCTCATAATCATTGGGAACGCCCTGTATATTTTGCCATTTCCATTCCAAGCGATTCTTATATCGGCCTGCAGGATTACTTCCAGGCCGAAGGCCTTGCTTACCGGTTTGTGCCGGTAAAAGCCGGGAATACCGGTGATATTGGCCGCGTGGACAGCCGGATCATGTATGAGAATGTAATGAACCGTTATTACTGGGGCGGGGTGACCGATTCCTCCGTTTACCTGGATGAAAACAACCGGCGGATGCTTACCAATTTCCGGAACACTTTCGACCGGCTGGCTGAAGCCCTGATCTCTGAGGGGAAGGATGATTCGGCACGGAAGGTACTCGACCGGTGTGTGGAAATCATTCCCGACCGGGTAACGCCTTTTGGCTATTTCTCGCTTCCGGTATTGCGTTCTTATTATCGTCTGGGAGAGACGGAAAAAGCGCGGTTAGTCGGACAGCAACTGGAAAAAAATATGCGGCAGGAGCTGGAGTATATCCTTGACCTTTCACCGCGGCACCGTACCTTGCTGAGCAACCAGCTACAGCTTGACCTGCATATTTATCAGCAGGTACTGAACATTACCCAGCAATATGATAAAAGTTTTGATTCCGGTGATTGGGTAAACATATTCACAGGGTTTGTACAAAAATATCAAACAGACCGTTAATTGAACAGGATATGGTAATTCAACCTCAGGGGTGGGTGATGAAATGTTTTCCGGACCTGGTCTGGCGGATGCCGGGTGCGGATAATACTATCTATCTCACCTTTGACGACGGCCCCGATCCGGAGGGAACCCCCCGCATTCTTGACCTGTTGGCAGAGTATAAGGCCAAGGCCACTTTTTTCTGCCTGGGCAGGCGGGTGGAAAAGTATCCTGATCTGTTCGAACGTATAAAAAAGGAAGGGCATGCGGTAGGGAATCATACTTACAGCCACCTGAGCGGGTGGACAACGGGTAACAGGAAATATTTTGAAGATATTGAACGTGCAGACAAGCTCATCGGCAGCAAACTTTTCCGCCCGCCCTATGGCCGCATCCGCCCGTCTCAGATCCGTGTATTGAAAGAAAGGTATAAAATTATTATGTGGGATGTAATGAGTGGGGATTATGATCCACGGCAGACACCGGAACAGATCAGCCGGAGACTGGAAAAACATATAAGGCCGGGAAGTGTGGTGGTGGGGCATGAAGGACAAATTAATTACTTTAATAGAAAAATATTTTTTTTTAAATCCGTTTACTCCCTTGCCAAATTATGAATAATTTTCAAAAAGAAAAAATACTGATTTGTTCATCTTTTACCCCTCCTGTCAATGCAGGAGGAGGGAGAAATGCGTATAATTTTGGGAAATTTCTGGTAAAAAAAGGAGAAACCGTTACTTTACTTTCATTAAACAGAAAAGGCAAACAAAAATATAAAGAATCTGACGAGGGACTAAAAATTAGACGTTTGATGTATTTTAACAACAACATCATAACTAAAATTATATCTCTAATAATTATCCTCCCAGGTTATTTTTTTCATATCGCCAAGAATAATGTGGTTTTTATTTATGGAGGGAATATTATTGGGTATGAAATAATAATACTGTTTGGAAAACTTATGAAAAAAAAAATAGTTTTCCAGTCTCTTCTAATGGATGAAGATGATATAGACACACTCATTAAAAATCGGCCTGGAGGAAAAATCAGAAAGCATATTCTTAATAAAATAGATATTTATTTCTCATTAAATTCTGCCTTTACACAAATCTGGAAAAATAATTTTACAGATTCAAACAAAATTTTTGAGACCGTACAAGGTGTTGACACATCTTCTTTCTTCGGTGTAAATGAAGAAGTGAAGAAAAAGATCAGGAACAGATTAAATATACCTGATAAAGTATTTATAATTGTCACAGTGGGTTATTTGATTGAAAGGAAAGGATTCAGGGGAATTTTTAAAATATTATCTGAACTTGATTTCCCTTTTTATTACTTAATAATTGGTGATTACAAAGTTTCAAAAGATCATTATATGTTCCATCTCAATAAGGAAATGAAAAAACTTTATGATCAGGGCAAGGCACTTCTTGGCACAAAAGTTATTTTTATGGGGCCAAAAACCAATATCCTTGAATATTTAAATGCCTCAGACGTTTTTCTATTAAATTCAAAACAAGAAGGATTCCCTAATGCAATATTAGAAAGTATGGCATGTGGTTT
>JAADHC010000066.1 GCA_013152085.1 Chlorobiota bacterium
ACTGTCCTCCGTCAGAAGGATGGCAGGCTCTGGGCCTGGGAAGGTTGTCATGACGCCAGCGGGTGCTGCTATGGTTCCTGTACACATGTCTGGAATTATGCCCAGGCCATCCCTCACCTGTTCCCTGCACTGGAAAGAACACTCAGGGAAACGGAATTTGAAATAAGCCAGGATACTTCCGGCCATCAGAGTTTCAGATCGGCAATCCCGGTACGGCCGGCAGTACATGACTTTTACGCTGCCGCTGACGGACAGCTTGGCGGAATTATGAAAATGTACCGTGAGTGGAGAATTTCCGGGGATACGAAATGGATGAAGGAGCATTTACCGGCTGTCAAAAAGAGTCTCGATTACTGCATTGGACAATGGGATCCGAAACGGAAGGGAATACTGGAAGAACCTCACCATAATACTTACGATATTGAGTTCTGGGGCCCCGACGGAATGTGTACAAGTTTTTATCTGGGTGCACTGAAGGCTTTCATTGCAATGGGCAACGAGGCCGGTCTGGATATTTCTGAATACCGGGAACTTTTTGATAAAGGCAAAGCGTATATTGAAAATGAGTTGTTTAACGGGGAATATTTTATACAAAAAGTAAAGTGGAAGGG
This sequence comes from Chlorobiota bacterium, assembly GCA_013152085.1. Taxonomy (GTDB): domain Bacteria; phylum Bacteroidota; class Bacteroidia; order Bacteroidales; family VadinHA17; genus JAADHC01. The sequence goes on from JAADHC010000066.1 coordinate 612, forward strand.
ATTAAGAGCGCCCGATCCGGTAGAAGCGTCGAAAGGGAGCTATGGCGGATCATATTCTCCCGAGGCACTGAAGGTACTGGAAAAAGAGGGGCCAAAATACCAGTATGGGAATGGCTGTCTCTCCGATGGTATTTTAGGTGCCTGGATAGGGGAAATGTGCTATCTCGATAATTTCCTTGACAGGGATAAAGTGCACAGTCATTTGGTATCGGTCTATAAATATAATTTCAGAACGGACCTTTCTGACCATGTGAATCCCCAGCGCCCCGGTTATGCCATCGGGAAAGAAGGTGGTTTGCTCCTTTGCTCATGGCCTGCCGGTGACGAACCATCATTACCATTTGTTTATAGCAACGAGGTTTGGACCGGCATCGAGTATCAGGTGGCTTCCCACCTGATGATAACAGGTGAAGTGGAAAAGGGACTGGATATTGTCAGAGCTGCAAGAAAACGGTATGACGGAAGGGTGAGAAACCCGTTCAATGAATATGAATGCGGACACTGGTATGCCAGAGCGATGAGTAGTTACGGTCTGCTGCAGGGTCTGACCGGAATCCGGTATGATGCGGTTGATAAAATCATGGATGTCGATTCAAAGACAGGGGATAATTTTAAAAGTTTCTTTTCCACCCAAAGTGGTTGGGGAAGTCTTGAAACCGAAGACAATAAAATCATTCTTAAAATAGCATATGGATACCTTGATTTAAAAGAGTTGAATTTTACCCATAAAAAAAGTCTTTCAGAAATCACCAGGGGAATCGTTGGTCCGGAGGAGATCAAGACCGTATTTGTACAGGAAGACGGATTAAATAAAGTTCTTTTTGATAAGGAGTTAAAACTGGATCATGGAGATGAGTTGATAATCAGCTTTAGATAAATAAGAATAAATAATTATAGTAATTTACATACCAGTCGAAATAATTAAATTATTTTTACGAAAACGAAGTGGTTCCCTGTCTGCCGACAGGGAGGCATCTGTTTACAAATTTTGGAATTACTTCAGCCAGTACTAATTACAAAATTATAAACACATGAAACCCTCATCCTTAAGAAATTTAAAAATATGAGGTACAAAAACAAAAGGAGATGAATAAAAAAAAAGCCGCGTAGTTTTGTAGGTGCAAACCAAAAAAACTATACGACATGAACAAGAATTATATTCAATTTGAACAAGTCGTTGAACGCGGCTGTGGAATGGATGTTCACAAAGAAGTAATTGTGGTTACCATTCGAGGTAAAGGTATAAAAACAGTAACAAAAAGTTACAGCAGTTTTACAAGTTCTTTGATAAAGTTGAAAAAGTGGTTAAAAAAACATGGTATTACCCATATTGCTATGGAAAGTACAGGGGTTTACTGGAAGCCTGTTTTCAATGTTTTGGGTGATGATTTTCAGATCTTATTGGTCAATGCCCGGCATGTAAAAAATGTTCCAGGCCATAAGACTGATAAAAAGGACAGCAGATGGTTGGCAAAGTTGTTATTGAGCGGCTTGTTAAAAGGAAGTTTTATTCCTAATCGTACTATAAGAGAGTTGCGAGATCTAACACGTTACAAAACAAAGCTGACCAACCAAATATCAGCAGAAAAGAACAGGTTCCAAAAAATACTTGAAGACGCTAATATAAAATTATCGGTTGTATTGAGTGATGTTTTTGGTTCCACAGGGAGAAAAATAATAGCAGAAATCCTGAAAGGCGATTATGAGCCTGAAAAGTTATTGTATTTGGTACATGGTAGGGTAAAGGCAAGTAGAAAAGATATAAAGGAAGCATTAACCGGATATGTGACAGGACACCATCGGTTTATGCTCCGGACAATCCAAGGCAATATTGCAAGGATTGAGGAAACAATTGCAGAAATTGATACCCAGATAGCAAAAATGACGGAAAGTTATCAAGATATAATTGAACTTTTGGAAACAATCCCGGGTGTAGGTCATGATGGAGCTATAGGAATTATATCAGAGATAAGTTTAGATATGGATAAATTCCCAACCCATAAACACATTGCATCTTGGGCAGGGATGTGTCCGGGCAGCAACGAAAGTGCCGGCAAAAATAAAAGTGAGAGAATAACCTATGGCAATAAATACTTACGGGCACTTTTAGTAGAACAGGGTTGGGCTGCATCTCGAACTAAGAACACTTATTTAAGTTCAAAATACAAGAGCCTTGTTGGTAGAAGAGGTAAGAAACGAGCCGTAATAGCAATAGGACATAAAATACTGATAGCCGCTTATTTCATTATAAAAAACAAGGTTGCTTTTAATGAACTCGGTGAAGACTATTTAACCAATTTTAGAAAAGACAAACTTATAGCGTATTACAAAAAGCAACTGGAAAAATTAGAGCCAAATATCGATTTTGATAAGGAGGTTGCATAAAAAATAAAAAGGTCGATTTTTACTGTAAGCACTTTAGGTGACTACGAGCATGAAACTGACCTTATCAGTTAAGAACAAAAGAGTATTGCCTTGAGCATGAACGTGAAAATTTCAAAGCTATTAAATGATTAACATAATGAATTAAAAAACAAATGTTTAACTAAATTATATTCTCGTGAAATGAAAAGACTGAGTGTTATATGGTTTTTAACGTTAATAGTCGTAACTGTCAATGGTCAGTGGTTACATGTCAGTCCCGATAGCCGCCGGCTCGTGAAGGATGATGGTTCGGTTTTCTTTTATATGGCCGATACCGGCTGGGAATTGTTTCATCGCTGTACTAAAGATGAAACGGAAATGTATTTAAAAGACCGGAAAGCGAAAGGATTTAATGTAATACAGGCAGTTGTCCTGGCTGAGCTTGACGGACTGAATACTCCGAATGCGGAAGGCAAAACACCGCTGATCAACAATGATCCGCTGCGGCCCAACGAAGCTTATTTTAAACATGTGGATTGGGTGATCCGCAAAGCGGAGGAACTGGGAATGTATATCGCAGTCCTTCCTACCTGGGGTGATAAATGGAACGAACGGTGGGGTACGGGACCGGTGATCTTTGATACACCTGAAAAAGCCGGGAGATATGGAAAATGGATAGGGAAAAGGTATAAAGACCAGCCCAATATCATCTGGATACTGGGAGGTGACCGGAACCCGGAAAAACCCGGACACATGGATATTATCCGTGCTATGGCCGAAGGAATCCGGGGAGGTGACCAGGGCCGGCATCTGATCTCCTATCATCCCAGCGGAAGCAAGTCGTCATCCCAATGGTTTCATAACGATTCCTGGCTCGATTTTAACATGGCCCAGACGGGGCATATGGAAAGGAATCATCCGGTATATGACCTGACCGGGCATGATTACCGTCTTGAGCCTGTAAAACCCTGCCTTGACGGAGAGCCGCAATATGAAGATCTGCCGGTTGGGTTTACAGATAAGAATGAACGGTTTATTGCGTATGATGCAAGACAGGCAGCTTACTGGTCAGTGCTGGCCGGAGCTCTGGGGCATACATATGGAAATAACAATATATGGCAAATGTGGGCCCCGGGAAGAAAACCCGTGATTGATGCACGTATTCCCTGGTATAATGCCATCCATCAGCCGGGATCCCTCCAAATGGGATATATGCGCCGGCTATTTGAGTCCAGGCCTTTCCTTGAGATGGTCCCGGACCAGGACATCCTTGCAAATGTTTACGGACAGGATAAACGAACGATCCGTGCCGCCCGGGGTACGGACAGTTCCTTTGTGATTGTGTATTCTTCCTTCGGGAAACCCGTTCATCTGCGCCTTGGCATGCTGGCTGCCGATACACTGAACGGCTACTGGTATAATCCGCGCGAAGGAAAAAGTATCAAGATCCACGACTTTACCAATCCCCGAAATGTAAAAGCTTTTGTGCCACCCTCAAGCGGGGACAGAACCGATTGGGTGCTGGTTCTTGATGATAAACACAAAGATTATCCTGATCCTGCTTACAATCTTATAGTCCGGAAGTTTATCAGGCCCCGGCAGAATACCACAAAACATCTGGTATTGTATACTGCCGTTGAGATGTTCAAATAGCTTGCAATCTGACATACCGCTATATGCTTTAAGAAACACCAGTACCAATTTCCCCTGAGGACTGGAAGTCGTTTCTCAGTATGGCGAAATCAGAAAAATATGATATAAAGGGCCGTAATGGCAATTATTATTAAAGCACTCCATATTTTAATGGTATTATTAATTTTTAGCTTTATTTCATTTCGTTCAGGAAATTTAACAGGTTTTTCCAGAGGCTTTATTTTCGTTACTATAATGATAAAAAGAGTAATTATTGCGAAAGTGATTTCCATATGATGCAGATATGAAACATCGGGCATAAAGAAAATGCAAAGACCGTAAATTGGAATATTCAATAACATACCCCAAATTGCAGCGATTGCAGGTACTTTATTCCACATAATCCCAAGGAAAAAAACAGAAACTATCCCGGGAATTACAAAGCCCCAATAGACCTGCAGGAAGAAATAAAGTCCGCCTTCAAATTTGCCCACAACAGGAGACCAAAGGCAACCCAATAACACAAAGAATATCGTAACGATTCGTCCGACTTTTACAAGATGTTTTGGAGATGAATTTTTATTAAAATATGGTTTATAGATATCCATTGTAAAAATAGTAGTAGCAGAATTAAGTAGTGAATCAAGTGTGCTCATGACTGCTCCGAAAAGAGCAGCAAACATTAATCCCATCAGGCCGGAAGGTAATATCTTCTGGATAAGATACGGATAAGCTGCATCGGCATTCGTAATCTGATCTCTAAAAAGTTCGAAGGCAATAATACCGGGAAAGACAACAATAAAAGGAATCAATAATTTCAGCGTAGCTCCAAATAAAATACCTTTTTGTCCTTCCAGTAAATTTTTTGCGCCGAGTGTTCGCTGGGAGATAAACTGATTCAATCCCCAATAAAATAAGTTTTGTATCCATAATCCTCCTAAAAAAACAGAAATCCAGGGCATTTTCGGATGATTCCAGGGTAAAATTGTATGTAATTTCCCACCGGATAATTCAACGAATCTCTCGTAACCACCAATCTTTTGGAAAGAAAGAAACATGACTAAAAGACCTACGCTTAGCAAGGTAATTCCCTGGACTAAATCTGACCAGACCACAGCTTTCAAACCCCCATAGACCGTATAACCGCCAGCTATGATTCCAATAAACCAGATTCCGTAAATAATTTTTATTCCGAATATTGATTTTAATGCCAGAGCACCTGAATATAGTACGGTTGCCATTGTTACAAAAACGTAAAAAGCCAGCATAAAACAAGCCATTACAAGTTTGGCTTTTTTATTATACCTGTATTCAAGAAATTCGGGAAGAGTATAAATACCAATCTTTAGAAATATTGGCAGCAGAACCAAAGCAACGACAATCAGAGCAACGGCAGCCATCCATTCAAAACTTGCAACTGCCAGTCCGAGCGAAAATCCTTGTCCTGACATCCCAACAAAATGTTCGGTAGAAATATTAGAGGCAATCAGTGATATCCCAATTAACCACCATGTTAATTTTCTGCCTGCAAGAAAATAGTCTTCTGAACTCTCTTGTTTTCGTGAAGCATACAATGAAATTCCAACCACCAATACAATAAAGGCAACAAAGGAAGCAGTGTCAAGCAAAGTAAAACCCATAAGAAATATTTGCTTTATTCTGAATTATGTATCTTGATTTTGTATTTACCTTCAAGGTTCAGCCTTGAAACAACATAAATAATCTGGAACTAAAAATAATTTAAAGTGTATTATAGTATTTCATTTAGTTTTACCGGCCTGTTTTCAATCACAGATTTCCTGGCTGCCAGTCCGATGGCCACAGACATCAAACCGTCTTTTCCCGAGACAGGTACTTCTTTATCATGAACCACTGCATCTATAAATGACTCTGTTTCAATCGAATAAGATTCGACATACCTGTCCATAAAGAAATTAAGCGGCAAAGAGCCGTGAGAGCCTTTTTTATTATAATAAGTATGATTATCAGGAGTGTTATTGTCAATCATTACCATACCTTCAGATCCAAACACTTCTAACCGCTGGTCATAGCCATAGACTGCTTTTCGGCTGTTATCAATACTTCCAATCGCACCATTTTCAAAGAATAATGTTGTAATGGCTGTATCTGCATCTCCGGCTTTACCGATTGCCGGATCTATCAAAACAGTGGCTTTTGCATATACTTCTGTAACTTCAGTATCTAAAACAAAACGAGTCATGTCGAAGTCATGAATTGTCATATCAAGGAATATTCCTCCCGATACTTTTACATATTCGGCAGGCGGTGGTTCCGGATCGCGGCTGGTGATTTTCAAAATATGCGGAATCCCTACTTTACCGGCCTTTACCATTTGCTGTACCTTTGCAAAATTCGGGTCAAAACGGCGGTTAAATCCAACCATTAATTTTACTCCTGCTTTTTCAACAGCATCCAAAACCATACGAATTTTGTCTAAGGATAAGTCAAGAGGTTTTTCACAAAAAATATGCTTGCCTGCTACAGCTGCTTCCATAATACATTGAGCATGGGTATCAGTAGGAGAACAAATAAACACGGCTTCAACTTCCGGTATGGATAGAATCTCTTTATAATCAGACGTAACTGTATTTATATCAAATTTTGCAGCAACCTCTTTTGCCCCTTCAATAAAGGGATCTGCCACAGCAACTACTTCTGCTGCAGGAATGCGAACAGAAAGATTTTCAACATGAAGTTTACCGATACGTCCGGTGCCTATAAGACCAACTTTAACTCTTTTCATCTCTCATAATTTTTTCCAATACTCAATTGTTTTTAATGCGGCTGTATCAGGATCAGGTAAAGGCAATATTTCAGCAGACACAAATCCATGATAATCATTTTTTTTCAGCGTGCTAAAAAGTTCTGTGAAATTAATATGGCCTGCACCCGGGTACCAGCGATTAGAATCTGCAATATGAAAATGAAACAAATACTCTTTTGCTAATACTATACTTTGTATTATGGAAGGCTCTTCAATATTCATATGAAAAGTATCCAGCAAAAGTCCGACATTTTCCATATTGACTTTTTCTATAAAACTCAAACCTGATGCGACAGTATTGATGATATCCGTCTCATACCGGTTAATAGGTTCAATAGCCAGTTTTACTGATTTGTTTTCCGAAGCACATTCTCTTAAAGCCTCAATTAACCACTGTTCTGATTGTTCATTGGTTATTCCTGTCTCTTTTTTCCCACGCACAAGACCAATAATAACTATGGCATTTAACTTATCTGCAAGATTTATATGTGATTTGATCCGCATAATTGCTTCTTTGCGTATAGCCGGATCAGGATTGGTAAAAGATAATCCCTCTTCGCAAAATATTTGTCCCGTTCCAATAGCAGGAACGGTTAATCTATTTCTGTTCAGTGCAGATGTCAGGTAACCTATATCAAGCAATTCAGGGTTGCGTACAGCTAATTCAATTCCATCATAGCCTAATTTCTTGATTTTTGCAATATGCGCTTCCAATGCTTCTTCATAAACTAAAGCGGAAAATGAAGTGGGTTGCGTTGAAATTACAAATCCTAACTTCATAATGCTATAAACCCATTTTCGGAATCGAATAAATTGGACGCCAGCCTTCAGTAAAAGGTTCTTTCATATACTGCTCCATTTCTTTTTCTGTCCTCATTGTGGTTTTTTCAATGGGAGGAATCTTCCCTGCCGGGAATGCTTCAAGAATCTCGTCATGGACTAAGGTCAGATATGATAAAATTGCGGCAATTGTTCTACGGGCTTTTTTAGCTTCACTGAGGGTGGGGAAACCTACAACGCCTTCTGGAACTGAACTTATTTCAATGGGGAAATGTCCTTGTCCTTCGGACCATTTACTTGGTCTTGCAAAAGGATCAACTGCCTTGTCGAAATGGCCCTCCGGTAAATAACCTTCAACAGAAGTTTCTTCGGCATATTCCATGTTGACATATTCCGGAGAAAGAAGGAGCATAACGGAGGTTTCTGCTTCATCGGCGTGAACAAAATTTGTATCCCAATCACCACCGCGCTCTTTGGTTCTGAAAAATTCACGGACAGACCTGTGCCAGTCTATAACACGGAAAATTCCCGGAAGATTCCACGTTTTTTGCAATTCCTGGATGGCTGCTTCTAATAACCATTGGTGTCCATGATTATTTATCAAAACAATCTTCCGGAAACCATCATTCCAGAATCCCACCATTACATCAATCAGAATACGTTTTACGACCTCATCCTCCAGATGGATTGTCCCAGGCATACCAATATGATGATGAGGGTGGCCACCGAAATTAAGCGGTGTCCAAGAAAGATTAACCGGAGCGCCTTTTTTTGCGGTATACCTTCTGACCCCTTCAAGTATTTGTGTAACCATAAAAGTATCTAATCCCGTTACTGTATGTACACCGTGAAGTTCGGTACACCCAACAGGGATAAAAAGAATATCATTTTTCTTTCTGTTTTCCACAACTTTTTTACGAATAGTATTTTGGATATAGGTTCCCGGTTTGCCCAATTCCGATGAAGTCGGGATTTCATAATCAGCTAATATCCGGGAAATTTCTTCATCAGAAGCTTCCCATATTTTCTTTTTAAGTCGGCCAACAGAAGTGTCTTCAAAAAAAAGATCTTCCTGGTTTGTTTTAAACCATTTCATACTGTAATTTTTTATTAATAATTATTTAAAATCCGTAATAGTAATTTTCACTTCATTCCTGTCGGTTTGCAATGACACGAGGTTTTTATCCACTTCATCTAACGTTATTTGCTTGGTAATCATTGGCGAAACATCCATGCCTGAAGACATTGCACTGATAACATTAGGGAAAGTACCGTGGCCGGAATGTCCTTGTGAGCCTACAACACTGGCACGACGTACCTGTAATACTTCTCCGGTTAATGGAATCTTGTCGTCAGCACGTGCTACAATCACAACCGTTGAATTGATGGTTCGTCCTTCCCAAATGATTTTTTCAATATCAGGCCATACAAGACTTGGCAATCCTGTAGCCTCAAGAATAAGATCGGCACCTGCTCCTTTTGTTATTTCCAAAACAGTTTCCGACACATTTACTTTTGTCGGATCAATAGCATGAGTAGCGCCCAAAGAGAGGGCCATATTACGGCGTGGTTTGGAAGGTTCGGAAAGGATAACAGATGTAGCTCCCGCACTGCGTAAAATCGCACATGCGGCGGCTCCAATAGGTCCTCCCCCAAGTATTACTACATGCTGCCCTGGGCGAATTCCACCGCCACGTTCAATAACAGCATTATAGGCTACTGATGTGGGTTCAACCAGGCTTCCCAGCAACCACATTTTCTCTTCTCCGTATTTTTCACGTAATTGTTCAAGGCTCCATACATACCGGGCATCAATTTTTATATATTCTGCATAGGCTCCGTCAATGGAAAACCCAATTTCTTCAAGGTTTTCACAATGATTGGGATAACCATCGGCACAAGGTTTACAGTGTGAACACCAGATCATTTCTTCAGCACAAACAGCTTCACCAAGGTCGAATTTTTTACCTGTTCTCTTATTTATTGCATTTGCGCCAACCTCAACTACCACTCCTGAAAACTCATGTCCTAATGTACAGGGAAAAGCAGTTAGTCCCGGATAAAAAATATAACCATCGCTATCGGCCTGCCTCATGTGTACATCGCTACCGCAGATACCACATGCTTTTACTTTAACAAGTACTTCAGTCGGTCCCGGTACAGGAATCTCTTTTTCCACCATTTCCATTCCGGGATTCCTCCAAACCTTGCTTCCCAGGTAGGTTCGTTTGCCTTCAATATCTTTTGAACCCAATCTGAAATCAGCTTTTGGTTCCCATTCTGCCTTAAGACATGCTGTTTTCATCTTTTTTGTTCTGTTAACTTCTGTTTTCATCTTAAATGATATTTAAATTATCCGTATTTATTATTTGAAAAGACTTGTTTACTGTTGGCTGTATTATTTACACCTGATGGCTTCCTCAATTTATTTTACAATTGTGTGGCTTAAAGTGGTGAATTACTTCTTTTTTGTCAAAAATGGACCGCTGCGGATCAGGGTGGCAGAATCTTTTTAGCTGAGCTTATTATTGCAGGTCACAGCTTATTTTAAAAGGAAGCAATAACCTTATTAAAATAGTTGACGGACTTTTCAATGTCAGGTATGGAATTCTCCCAGTTGTATTCATATTCTATACTGAATACGCCCTTGAAGTTTTGCCGGTGTAATTCTTCAAGGATCCCTTTTACATTACAAACACCGGTTCCCCAGATGACATCATGTGCCTCAGGTGATTTTTCATTCACATCTTTCATATGGATACTGATGATGTGTCCTTCCAGTTTTTTCAGGCACTCGACGGGATCAAGTCCGGAGCGGACCCAGTGTCCCACATCGGCACAAGCGCCGATACGGGAAGTCTGTCCCTGAATGTTTTCCAGAACCTTATCGGGATTCCAGTAAAAAGAGGGTTGAGGATGATTGTGAATCGCAATATTGATCTGATAGGCGTCACATAACTTACCCACACTGTCCATTTGTTCCGGAGTGGGTTCTGCAGTCAGTGTCTGAATGCCCATTTCTTTGGCAAAATCAAATATTTTCTTCCATTCGGCCATACTGTCGGCACTCACAACGCCATAATTGATCAGTGTGATCCCGTTTTTTTCCAGTATCTCTTTCATGGCCCTCCGTGCTTCCGGACCTTCATTGTAGTTTGTCGTTCCTGCATAGTTCTCCCCAAGTGGCTGATTGGAATATGCTTCAATATACTTCAAACCGAGTGCTTTGGTTTTTTCAACCGCTTCCTGGAAACTGTACTTATTAAATGTCCAGGCCTGAACAGCCAGTTTCCAACCTAAATCTTCTGCCGTTTTGGGTTTCTTGCATGATTGCATCCCCGTAAGTGAAATGAACAGGGCGGCGATTACCAGAATAATGTTTCTTTTCCGTTTCATTTTTTATGAATTTAAAAGTAGTGATATTTTAGTGTCATTGTATTGTAAGTCTTGAAAAACAAATAAAGATAATGAATTTTAAAAACCAATCGTTTTTAACCTGTTTTTTTCTTCAAATTCCATTAGTTTTGTTCTTATAAGAGATTATGCGTTTATCAATATTTGATATATAACCTATACTTTAAATCTTAAAGATCAAAGCTATGAAAAAAAATGTTTTATGTTTTGCGGCAATCTGTTTATTGACCATAAATGCTTTTCCTCAGGAGAAGTTTAACGGTCTCGGATTAAATATGGGAAATTTATACAGGGTTTCCGATGCCAAAACCCGTTCTATCAGTCCGGAAAACTTTACGGGTGAAAAAGGAAAGGGGGGTATGGCCAGTCTGAAAGATAAAAACATCCCCAATAAAGCCAATGCTTCCGGTCCGGCCCGTGATCTGGGACAGGGGTGGAAAGTGAATCCTTATGTTCGCATACAGCCGGGACAGACATTTACCATGGCTGAAATTGAAGGCCCGGGAGCTATCCAGCATATCTGGATGACCCCGACAGGAAACTGGCGGTATTCCATTATCCGTATTTACTGGGATGGTGAAAAAGAGCCTTCCGTAGAATGTCCCGTAGGTGATTTCTTTTGCATGGGGTGGAACAAATATGCTCCCGTAAGTTCTCTGGCCGTATGTGTAAATCCGGGCAGCGCTTTTAACTGTTACTGGGTCATGCCTTTTCATAAAAAGTGTAAAATTACGATGGAAAATATCAACGATAAAGATCCCATGACTTTATATTATCAGATAGATTACACGCTGACGGATGTCCCGGCCGATGCAGGATATTTTCATGCACAGTACAGGCGGACCAATCCCAACGAAACTTCCGTTTATACCATTGTCGACGGGATCAAAGGGAAAGGACAGTTTGTCGGTGTTTACCTGGCATGGGGTGTTCACAATAACGGATGGTGGGGCGAAGGTGAGATCAAGTTTTATATTGATGGAGATACCGGTTTTCCCACGATTTGCGGTACAGGTACTGAGGATTATTTCTGTGGTTCCTATGATTTTGATACCCGGACTGAAAATGAAGCGGGAGTGGAACAAACGGCCTATACCGAGTTTTGCACACCATACAGTGGCCTGGCCCAGGTAATACGCGGTGATGGCCATTACAATGTAATGCAGCGCTTTGGATTGTATCGCTGGCATATTATGGACCCGGTACGTTTCGAGAAAGACCTGAAGATCACCATCCAGGATCTGGGATGGCATAAAGACGGAAGATATCTGCCACAGCACTCGGATATTTCATCCGTCTGTTTCTGGTATCAGAAAGGCCCTCATGCCAAATACCCGAAACTTCCGGAATGGCGTGGACTGGAAATAAACTGATACTGACACAACCCGGCATTTTGTATGATTCTTGTTTCCCTGAGAGATATTCCGGGTGAAAACAAACATTTATCCCGGCTTTATTTCACTTACCGCACGGATACGTGATTCGACAACTTTCTTTTCTTCTTGAAAGGTCTTTTCATCCCAGTTAAAAACCGTCCTGAATTTTTCCAATACACCCGGGTAATACTTCTTCACCGTATCAACCATAAAATACAGCCTGCTGCTGCGGCGTTCAAGGAAATCCAGTGGCTTGATTACCATCTCATATTCAAGGCAAAAATCCAGTTCGGCCAGGATCAGCCGTTTTTCGGGATCTTCTTCATGTATTGAGGCCATGCGTTTGAGGATATCATCTGCCTGCCTTCCGTAATTGAGCGTAAGCGCATTTGCATATTTTTCGGGAAGTTGCCACTCCGGGAGTTGTTCTCTAAGTGCTTTTTCGTATGCCTGCACCTCGCCGTAACCTGAAAATCCGCTTGCTGTCAGCGGGATGGATTTCGTCCGGGACCGGGAAATATGTTTCCTCTCCCGGGGCTCCATTTTACGGATAATTATGTTGACAACTTTCTGAGCCATCTTCCGGTATCCGGTCAGTTTTCCTCCTGCCATTGAAATCAGGCCGGTAGGGGAAATGAATATTTCATCTTTTCGTGATATCTCGGAGGCGGATTTACCCTCTTCATAGATCAACGGCCGTATACCGGCCCATGAGGAAAGGATATCCCCGAAACCAATATCCAGGGAAGGAAAAAGATACTTCAGTGCCTCGAGTAAGTATTCAGCGTCTTCTGTATCTGCTACAATATGGTCTTTATCCCCGGAATAGGGAGTATCGGTAGTACCGACGTAGGTTTTGTCTCCCCGCGGGATCAGAAAGATCATGCGTCCGTCGGGGATCTCAAAATAAAGGGCATGGTTTACCGGCAGTTTTTCACGTTTGAAAACCAGGTGTATCCCTTTGGTGATGAAAAGATGTTTTTTTGTCAGTGAGCCGTTCTTTTTTCTCAGTTCATCCACCCAGGGTCCGGTGGCATTTACAACAAAACTACCACTAACGTCAAAATCATCCCCGCTCATGATGTCGTGACAGCGTATACCGCTGATCCGGCCGTTACTGTAAAGAAACTCTTTTGCGGCAACATAATTGAGGCAGGATGCCCCTTGTTTTGCCGCGGTTTTGATCACCTCAATGGTCAGGCGTGCGTCATCGGTCATATATTCTGCATAGTAACCACCGGCTTTGAGCCGGTCTGAAGCCAGCAACGGCTCTTTTTCAATGGTCTGATGCCGGTTCAGCATCTTTTTCCGGTCTTCCCCTTTTACACCTGCAAGCAGGTCGTAGAGCCACAGCCCGAAAGAGACCAGTAACTTTCCTTCGGGAGCTCCCTTCATGACCGGCAGAACCATTTTTTCAGGGATTACCAGGTGGGGAGCCAGGCGGTGTACACGTTTACGCTCACGGCCGGTTTCGGCGACGATATGAAACTGAAACTGCCGCAGGTAGCGCAATCCTCCGTGGATCAGTTTCGTAGAACGGCTACTGGTGCCCGAGGCAAAATCCTCTTTTTCAACAAGTGCGGTTTTCAATCCGCGGGATGCTGCATCCAGGGCAATCCCTGCCCCGGTAATTCCTCCGCCGATGATCACTACATCGAATTGATTTGTGCGCAGGTTTTCCCTGATTACTTCCCGCAAGGTACGGGAATACGGAAGCTGTTTTTCTGTTTCTGCTCCATTCATTTTATTCATCCTTTAACCACCCGTTGGTTCTGGAGATTGCTTTTTGCCATCCGTTGTACAGTTTTTTCCGTTCTTCTTCTTCCATTGAAGGTTTGAACACCCGGTCAGTTTTACGTTTTTTTACTATATCTTCCTTTTTCCAGATTCCGGCTTCAATTCCTGCAATATATGCTGCGCCCAGGGCGGTTGATTCGGTAATCTCAGGACGTTCGACCGTCGAGCCGAGGATATCGGCCTGGAACTGCATCAGGAAATTGTTGGCTACGGCGCCACCGTCAACCCGGAGAATGTGAAGTTTAAATCCCGAGTCTTTTTCCATGGCATCCAGCAGATCTTTCGACTGGTAAGCCAGAGATTGCAGGGTTGCTTTGATCAGATGGTTTTTTCCGGTATCACGTGTAAGACCGAAAACAGCACCCCGGGCATACATATCCCAGTAAGGTGCACCCAGACCGGCGAAGGCGGGAACAACGTACACATCATTCCCTTCTGCTTTTTGTGCAAAGTATTCGGAATCTTCTGCAGTATCAATCATTTTCAGCCCGTCGCGGAGCCATTGGATGGCTGCACCGGCGATGAAAACACTCCCTTCGAGGGCATAGTAAACTTTGTTGTCCAGCCCCCAGGCAATGGTGGTTACCAGGCCCGCTTTTGAAACACGCATTTCCTCACCCGTATTCATCAGCAGGAAGCAGCCTGTGCCATAAGTATTTTTCGCTTCTCCGGGGTTAAAACATGCCTGCCCGAACAGGGCTGCCTGTTGGTCTCCCAGGATACCGTTAATCGGGATGGCTTTTCCATCCAACACATAATCTCCGAAATGATGCGCAGAAGGAGAGACTTCAGGCAGCATGCTTTCAGGAATCTCCAGTGTGTCGAGAAGGTGGTGATCCCATTCCAGGGTACGGATATTAAAAAGCATGGTCCGGGAGGCATTGGTATAGTCCGTAACATGATTTTTACCTCCTGTAAGGTTCCAGACCAGCCAGGTGTCTACGGTACCCGTCAGCAATCCTCCCTTTTCGGCTTTTTCCCTGGCACCGGGGACATTCCTTAATATCCATGCAACCTTGGTGGCAGAGAAATAGGCATCAATAACCAGTCCGGTATTCTCACGGACATAAGGTTCAAGTCCGGCAGATTTAAGCTCCTCACAGATCCCTGCGGTTCTTCGGTCCTGCCACACAATGGCATTCATGACCGGCCGGCCGGTATCCCGTTCCCATACAATCGTGGTTTCACGTTGATTGGTGATCCCGATCGTGGCAATATCTGAAGGGGAAAGGTTATTCTTTTGAATAATTTGTTTCAATACTTCCTGCTGGCTCGACCAGATCTCCTCGGGACGGTGTTCCACCCAACCGGGCTGAGGAAAGATCTGTGTGAATTCCTGCTGGGCAATATCCCTGATCCGGCCTTCCGTATCGAACAGTACGGCTCTCGAACTGGTGGTTCCCTGGTCTAATGCAATGATGTATTTCATTTTTTATTTTTTTGTTTATAGATGATTGAGTACAGAAGTATCCCAAATGTGATTACCGATAAAATCCAGAAAGCTGTTAAGAATCGTCCTTTAAAGAATGCCTGGTAAAACAGGGTTCCGTACATACCCCCAATCAACGGGCCGATAATGGGTATCCAGGAATAGGTCCAGTCGGAGCTTCCTTTGCCGGCGATGGGCAGGATAAAATGAGCAAACCGCGGGCCGAAATCACGTGCAGGGTTTATCGCAAATCCGGTGGTGCCACCCAATGAGAAACCGATGGTCGATACAAGGGCTCCGATTACCAGGGGATTGAGACCGTCGGCAAAGTTATTGGCCCCGATAAAAGATAATCCAAACATCAGTATAAAAGTGCCTATTACCTCACTGGCCAGGTTATTCGGAAAAGAACGTATAGCAGGTATGGTACTGAAGATGGCCAGTTTTGCCACGGGGTCATCAGAAGCTTTCCAGTGGGGAAAATAATTTATCCATACCAGGGTTGCACCGGTGAAGGCTCCGGCAATCTGGGCCAGAATGTATCCCGGGACTTTGGCCCAGGGAAATTCTCCGACAATTGCAAATCCCAGGGTGACCGCCGGGTTGATGTGTGCCCCGCTGATCCTGCCAACGGCAAATACGGCAAAGGCAACACCCAGTCCCCATGCCACGCAGATGAGCAGCCATCCGCCATTTTCCGATTTTGACCGTTTCAAAACTGCACCGGCTACTACACCTGATCCGAAAATCATAAGAAGCATTGTACCGATAAATTCGCCTAGATATACAGACATGGTATAACTACTTTTAATAATTAAAAAAACTAAAGTTGAAAAAACATTCCGTGAATGAAAAATTTCCAGGTGTGTTTTTAAAAATATTCCGGTTCCAACAACCTGATTGTTAACTTCCCGATATAATTTAATTACGTAGTTAACTACGTAGTTAAATTATATCAACACTTTGTTAATCAGTTGAATAAAGACGATTACAATATATTTAAGTCTGATTTATTTCATAATTTTGTCTTCTTTAATATTCTTTTCTTTTTATCTGAATTCCGGTACTGTTATTACAGCTGGTAAACCGGGGTTAGCAGGACATTCAGGCAATAATATTATTATCGCACCAGCCGGTATTCTTGGCTCCGGAAGTGTCAAAGTATTGTAATATAAACTTTTTTGTGTCAAGACTCCGGAGTTGCAGTCGGGTATTGTATTGCGATCCCGACGTGCGATGCAGTCGGGATAAGTTCGACTTAGTGTTTTCATTTCGCCTATGGCTCATGAAACCACAGTCTCACTTATTAAGCTCAATTAATACAACAAAAACTTTTCAGGTATCATTACAGGTTTTATCTTTGCCGCGATACAGAAAACTGAATACTATGGCTTATCATCTTTTAAAAGGGAAGAAAGGAATCATTTTCGGTGCGTTGAACAACTTGTCCATTGCATGGAAAGTTGCCGAAAAAGCTTATGAGGAAGGAGCGGAGTTTACCCTTTCCAATGCCCCGGTGGCACTGCGTTTTGGCGAGACGGAAAAACTTGCCGAAACCTGTAAAACCATCGTAATTCCTGCCGATGTTTCCCGTCTCGGGGATATAGAGCATGTGTTTGAAAAAACACTGGAGCATTTTGACGGGAAGATTGATTTTGTTTTGCATTCGATCGGGATGTCCATGAATGTCCGCAAGAAAAAGCTCTATTCCGATCTTGACTATAATTATTTCAGGCAGACGCTGGATGTCAGTGCGTTAAGCCTGCATAAGATGTTGCAGACCGCCTATAAAATGGATGCCATCAATCAATGGGGGTCGGTGGTAGCATTAAGTTATGTGGCTGCCCAGCGAACGCTTTACGGATATAATGATATGGCAGATGCCAAGGCCCTGCTTGAATCCATTGCCCGCAGTTTCGGGTATATTTACGGCCGTGAAAGAAATGTCCGGGTAAATACCGTATCGCAGTCGCCCACACGCACAACTGCCGGCAGAGGCGTGAAAGGGATTGATTCGCTTTTTGACTTTACCGAGAGGATGTCACCGTTGGGAAATGCTACTGCTGAAGAGTGTGCTAATTACTGTATCACCTTATTCTCCGATCTGACAAGAAAGGTTACCATGCAGAATCTTTTCCATGACGGCGGATTCTCGAGCATGGGGATGAGCCTGCGGGCCATGACACAATATGATAAAAGCTTTAAGGGATGTGACTGATCTA
>JAADHC010000034.1:0-25605 GCA_013152085.1 Chlorobiota bacterium
CTCTAAACTCTAAACTCTAAACTCTAAACTCTAAACATCTAAGCCCTACCCATCCGTCCACTTCGATACATCCCGCAAAACAAAGTTTTGCAAGGACACTCAGTGTCCGGTTATTCGTCCCCCGGACCCGGAGTACATATCGATTTTTTTATCGTTCCATAGTCTCCTGGGTACAGATCCGGAACTTCTGCACTAACGACTCCCCTGCGGTTTGTGTCGGTATCTGCGACCTTCTTACTTCAAAAATCATTCTTCAACTTTTTCTCCTTTCTCCGGCTTCCGGTATCTGGCAAATGCCAGCATCAGCCCGCCGAAAACGATCATAAACAAACCGGTCCACAGGTTAATGTTGATATCCAGTGATTTGTGGTAGATATCGGGATCGGACATCGTTGCCAGGCCGAAAATAGCCAGCAGCAGTCCCAGGATGGTAAACATCAGGCCGATCGGAATTTTTATATCAAGTCCCATAATATATTATTTTTTAACGGTTACCAGAATAAAATACTTAGGAAGACAGCAACAACACCGACAACGATGGCGAGCAAGGCAGGCCGCTGATGCCATGGCAGATCCGTATTTACCAGTCGTGGTGTCATGGAGTAAACCAGGCCCTTCAGGTCCTCATCTGTTTTCAGTTGTTTTGTCAGGAGCGAGAGGATAGTCGTAATGACCAGCGCAGCAGTGAAAGCATATAGCGCAGTCCAGAAGTTTTGTGCCATTTCGCTGGGATAGGTGTGTATGACGGTCCCCAGCCAGCCGCCTTTAACAAGTGTTGTAGCTCCTGCAGGCTGTGTAAGGCCATGGTGGATGGCTGCGGTAAGGGTCCCGGACAGCAGGCCGAAGAAGGCAGCGTGGCCCGTACTCCTTTTCCAGAACATCCCCAACAGGAAAGTGGCAAACAACGGCGCATTGATAAAAGCAAAGATCAACTGCAGAAAGTCCATCACGTTATTAAATGCCCGCGCTACATAGGCCGTGAGAATACTCAGGATAACCCCGACGATTGTCGTCCACTGGCCGACTTTCAGGTAATGTTTGTCCGTACCTTTCGAATAGATATAACTTTGATAGATATCATAGGTCCAGACGGTGTTAAATGCCGTTACATTTCCGGCCATCCCGGACATGAAACTGGCAAAGAGTGCCGTAATACCGAGCCCCAGGATTCCGACAGGATAATAATGTCCCAGCAGCATGGGGATTACGGTATCATAATCATATAAGTTACTGCCCGGCTTCAGGGGCAGGGAAAAGCCGCTGCCGGCCGTCATGGTCAGCGCAATAGCAATCATCCCGGGTATAATGACAAGAAAAGGAAGAAACATTTTCGGGATGGCACCGATCAGCGGTGTTTTCCGTGCTGCATTCATCGAACCGGCTGCCATGGCACGCTGGACAACCAGGAAGTTGGTTCCCCAGTAACCGAATGACAGTACAAATCCCAACCCCATAATCAGGCCGAACCATTCCACACCCATCGGATTATCACCGGCATGTCCCATAAATTTCCAGGTATGCCACCATGCGCCGGGTTCAAAACCGTTAACAGTGGCGACAACGTCGAGTTTGGTTTTTAATCCTTCAATCCCTCCTATATGCACGAGGGCAATAATGACCAGCGGTGTAAAACCGATAATAATAAGGAAAAACTGCAGGACCTCATTGTATATGGCCGAAGTTAATCCGCCAAGGTATGTATAGATCAGCACAATCAAGGCAGAAATGATCAGATATACGTCAAAAGGCGTAATGACCATTCCCAGGAAACTCAGTTTGAAAGTAAATGGCAACAGGGTTTGGGCCAGCAATGCCAGGGCATACATCGAGATCCCCGAGGAGAATACGGTCATAATGGCAAAAGAGAAAGCGTTGAATCCCCTGGTTTTCTCATCAAATCGAAGCTTCAGGTATTCAGGTACCGAGCGGGCTTTTGATCCGTAATAAAACGGCATCATGAACAGGGCCAGGAAAATCATGGCAGGAATGGCGCCCAGCCAGTAAAAATGTACGGTGGTCATTCCGTACTTGGCTCCCGAGGCAGCCATACCGATCACTTCAATGGCACCCAGATTGGCGGAAATGAAGGCCAGTCCGGTTACCCAGGCCGGCAAAGAACGTCCCGCTTCAAGAAAAGCTTTTGACGATTTCATAAACCGCTTCAGTGCCCAGCCGATACCCAGCACAAAAGTAAAATAGATCAGGATCACCGTGTAATCGATCCATGACAGAGAGAAACTGGTTTCCATAAACGGTTTGTTTTGGGGTTAATGTATGGTTTCCTTTTTAAACCTTGTGAAGATAGAAAATCAACATAAGTTAACTGATTGATTTACCTGAATTATTCCCATTTTTGCATTCCGTCCCTGACTTCAGCTACATAAAAAGTTGCTTCAAGCCCTGTTTTTTGATGATAAAAAAGCCCCAGCTTGTCCCGGAACTGCTGTATCCTGTCCTGATGCACAAGGCTAACCGTGCAGCCGCCGAAACCTGCGCCGGTCATGCGCGATCCGATAACCCCCTCAATTTTCCGTGCCCCGTTAACCAGGGTATCCAGTTCGATACCGGTAACTTCGTAATCATCCCGCAGTGAGTCGTGTGATGCATACATCAACTTTCCGAAATGTTCCAGATTTCCATCCCTCAGTGTGGCAACGGCCTCAAGTACACGGGCATCTTCCGACACGACATGTCGGGCTCTGCGGAAAATCGTTTCATCCGGGATCAGGTGTGCAAGGGATTCAAATTCAGCCAGTGATAGTTCTCCGAGGTTACGGATCGGCTTGCCTTTCTGAAGGTATTTTACGGCCTGTTCGCACTCGGCACGCCGCTCATTATATTTCGAATCGGTGAGTTTGCGCTCTTTGTTAGTATTGGTGATCACCAGACGGTAATCTTTCAGTTCCAGTGGCACCAGCTCATAATCCAGGGTGTTGCAATTGAGAAAAACAGCTTTACCGGCACGTCCCATGGCTACGGCGAACTGGTCCATGATCCCGCAATTCATGCCGACAAATGCATTCTCGGCATGCTGCGACAATTTTACAATCTCCAGATTACTGATGTGTTTCCCGGAAAGATCATTCAGGGCATAGGCCGTGACCACTTCTATCGAAGCCGACGAAGACAAGCCTGCACCATTGGGTATATCGCCGTGATACAGGAAATCCGCCCCTTTCAGGGAAACTCTCCGCGAAATCATCTCATTCACAATACCCAGTGGATAATTGACCCACTCATTATCTACCTTTTCACGGATCCTGTGTTTGCCGATCTCGGCAGTGAAAGAAAAGTTTGTGCTGGCAAACCGGAAAGTTCCCCGCTTGTTCGGGCGAATAAGCAGGTAAGTTCCGAAACTCAGTGAACAGGGAAAGACATAGCCTCCGTTGTAATCCGTATGTTCACCGATCAGATTTACCCGCCCGGGGGCAAAATATCCGGAAGGTGATTTATCTTCCAAACCATACATGCTGTAAAAGACTTTTTCAAATTCGGCTCTGGTCATGTTTTAAAATTTAAATGACAAATATATAAATTGCATAATATTAAACCGGATATTTTGCGTTTATCCGGTAAAATTCATTTTTATCAAAATGATAGCTTAATACTTCCCGGGCCGGCATAATACTTATCTTTGTACATAATTAAAAGTTTAACAGAATGGAAAAGTATTCGCAAAAGCTGATTGATCTGGCTATGATTTACGGACCCCGTCTGATCGGTGCCATTGTGGTATTGATCCTTGGCTGGTGGTTTATAAGACTGATAGTTAAAGGTATCCGTAAAGCTATGGGCCGTAGTAAGATTGAACCTTCGCTGCAAACTTTTATTAGCAGCCTGTCTGCGATGACTCTGAAAGTATTACTGGTTATCAGTGTAATGAGTATGATGGGAATTGCCATGACCTCTTTTATTGCTGTCCTCGGTGCAGCCGGTTTGGCTGTTGGCATGGCGCTCTCCGGAACATTACAGAATTTCGCAGGTGGTGTGATGATACTCCTCTTTAAACCCTTTAAGGTTGGTGATATGATCGAAGCACAGGGATACACAGGGAGTGTAAGTGAAATCCAGATTTTCAGCACCATGCTGAAAACACCGGACAACAGGTTAATTATTATCCCAAACGGCCCGCTTGCAACAGGGACTCTGACTAATTATTCTACCGGGGAAACACGCCGTGTGGAATGGACATTCGGTATCGGATGTGGTGATGATTATGATCTTGCCACGCGGGTATTGAAAAGGTTTATTGATGAAAATATAAGGATATT
The DNA here is from genome assembly GCA_013152085.1 of Chlorobiota bacterium. Lineage (GTDB taxonomy): Bacteria > Bacteroidota > Bacteroidia > Bacteroidales > VadinHA17 > JAADHC01. The sequence goes on from JAADHC010000034.1 coordinate 4,272, forward strand.
AAAAGATCCGGCTCCCTTTATCGCTTTGAAAGAACTGTCAAACAGCTCTGTAAATATCGTTGTCCGCGTATGGGTGAGATCGGCTGATTACTGGGATGTCTTTTTTGAAATGAATGAGAAAGTGTATAAAGAATTTGGAAAAGAAGGCCTCAATATTTATTAACCCCGGAAGGATGAATATCTGCATCAGAAATAAATTCTTTATAGATATTCGTTAATGAAAGTAACACCGATACCAGGAAGAAATTATTGACATAAGCTCCATCCTACGTACGGTTTTCTCCCAACGGGAAATACCTGATCTGGTACCGGACGGCTGACAGCTCCTTTACCGGATTACACCTTTCGTTTTTACTTATAAAATTCAGCTCCTTTTCTTACGGAAAGGAGTTTTTTTTATCTTTAAGCCTTTTCAATGATTGATTCAGGAATGGATGTTGCAGACTGCACCGGTATTGCCGGTGTTTCCTTATTGTTGTTGGCATTTTTCTTATCTGCCCTTGGTAAGCTTAAGACAGATACGGCTGTTTATACCATGATGAACTTTACCGGTGCCGTGCTTGCCGGTATTGCTTCTTTTCTGATAAAATACTATCCTTTTGTAATTCTTGAAAGTATATGGGCTGCAGTTGCCCTTGCCGGTTTTATTAAATTAACTGCCGGAAAACGAAACAGATTAACGGAAAAGTCAAAATAGAATATATTTAAATCTCCCTAAATTCTTAAATTACTTATTATGAAATCTTTTATGACTCGTTTACAGCTTTTGGTGGTGGCCCTGATCACAATATCGTGGGTCTTACCGGCTCAACCTTCCCGGAAGGTCCCGTTAAATCATGATGTATATGATGGCTGGAAATCTATACGCAATGTGGTTTTGTCCGATGACGGGAAGTGGGTGAGCTATGAAATCAATCCGCAACAGGGTGACGGCTGGCTGTATCTGTATGAAGTGAAAACAGCCCGGCTTGATTCATTTGCCCGGGGGTACCATGCCGAATTTATGCCGGGCTCGGAAGCGCTGATTTTTAAAATCAAACCTCAGTATCAGGCAACACGCCAGGCAAAAAAAGCAAAGAAGAAAAAGGATGAAATGCCAAAGGATTCGCTTGCCATCCTTCGGCTTTCAGATCATCACCTGACACGGGTTGACAATGTAAAATCCTTTGAGATCCCTGCTAAAGAAGGAGAGTGGATGATTTATCAACGGGAAAAGATCTACCCGGAGAAACCGGAAATAAAAGATGAAAAAGAAATGACAGCAGCGGAGAAAGAGGCCTTGAAGAAAGCCAAGAAGGAATATGATGAGAAGGTAAAGAAACTGAAAAAGGCCAAAGGCACCGGGTTTGTCGTCTACAATCCCAAAACCGGCCGGATGATGGGTTTTGATGATGTAACCGAAGGACATATTTCCGAAAACGGTTTGCTGGTTGCTTTTATCATGCAGACAGGAGATTCAGTTACCGCAAGCAATGTCTCTGTGGTGGATCCGGAAAGAATGAATCAGAAACCGGTGTTTGAGCATACCGGTGAAGCGGTTAAGCTTGCCATCAGCAAGCAGGGTGACCGTGTGGCATTCCTGCACACTTCTGATACCGGCAAAGTGAAGATACACAGTCTTTATGCCTGGCAATCCGGTAAAGGTGATGCAACGGTTATTTGTGATACTGCCACAAACGGAATGCCCGAAGGTTGGTCTGTCAGCCAGAACAGGTCTCCCTATTTCTCGGATAACGGTTTACGGTTGTTTGCCGGAACCGCACCTAAACCTGAATCCGAGCCGGAAGATACATTGCTCGATGAAGAAAAACATCATGTGGATGTATGGAACTGGAAAGATCCTTACCTGCAACCTATGCAGAAACTGCGGGCAGAAAGGGAAAAAAAGAGAACTTATCTTGCTGTAGTACACCTGAGTAACGGAAAGTTTATTCAACTGGGTGGTAAAGATCTTCCGGATGTTAATGTATTGCAGAAAGGGAACGGTCAGATTGCCCTGGGAACATCCGGCCTTCCGTACCGGAAGCTGATCTCCTGGGAGGCAAACCGGTACCAGGATGTATATTCGATTGATGTGAATACCGGTGCCAGGAAGAAATTATTGACAAAAGCCCCATCCTACGTCAGGATTTCTCCCAACGGAAAATACCTGATCTGGTACCGGACGGCTGACAGCTCCTGGTATGCCCGCCAGTTACCAGACGGTAAAGATGTAAATCTCACCCGTCAGACCGGTGTAAATTTTTATAACGAACTGCATGATACCCCAAGTGATCCGCACCCGTATGGCATTGCAGGCTGGATGGATGATGACAAATATGTCCTGATCTATGACCGGTTTGATATCTGGAAGATTGATCCTGCCGGCAATGAAAAACCGCAAAATCTGACTATGGGGTATGGCCGTGAAAACAATATCCGTTTGCGTAATCTGACTCTGGACAGGGAGAAAGAAACCATCAGCCCGAAGCAGATGTTATATCTACAGGCTTTCCAGATTTACACAAAACAGTCGGGTTTCTATACAACGCGGGCCTTCAAACCTGATGTCCCACAGAAACTGGTTTTAGATGATTTTGCATTTTCCGGACTGATAAAGGCGAAAGAAGCTTCCCTAATGGCATGGCGCAAAGGTTCATTTCAACAGTATCCGGAACTCTGGCTGAGCGATATGAAACTCGAAAAACCGGTGAAAGTTTCCCTCACCAACCCGCAACAAGGCAAATATCTCTGGGGCAGTGTAGAACTGGTGGCGTGGAACTCTTTTGATAAGCGGCATTACCAGGGATTACTCTATAAACCGGAAAATTTTGACCCGAATAAAAAATATCCGATGATCGTTTATTTTTATGAACGCAGTTCTGACGGATTGCATCGCTACAATGCGCCGGCGCCACTCCGTTCTATCCTGAACCGGAGCTATTATGTCAGCAACGGATACCTGCTGTTTGTGCCGGATATCGCCTACCGGACAGGATATCCCGGCCAGAGTGCCTACAACTCCATTGTTAGCGGAACACAATCTTTACTTGAAAGGTATTCATTTATCGATAAAGACCGGATCGGGCTTAACGGGCAGAGCTGGGGCGGATACCAGGTCGCTTACCTGATTACACAGACCGATATGTTCAAATGTGCCTATTCGGGAGCTCCGGTGAGTGATATGATTTCTGCTTACGGCGGAATCCGCTGGGGGTCGGGAATGAGCAGGATGTTCCAGTATGAGCAGACGCAAAGCCGTATCGGTGGTTCCCTGTGGGAAAAACCGCTGCATTATATCGAAAATTCCCCGATCTTTTATGTTCCGAAGGTTCATACACCCGTACTGATCATGCAAAATGATAATGACGGTGCGGTTCCCTGGTACCAGAGCATTGAGTTTTTTAACGCATTGCGCCGCCTGAATAAACCGGCCTGGTTCCTGGTCTACAACGGGGAAGGGCATAACCTGACACGCCGGCCGGATATGAAGGACCTGGCAGTGCGCGAACAGCAGTTTTATGACCATTATCTGAAAGGGAAACCGGCTCCTGTCTGGATGGTTTATGGTATTCCTGCCGTCAGGAAGGGAAAAACCGATGGTTTTGAGCTGGTAGAGGATCAATGACAAGGGAATGATGGAGTAATGGAACTTAGCGAATGAAATTGAGCATTCTCATGTGCGCAGCGAATAATAATGGAATAATAGTAAGAACATATAAATTAATAGTTTGAATTGTTGAGTTAGTTTGTTTTATTTCCAACATTCCAATATTCCAGAATGTAACAGATACATATTGTGAATAAAGCAGTACGGCGTCTGACAAATATCCTTTTCTGGTCGGTAATTGCCGCGGCATTTATCGGCCCGGGTACAGTGACCACCGCTGCCAGGGCAGGAGCAGCATATCACTACAGTCTCCTGTGGACACTGGTGTTTTCCACATTTGCCTGTATTATTTTACAGGAGGCCGCTGCCCGTATCCGGATTGTTTCGGGCCTTAGCCTGGGGAGTGCTGTCAGGAAAAAGTTTACCGGAACTTCATTTTTCAGGTTGATTATCCTCCTGGTATCGGGGGCAATCCTCCTCGGCTCGGCAGCCTATGAAACCGGGAATATCCTGGGAGCTGTAGCGGGGATCAGGATCATGCTTCCCGGACCATCATGGCTGTGGGTGTCTGTAATGGGTGCCGGAGCCGCCATCCTGTTGTTTTCCGGCGCCGAACATACCGTTGCCCGCATACTGGGTATGTTGGTGGCTGTCATGGGCGTAGCTTTCCTTTATACTGCGATTGCCTCCCGGCCGGATTTATCCCTGGTGTTGCGGGGGGCTTTGGTACCGGTAATCCCTGATGCGGGACTTTCGGCTATTCTTATTCTCGGGCTTGTGGGAACAACCGTGGTACCGTACAATCTGTTCCTCGGTTCAGGGATCGGAGGTCACAATCAGACCATCCGGGAGATGAGAGCAGGGCTCATTACCGCCATTATTCTGGGAGGGTTCATCTCTATGGCAGTCCTTGTAGTAGGAAACCTGGTTGAAGGCCCGTTTACATTCGAAAACCTGGTAACGGCGCTGGCTACCAAACTTGGCAGAAGTGCTGTAATCGTTTTTGGGTTGGGTATGCTGGCAGCCGGCTTTACATCTGCAGTTACCGCACCACTGGCATCGGCCATTACAGCCAGGGATTTGTTCAGTGAACCCGGGAATCAACAATGGAAAAAAGGAGCGATATGGTTTACACTGGTATGGGTACTTATACTGATCATCGGTATGGGGTTTGGTTATGCAGGCATCAAACCGGTACCCGCCATCATACTTGCCCAGGCATTGAATGGCCTGATCCTGCCCCTGATTACGGTTTTCCTTTTTTATATTGTGAATGATCCGGGGATCATGGGAAAAGGACACCTGAACTCGTCCGGAAATAACCTTCTTATGTTTTTGGTTAATACTGTTGCCTGGCTGCTCGGTCTGTGGCAATTGCTCACGGTAACCGCACGGGTGATGGATCTTCCTTTAAAGCATCCTTCGAAAATCATTCCCTGGGTATTGATCGTTTCACTGGTAATCAATGGGCTGATAACCGGGAAAATACTGTTGATAAGAAAGAGGGAAATGAGATGAGTGAACGCATACTTTTTTTTGCAGATACGGGAGGAACCTTTACCGATTGCATCGCCCTGTTTCCGGATGGAAAAACTGCCCGGAAGAAAGTATTAAGTACGGGATCTCTCCGTGCCAGGGTTAAAGGAATTGTTAAGGAAAATATCATCCTTACAGATCAGAACTGGTCACTTCAGCGTGATATTTTCAAAAGTTATAAGCTGCTTGACCGGGAACACAGGGAAATCTCCGTAGTTTGTTTTTTTAATCCCGGGACATGTGAAATGGGCCTTAATGAAAATTTAAAAGGCAAGTTGCAAAGCGGGGATATGATTGAAATTTCAGCCGGCGAGGAGGCTCCTGTGCTGGGTGCGCGGCTGATTACCCAGACCCCGTTGGATGAAATGCTTCCCCCCATGGAGGTAAAAATCGGTTCCACCCGTGGAACCAATGCCTTGCTGGAAAAGAAGGGATCGCCTGTCGTTCTGTTTGTAACATCTGGTTTTGAAGATCTTCTGGTGATCGGAACCCAGCAACGGCCTGATATTTTCGCCCGGAATGTTGTCCGGCCGGAACCGCTTTATGCGGCTGTTATCGGTGTTCAGGAACGGATATCTGCTTCTGGTGAAATTTTGGAACCCATCCACACCAATGCACTAACGAACGAAATCGATCGCCTGGTTTCCCGCGGAGTGGAGAGCGCGGCGATTTCACTGCTCAATGCATACAGTAATCCGGTACACGAACAAAAAATGGCTGCATTGTTGAAAGAGAAGGGATTCCGGTATGTCACTACCGGTGTGGAAATGTCTCCCATGATCCGTTACCTGCCCCGTACTCAGACTACGGTTGTGAATGCTTATTTGTCCGGAGTAATCAAAGACTATCTGCAGGGGATCACGGATAGCTTTGCGCAGGCATCCATACATGTGATGACCAGTGCCGGAGGATTGGTAAAAGCTGAAAAGTTTATGCCCCGTGACAGCCTGCTCAGCGGACCGGCAGGTGGCGTGGTCGGTGCTGCTGCCAAAGGCATCGAAGCCGGTTTCCGGAAACTGATCACCTTTGATATGGGGGGCACCAGTACAGATGTCTCCCGCTATGATAACCGCTATGATTATACCTTTGAATTGGAAGTAGGACAGGCAAAGGTACTGAGTCCGGCACTCTTTGTAGAGACGGTAGCTGCCGGCGGTGGTTCCATTTGTTATTTTGACGGGTATACCCTCCGTGTCGGACCGGAAAGTGCAGGCGCTTCTCCGGGGCCGGCCTGCTACGGTGCCGGTGGCCCCCTGACAATAACGGATGTAAACCTGCTCCTCGGACACCTGGATCCGGGTGCCTTTGGCATACCTGTATTTCCTGAGTGTGCAAACCGGAAATTGAATACCCTGCTGGATGAAATGGAAAAAGCGACGGGTACCAGGCCGGTAGCGGAACATATATTAACCGATTTCCTGCGTATTGCCAATGAAATTATGGCAGGTGCTATACGCAAAATATCCGTCGCCAGGGGATACGATCCGGCGGATTATACGCTGGTAGCTTTTGGCGGAGCGGGAGGGATGCATATGTTAAGTATTGCTGATGAACTCAATATATCCAGGGTAATCACACCTTCCGATGCCGGTCTTTTGAGTGCTTATGGTTTGGGTACTGCGCCGCTGGAAAGATTTGCCGGGAAGCAGATCCTCTCACGCTATCAGGATTGTAAGGATTCGTTAGAGCAGCTCTTTCAGGAGATTGAAAATGATGCCCGCAGACAACTGGCTGAGGAGGGTATTGCACTCCGGGATATGATAATCCGTGAACGGTATGCTTTCATGCGATTTACCGGACAGGAATCTTCATTGGAAATCCCTTTACATAGTATTTCGGGACTTCTGAAGGATTTTGAGACAAGATACAAGGCGGTTTTCGGATATGTTGGAAAACCTGAGTCGGTTGAAGTGGAATCCATTCGTGTGGTGGCATCAACGAAGTGTCCGGCAAAAACTGCGGGAAAAGATACACTTTTTCATCATACGCCTCAGCCTCATCACCAAATCAAAGCATGGAGCGGTGAAACCTGGAAGGATATCCCGGTATATTTCAGGGAAAAACTAAAACCAGGTGCACGCATCCATGGTTTTGCGTTAATGTTGGATCCGTATAGCACCAGCGTTATAGAAGAGGGGTGGGAAATGACACTGGATACGCAGAAAACGGCCTTGTTTGTACGAAGTAAGAAACACAATAAGGATAGCAGCCGTGCTCATACTTCGGCTGCGGAAATGGAGCTGTTTATCAACAGGTTTACATTTATTGCCCGGAATATGGGTTCGATGCTGCAACGTACTTCCATATCGGTAAATGTCAAAGAACGGCTCGACTTTTCCTGTGCGCTCCTGAATCCGAAAGGTGAACTTGTGGTAAATGCCCCCCACATTCCCGTTCATCTTGGGAGTCTTGGGGTATGCATAAGACGCGTTGCCGAAGAATTTCCCATGCAGCCGGGAGATACGATCGTAACCAATCATCCCCGTTACGGAGGATCTCATCTGCCGGATATCACCCTGATCACACCTGTCTATACCGATGCAAAACAGTTAACCGGGTATGTGGTCTCGCGTGCGCACCATGCCGAAATTGGCGGGATTGCACCCGGTTCCATGCCCCCCGATGCCAAAAGGCTTTCGGAAGAAGGCATTACTATTCCGCCGTTTTATCTTGTGAAACGGGGCCGTGTAAATTGGGATGCGATGCGTGCCATCCTTCAGCAGGGGAAATATCCCAGTCGTAATGTCGGGGAAAATCTGGCGGACCTTAATGCTGCCCTGGCTGCCAACCGGTCGGGGGAAGAAGCGCTGAAAAAAATGTGCGGGCAATTCGGTATTCGCCGTGTGACCGGGTTTATGGACAGGATCCGTGAACATGCTGCCGCGAAAATGCGGGAAACCCTGCGCGGAATACCCGATGGAACTTATGAATCGGAAGAATTCCTTGATGATGGTACACGCCTCCGTGCCAGGATAACAATCCGGGGAGATCGGTGTGATATCGATTTCTCAGGTACGGACCCGGTACATCCCGGGAACATGAATGCAACGGAAGCCATTGTAAACGGAGTCATCGTATATGTCCTGAGGTTGCTTGTTGATCAGCCCGTACCGTTGAATGACGGCTTTTTTGAACCGGTTACGGTACATTTACCCGGATGTCTGCTGAACCCGCCGTTCCCTGATGATCCGGAGAAGTGTCCTGCGATCGTGGGGGGTAATGTGGAAGTAAGCCAGCGGTTGACGGATACATTGCTGAAGCCTTTTAATGTCCTTGCCTGCAGCCAGGGAACCATGAACAATGTGATCTTTGGCAATAAAAAGTTCAGCTATTACGAAACCGTTTGCGGAGGTTGCGGGGCCGGCCCCGGGTTCAATGGCGCTTCCGCAGTTCATCATCACATGACCAATACACGGATAACCGATCCGGAGATCATGGAATTCAGGTATCCTGTCCGGCTCATGCGGTTTGCCGTTCGCATAGGTTCGGGCGGTACAGGGAAATGGCATGGCGGTGACGGTGTTGTCCGTGAAATCTTGTTTCTTAACCCGTTACGTTTGTCCGTACTTACTCAGCACCGCAAGGTTGCGCCTTACGGATCAGAGGGCGGGTATTCAGGTGTTACAGGCCGGCAGGTGATCATCCGTAAAGACGGAACACGGCAGATTCTGGGAAGCGTGGATGGAATCGATGTTTCTGCAGGGGATATCCTGGTGATCGAAACACCGGGAGGCGGAGGCTACGGACATCCGGATGTCTGACCGCTTCCTGATCCGCTCCATACATACACGTAAAATTTCTGTGTAGGTACCGGGATAACGGAGCCTGTAGATTTTCCCGGTCGTCCCATCATGTTATTATTGCCCGCTTCACTTGCTAAGGTCCATCGTTCCCGCATTCCTGAAATAATATTAAGATTCCGGTTATTTTTCCTGATATCGTGTTATTTATTGTCTTTCTGTTTTACTTTTGAATTTCGCTGTTTTTTTTACCGGATATGACTTTAATAAACAGATAAAGGATAATGAGACATAAAATATTTCTTTCGGGTTTGTTGATGTTGTCATTATTTCCGATAACCAAACTTCAGGCACAGGAAAATGCTGATTCTTCGGGAAATTTGAGAAAAGACGCCGTAAAGGTGTTTATTGACTGCCGCCATTGCGATATGGATCATATCCGGAGGGAGATCCCTTATGTGAATTATGTCCGGGATGTCCGCGAAGCCGAGGTGTATGTGCTTGAAACATCACAGTCGACAGGGAGCGGGGGAAGGCAGTACACTATTTTATTTCAGGGCCTGCAAAGATTTCAGGGGATGAATGATACGCTGGTGTATAACAGTCAGCCTGACGACACAAGAGATATAACCCGCGAGGGCAGAACGAAGATGATCAAAATGGGCATGATGCGTTATGTAGCCAGAACACCGCTTTTTAAAGAGGTGGAAATCTTACCAACTGAAGGTGTTAAAACACAGGAAGTGAAAGACAAATGGAATTACTGGGTCTTTGAACTCCGGACCGAACCACAGTTTGAGGCTGAAGAATCCCTGAAGGATTTATCCTGGGATAATTCGATAAATGTATCCAGAATTACACCTGCCTGGAAGCTTGAATCCAGCTTTGACCAAAGCTTTACCAGGAAAAAGTATGTCTTTGATGATACAACGTATACAAGAGACCGGAGCTATTGGTCATTTGATAACCTGATCGTAAAAAGCCTTACCGATCACTGGTCTGCAGGCGTCGTTTATGAACTGAAATCGTCAAGTTACCGTAACATAAAATTCGGGCTGAATGTAGCCCCGGCCATTGAATACAATATCTTTCCCTATTCGGAATCCACCCGTCGACAACTGCGAATCCTTTATGGCATCGGATATATTTACAACCGGTATCAGGATACGACGATTTACAACAAAATTGTGGAAAACCTGTTCGAACAACAATTACGTCTGGCTTTCAGGGTTCAGCAAAAATGGGGATATGTTAATGTTTCTCTGCAGGCTTCGGGTTATATGCAGGATCTTTCCAAAAACCGTCTTGAACTTGACGGCTATATGCGTATCCGGCTTTTCAAGGGATTCTCCCTGCGTCTCTCAGGCAGTGTGGCACGAATCAATGATCAGTTGTCACTCGTGAAAGGCGACCTGGATGAAGCGGAAATCCTTTTGAGAATACGGGAACTTGCCACAGCCTACCGGGTAGACGGAAGACTTGGTATCGTTTATACTTTCGGTTCCATCTATAACAATATTGTAAACCCACGATTCGGAAACTGATTAACCCTGTTTTTCGGGACCGGTACAGAGAACCCTCAATTTTTCCCCACTTACAACAATCTTTCCGGAAAATTTTATACTATTGAATGTTGAACATTCAGAACGGGTATAGAATATGAGAAACAAAAAAAGGGAAAAGGATATGGTAGTCGTAGTCACCGGAAGTTCTTCCGGTATCGGCAGGACTACTGCAGAACATCTGGTGGCAAAAGGGTACAGGGTTTACGGATTTTCCCGCACGCCCGGAAAGCCTGGATCCGGTTTTACTTTTATCAAAACCGATGTGACGGAAACAGATACTGTGGAAAAGAGCCTGGGGGAAATCCTTCAAAAAGAAAGACAGATCGATGTTTTGATCAATGCGGCGGGAATGGGTGTGTCCGGAAGTGTTGAGGCTACACCTGCTCAGGATTCCCGCGATCAGATGGAGGTGAATTTCTGGGGTACGGTAAACATGTGCCGGGCCGTACTGCCGGCAATGCGTAAAGCAAAACAGGGAGTTATTATTAATATCAGTTCTGTCGGGGGACTTATCGGACTGCCGTATCAGGGTTACTACAGTGCGTCGAAATTTGCTATTGAAGGAATAACCGAGGCCATGCGGACGGAGGTTGCCCCGTTCGGGATCCGGGCATACCTTATCGAACCCGGGGATTTCTATACCGGTTTTACGGCAAACCGCAGGAAAACACATGACGAACCTGCAGATTATGCAATACAAAATGAAAAAACGCTTGAGATCATCGAGAAAGATGAAACCGGTGGCCGCGATCCGGTCATGATTGCCCGGAAAATAGAAAAACTGATCCGGAAAAAACCCCGTGGATTCCGGTATGTCGTCAGCGACCCGCTCGAAAAAATTGCACCTTTCGCCAAAAGGATTATGCCTTATTCGCTTTTTGAAAAACTGATCGCCGGTCATTACGGTATTCAGAGGAAGCATGGGAAGCAACGTTTGCCGGATAAAAAATGATCCCCGGTTTAAATGAAAAACGGCTCTGACCGTCACCCGGATTTTACACCACTTTTGAAAAGCCGCGAAATTATAAATGGTTAATCTGCTGTCGTAAAATCCATTTGTTCTTACTCCATGCTGACTTTCCCCTTTTGTCTTTTGTCTTTAATCTCATTATCCTGATAATATAAATCTGTGAAACTTACCTTATTCTTAACGATTATTTTCCGTATAATCCCGGTAAAATCCCAACGGACTTTCGTATCTTTGACCCCTGATCCGTTTGGACTGATAATATTTATCTACGTAGTTAACTACGTAGATAAATATTGTAACTGATAGATATAGTACAATATACAAAAGAATGAATCTCCGGAAACTTTACAGATCTTGCATTTTCCTGCTGGTTTCCCTGCTGTTTTTTTCCTGTCAGAATGAAGTTCAAAAACCGGACAATCTCGTATTGAAAATTATTGAAACTTCCGATGTTCACGGTGCGGTATTTCCATATGATTTTGTGAACGATCGTCCGGCAGAGGGTTCACTGGCCCAGGTAACTACGTATGTCAGGGAAGAGCGTTCGGATACAACACAGGAAGTGATCCTGCTCGACAACGGTGATATCCTTCAGGGACAACCCACCGTATATTTTTCAAATTTTATCGAACCGGACAAACCTCATATCCTCACGCGGGTGATGCGGTATATGGGTTATGATGCGGGTACGGTTGGAAACCATGATATCGAGGCAGGGCATCCGGTTTATGACCGCCTTAATAAAAACTTCTCATTTCCCTGGCTGGCAGCCAACGCCGTAGATATCCGGACGGGAAAACCTTATTTTAGGCCTTATACGGTGATCGAAAGAGCGGGAGTGAAAATTGCCGTACTGGGACTGATTACACCGGGTATCCCCAAATGGTTACCTCCCTATATCTATGAGAATATCCGTTTCGAGGATATGGTCGAAACCGCACGGAAATGGGTTCCGCTGATCAGGGAAAAAGAAGATCCCGACGTGCTGATCGGTTTGTTTCATGCAGGCTATGATTATACTTACGGAGGAGAATCAGACTCGACCGGGAACAACGAGAATGCATCGGTACTGGTGATCCGGAATGTTCCGGGGTTTGACCTGGTGCTGATCGGCCATGACCATAAACTGATCAAGGACAAGGTTACCGATCCGGAAAACCGGCATGTATTGCTGCTCGACCCGGCCAGTTCGGCCCGCTTTGTTTCTTCGGCAACCATTACAATGAAACGGGATCTGACAACAGGCCACTACCTGAAGAAGATCGAAGGGAACCTCATCCCCATGAAGGAATTTGCTCCCGATTCTGCTTTTATGGTTACGTTCAGCGCAGATGAGGAAAAAATCAGGGATTATGTCAGCCGTCCGCTGGGAACCTTTACTACGGATGTCTCAGCCACCGATGCTCTGTTCGGGGATGCTTCTTTTACCGACCTGGTGCATCGGGTCCAATTAGACATTTCAGATGCAGATATTTCATTTACCGCACCCCTTTCCCTGAATGCGGTAATTCCTGCCGGAACCATTTATGTCAGGGATATGTTCAAACTTTACAGGTTTGAGAACCTGCTCTACACCATGCGGCTTACAGGAAGTGAAATCAGGGATTATCTCGAATACTCTTACAGCCACTGGGTAAATACCATGGGCAATGCTGATGATGAAATGCTGTTGATGGACAAAAAGAAAAACCGGCTCAAATACCAGTACTACAATTTTGACTCGGCCGAAGGTATTGATTATACTGTGGATCTGACAAAACCTGCCGGTAACCGGATAAACATTTCGGGACTTCAGAATGGCACTCCTTTTGATGAAAATGCGTGGTATAAGGTAGCGGTGAATTCTTACCGCGGCAATGGCGGAGGAGGTCATCTGACGAAGGGTTGCGGACTCTCTGTGGATACTTTGCGCACACGTATCCTTTCCGGTACGGATCATGATCTTCGCTTTTATATTATGCAATGGATCGAAAAGCAAAAAACGGTTGATCCGCGGGCTTCAGGAAACTGGAAATTCATTCCGGAAGCATGGGCAAAAGCGGCGGAAGAAAGGGAGAAGGATTTGTTTAGGAAATAATTATTCTTACGTTCTTTAAAAACAATGAAAATGGAAGGAATATACCTGAAACCCTGAGATATTGACCTTCCTTTAATAAAGGTTAATAACCCCGGACACTGAGTGTCCTCGCAAAACTTTGTTTTGCGGGATGTATCGAAGTGTACGGAGAGGCAGAATGGATTAGTGGTTATGTCTCGGGAGATTGCTTCGTCCGCTTTCACTTCGCTAAGCGTCCTCGCAACGACCCGACTATGACACAGGCAAGAGCTCTGTATGCAACTCAGGATAAATGACAACTGAATAACAGGGAGTGCAGCGACCGAATGACGTTCTGAGCGTAGCGAAAGATAACTAACCAGATAAAGCAATAATAATCTGAAATTTAATAGAAAAATAGAAGATACAATGAAACGAACAATCTTTTTTTCCGCCATGCTGATAATGCTGGTGATCGTAAGCGGTTGCCGGCAAACGGCAGAATCACAATTACAAGATGTAAGCAGTAAGGTTCTGGTATCCGGTAAAAAACCGAAGAATATCATCTTTATGATCGGTGACGGGATGGGTATTTCCCAGGTCTATGCCGGGATGACCGCCAATAAAGGGCATCTCAATCTCGAAAAATGTGCCTATACCGGTTTGCAGAAAACCTTTTCGGCCAGTGACTATATTACTGATTCTGCTGCCAGCGGGACAGCCATGGCATCCGGTACGAAAACGAAAAACGGTATTCTGGGTAAGGATACGACCGGAAAAGATGTGAAAACCATCCTGGAATATGCCCGGGATCATGGTCTGGCTACCGGCCTCGTAGCTACCAGCGCCATTACCCATGCCACACCTGCCTCATTCATCGCACACGTAAAAAGCCGGAACCAGTATGAAGATATTGCCCGCTTTTTTATCCGCCACGGCCCCGATGTATTTATCGGCGGGGGAAGGGACAACTTTGCTTCCAGGAAAGATGGTGAAAACCTGCTCGATTCTCTGAAAGCACAGGGTTACCGGGTGATATTCAGTATGGATAGCATCGAACAGGTTAAGCACGGAAAGCTTGCGGGTCTTACCGCACCTGTACACAATCCACCCATGACTGAAGGACGGGGAAATATGCTGCCCGAAGCCACTGCCACGGCGCTGAATATACTGTCCAATGATCCTGACGGATTTTTCATTATGATCGAAGGTTCACAAATCGACTGGGGCGGCCATGCAAACGATCAGAAATATGTTATTACCGAGATGCTCGATTTTGACAATGCGGTGAAACAGGCTCTGGATTTTGCAGAAAAGGACGGGAATACCCTTGTGGTGATCACTGCCGACCATGAAACGGGTGGAATGGCCCTGAACGGAGGCAACCTGAAGACAGGAAAAGTAGAGGCTGCCTTTACTACAAAAGGCCATACGGCCGTGATGGTACCGGTATTCGCTTACGGCCCGGGGGCGGAAAATTTTACCGGGATCTATGACAATACGGATATCTTCCGGAAGTTTATGGCTCTTTATGGCTTCTCCGCTACGGATTAAACCATGATACTGATGCAGCTTGCAACCTTTCTCTGGATATACCTGCTGCTTACACTGGGTAATGTTGGTCATTACCAAGTTGCTGGACCGGCAGGCAGAGATACTGCTTTTACGATCATACGTCTTTTGCCTGAGGTGATGATCTCACCGCTGCCCGGGGAAATCGATGAATCTTCCGGGTTGATGGTCTGGGACGATCTGCTCTGGACCCTGAATGACAGTGGCGGGGAGGAAGCGATCTATGGTCTGGATCCGCAGACGGGGATGATCAGAAAAACGATACATATTCAAAATGCCAAAAACCGCGACTGGGAATCCCTGACACAGGATGGCACGAATATCTATATCGGTGATTTTGGCAACAACTGGGGCCGTCGCCGGGACCTGGGTATCCGGATCATCAGCAAAAAGGATGTCGGTGAAGGAGCGAAGTCCACAGTACAGGCCACACTGCTGAATTTCAGCTACCCCGGGCAGAAATCGTTTGCTCCTGCACTCTATCGCTCCGCCTTTGATTGTGAAGCAATGGTGGCCGGAGGGGACAGCCTCTATTTGTTTACCAAAGACTGGCAAACACGCAAAACCTTCCTGTACCGGTTGCCGGCAAAACCAGGAGTCTATTCTGCCGAGTTGCTTGATTCTTTTGATGTAAAGGGGCTGGTAACCGGTGCCGCCTGGGATCCGCAACGTCATCTCCTGGCCCTGTCGGGATATGAGAATTTCTACCCGCTGGTATGGTTGTTTTATGATTTTAACGGTACGGATTTTTTCAGCGGGAAGGCCGTTCAGGTAACCTATCCCGAATTTTACCGCGCCCAGACCGAGGGCATTGCTTTTTACGGAAAAGATGACCTGCTCGTTTCATCGGAACAAACAAAGCTGGAAGGGGCCGTGTACAGGTTTTCAGTCGGCGAAATAATCAGTACCGGCAAAAGATAAATGCAGCGTGCAATATGAGCATTGTATGGCAGTTGGTAATACCCTGTTTCATTATTTCCCTGTAAATCTTTTTCTGTAAAAGTCAGCTTCGTAAATTTACTGCTGACACGCCTGTTTTGTTATACATTATTATGCAGCGTATATTCTTCAATAGCAGGAATGACATATTCTTCAAGAATCTTAAATACACGTATTTTAGATGTGTAAGTGCCCCCTGTGAAAACAACTACTGTGTTTAATTCAGGGAAGACCATAATATACTGTCCTCCCCATCCCCCTGCATAGTTCATATTTATTCTTTTACCTGATTTGGAATATTGTTTTGTCCACCATGAATAGGCATAACCATTTCTCCCGGAATCAGTACCCGGGACTTTAATCCTGTTGTTACCGGGAAATGAAGCAGCACTTTTTTCGGCCCATTGCCCTGAAATAATTTGTTTTCCATTCCAGACTCCCTTATTCAGAAATGTCACACCAATTTTTACCATATCCCTTGATGTGATTTTTAACCCGCCGGCTGCGTCAATCACTCCATTTTCATATTGTAACCAATCATAAGGATCAATTCCCAGGGGCTCAAACAAATATTTTTCGGAAAACCCGGCAATATTCATTTTTGTAGCATTCTTAATGACTTCACCCAAAACAATCATTCCCCCTCCGTTATAAGTAAAGCTGGTGCCGGGTTCATTTATCAGTGGCTTTTCCAAAACATAAGTGACCGGATCTTCCTGAAACCATGTGTTAAGGATGTCATTATCCCTACTGGTGAGTGGCGCTCCCCACTCATCCCACTCTAATCCGGAGGTCATGGTTAGCAGATGTTCGATGGTAATTTTATCTTTCCCATCTGTATTGAATTGCTGATGTTCCGGTAGATAATCAAATACAGACTGATGAACACTTTCGATAAACCCATGGTCTATGGCAATCCCGATACAGGCTGAAGTAATGCTTTTGGTTACGGACATAACACTATGCAACATGTCCCTGTTCCAGGTAACCATCTCACCGTGGTGTGAAGGGGCATCCCATTTGTACTTATGTCCCCTGAAATACTCTTCAAAAACAAGCTTGTCATCTTTGAAAATAAGCATAGAATGCACTTCTTTATATTTACCCTGGTTGATTTTATTCAATGCTCTTATAATGAACCCTGAGTCAATATTCACTTCATTTAAAGTACCAACATCAAAACCGTCATTAATATTCTCAGGTGGTCGATAAGTGTATTGACAGGAAGTATCGGATTTACAACCGGCAAATAATAATGAAAGAATTGAAATGAAAAGAATCGTCTTTTTCATATACCGGATTTTATATTGGGTTTTTAATTTTTTATTTATTTCAATATCTGGCCTTTTATCAGGTCTTTAATTGCCATATTCTTATGCCGGTTAACGATCCAGTACAATCCCGGAATAACAAGCAGTGACAGGAACATAGAGAGGCTCATACCCCCGATCATCGAGACGGCCAGGGGTTGCAGCATCTCCGAGCCTTCGCCCATTGCCAGGGCCAGGGGCAGGAATCCGAAAATTGTGGCCAGCATGGTCATCAGGATCGGCCGCATCCTTACCCGGCCTGCCTGTAATAATGCCTGTGCCACATCCGGTGTTTCTTTAAGAAATTTTTCTGCATAATCGATTAGCAGAATGCCGTTGTTCACCACTACCCCTATGATCATGATCATACCCATAAATGCTGAAATATCCAGGGGAATTCCGGTAATCCAAAGTAAAAGGAATACCCCGCTTACGGACAGTACCGTCCCGAGTAAAATGACACCTGCAGTACGGAAAGACCTGAACTCAAACAACAGGATGGCAAATACAAGGAGTATGCCGAAGGCCAGGATCAGGATCAGTTCCTCAAACGCCTGCTGCTGGCTTTCATACTGTCCGCTGATCTTTACCGTTACGCCCGGCGGAAGCGAAATATGTGTCAGCATTACCTTGACATCAGAGATGATACTGCCCAGGTCGCGTCCTGAAATATGGGCTTTAACGTTAACCACCTGGCTCAGGTTTTCATGTTCGATATCTGTTTTTCCCGGAACTTTCCGGATGTCCGCAATCTCTTCCAATGGCAGGACCCTGTCTATGGAAGCCAGGTAAATAGGCATCCGGCGTATCTTTTCCAGGTGGTTAAAATCTTTTTTGGGATACCGTACCCGGACCGGGATCAATTTCAGGCCCTCCATAATTTCGGTCACATTGTCTCCCCACAAAGCCATGTGTACGGCCTGGCTGACTTCTCCGATGGTCAGGCCGTAGCGGCTGGCAGCTTCGGCTTTGACACGGATCGTCAGCTCGGGCTCACTGCGCGAAAAACCTTTGTAAACATCTACGGCGCCCTGAACTTTTTCCAGTGAATCGGCAATCTGTGCCGCCGTCTCCTGGATGAGGGGCAGCTTTTCACCGAATACCTTGATCACGATGGGGGCAATCTCGCCGCTCAGATCATTCAGCCGGTCGGGCAGCACCTGGAAAAGCTCAGGTTCAATTCTGGGTTCATGCGTACGGTCAAATTCACGTATCTGGTCCATGATCTCAAAAGATGACCTCTTGTGTCCCTTTTTCAAGCTGATCACAAAATCCCCGTCATTGGCATGAGTCCGCGGATGTGCAAGGCTCCGGCCGGTACGCAGTGAATATACTTTTACCTCGGGGATGGTCATGATATATTCGGCGATACTTTTGAGCATGCTTTTGGTACTTTCTATCGAACTGCCCGGAGGGGCAATATAGTCATGTACAATGGTGCCTTCATCCCACTCGGGCAGGAAGCCGCTGGGGATCTTTTTATAGGAATATACGGTGACAGCCGAAAAGAGAAGAACCAGAATCACCGTAATCCACGGACGACGGATAAGTCCCCGTAAAGTATATTGTTGTACGCTGATGATCTTAGGCATTACCTTTCCGGCGGATTTCTTTTTCGTGGAAATAAAAACCATCGCCAGGGCAGGGGTGAGAAAAACCGCCAGTAACATCGAAACGATAATGGCAATAGACAAGGTCGTGGCCAGTGCCCTGAAAAATATCCCCGGAACGCCGGTAAGGAAAACCAACGGGACAAAAACCACCAGGGTAGTAAGTGTGGCGCCCAGCAGGGGAGGGATAATTTCACCGGTTGCCTCGACCACGGCCTGCTTTTTCGGCTTGCCTTGTTCCATATACCGTTCTATATTTTCAATGACAACAATGGCATTGTCAACCAGTATCCCAATGGCGGCAGCCAGCCCTCCCAGGCTCATCAGGCTTAGATTCATACCCGACAGTTTGATGAAAATAAAGGTGATCAGCAAGGCTACGGGTATGATGGTGGCTGTCACCAGTGTGATCCGTATCCGTCTCAGGAACAACAAAAGGATCAGTATGGTAAGAAAAGCGCCCAGGAGAATAGCATCACGTACGCTTCTCATCGAACTGCGGATAAAGTCGGTCATGTCATACCATTTGCTGATCCTGACATCGGCAGGAAGTGTTTTTTCCAGTTCTTTCCAGCGTCGTTCCACTTCTTTCATGATTGAGACGGCATTGGTGCCGGGTTGCTTGATAACCGTTATCAGTACAGCGGGTTTCAGGTTGCTTTCGCAGGCAATAAAAGTTTCTTTCAGTGCCGGTTCGATGCGGGCAATATCTGACAACAGTACCGGTGTTGCCCCGTCGCGCCGGATAATGGTTTTCCCGATATCTTCGATGCTCAGAAAGCGGTTGTCCGCAATATTCAGGTACAGTTTATTGGCTTCATTCAGCCGCCCCACATATTCCAGGGTGTTGGATGCTTTCAGCACTTCTTCGATTTTCCGGTAGTCGAGATGTAAAGCGGCCACTTTCTCCGGATCGAGATTTACCCAGAATTCACGTTGTTTGCCACCCATCACTTCGATGTTATAGACGCCCGGGATGCTGGCCAGTTGCGGACGGATGGTGTAAATACCCAGGTCGCGGAGCTGCAGGAGGTTAAGCTTGTCTGATGTGAGGCTATAACCGGCTACCGGGTAGGTGCTGGTGGTGAAGCGTCGTACTTCCAGTTGTACGCCGGGAGGCAGAGCATGTTGAATCCCGCTTACCTGTGCCTGTACCAGCTGGTAGGCCCTGAACATATCCTGGTCCCATTGAAAGTCAATATTGATCTCGGCCGAACCCCGGCTGATGGAAGTACGTACCGTACGCACCCCTTCGACCATCATGGCGGCTTCTTCGATCGGCCGGGCTACCTCCATTTCCATCTCCTTCAGGGGTGCCAGACCGTAATCCACCATTACGGCAATACGCGGAAAGGTGGCATCAGGGAAAACCCCTTCGGGAATCTTGTATATCAGGTAAAAGCCTATGGCTGATAATAGCAGGGCCGTGAAGATCATAGCCCGCTTGTTTTCTACGGCAAAACGGGAAAGGCCTTTCATTTTACACTGACCTCCATACCGTCTGTGAGTGAATACGCCTTTTTAGTGGCTACTTTTTCTCCCTCGGATACTCCGGAAAGAATCTCAACTTTATCGTCCTGAAAAATACCCGGTTTCACCAGCCGTTTCTCAACACGATTGTGATCAATAAGGACAAATACACTGAATATTCCTTCCTCTTCCAGCAGGGCTGTACGTGGAATGACCAGTGTTTTCCGGTGATTTTCACCCGGAAAACAGAGCTGTACCATCATACCGGGCTTAAAGTCCCTGTGGCTGTTGTCCAGGTAAAGCCGCAGGGGAACCGTTTGTTTGTTCTGGTCCACTTCCCCTCCTATGGCCATGACGGGAAGGATCAGGTCCGGATGAGAATAGTTGATAAAAGTGACCTGAAGTTTTCTAAGGGTACGTACCTTATTCAACCACTTCAGCGGCAGGTCGGCGAGGATATCCAGGGCATTCAGTTGCCCGATATGAACGATGGTCTCTCCTTTTTGCACGACATCTCCGCTATGCTGATATACTTTCAGTACTACTCCGTTAATGGGACTGTACAGGGGTATTTCCCTGATCTGTTGTGCCAGGTTTGCCCGCTGACTTTCATCAATCTGGTTCATGATCTGCAACAGGGCTTCGCGCATCGGAGGAACAATAGCTCCCAGTTTTTCGCCTTTTTTTACCCGGTCGCCAATCAGCAGGGAAAAACCGGTCAGCCGGCCGTCGAACTGGGAGGCCAGGAATGCTTCCTGGCGCAGGGTTACCTTACCGTAAATGTGTATCGTGTCCATCATATCCTGCCGGACTACCGGCGATATGGAGATCTGTACGGACGGTATTGCTTTTGATGCGGGAGTATCGGGAGTTTCCCGGTTCTGCCGGCAGGAGAAGAATACCGGGAGTATGAGTAAAGACAGGAATATGATTCGTTTCATACGTTTAAATTTTTTTGTATGAAAAATTAGCAAAAAATTTTCGCACGGTATGCAACC
>JAADHC010000034.1:25613-71527 GCA_013152085.1 Chlorobiota bacterium
CGCTCCTGCGTCGCTCTCACAAGAAAATTTTAATCATTCTTGTTTGCGAAAATTTAATGCTTAAAATTTTCATGTTCGTTTCATAATCGGATCAGTTTTTACTGATGGAATATATTCCGAGGTGTATGATTTTATCCACCTGGTTGTTCGTCAGATAATATTCGATCAGGTACATAATATATTCAAGACGTACTTCTTCAATATGGATGCCGGTATTGGTTACCTGCTGTTGCAGGGTGAGGTATTCGAGGTTGGTGATCAGTCCGGCCTGGTAGTTCGTGGCGGCAAGTTCCAGTGCCTGTTGAGCAGTTTCCAGACGCTTTTCCTGAATCGTCATAAGCTCTTTTATCTTTTTCATGTGTTCAAGTACCTGTTGCTGATGTATGGATAGTTCACGGTAAAGATCATACAGGCGATAGTCAAGGACTCTTGTCCGGGCATTACTTTCCTGTTGCTGATATTTGATCGAACCAAACCGGTAGATCGGTATGGATATGCCGGCATTGATCAACCAGTAATTGCCGTCCCCGGTAGGATCGTGATCTCCGAAATAACCGCTGCCGATAAACAGATGCGGCCATTGTCGGGCACTGATCAGCCTTGATGATAATTTCGAGACTTCAATCTCCGATTCAAGTATTTTTATCATCGGATTCCCGGAAAGAAGTACCGTATCTGCGGGAGGGACAGCTATGTCATAAACAAGTTTTTCAGCAGATAATCTTTTCAGTAAAAGTGTATCCACAGGTTTTAATCCCAGCAACCGGGCCAGTTCAATACGTAACTTGTCTTCTTCGGTGACGGTATGGTTTATAGTCTCTTCTATCCCCGAGATTTCCGCTTCGGTCCGGAGAACATCAATCTGTGTGCGCAGGCCTGCTTTCCATAATGATTCGGTCAAGGATCTGTGTTTTTGGAGCAGGGAAAGCTGATGGGAAAGTAGCGACCGTTCGGTCTGTTTCTGGATGATGCTCATATAAAGTGCCGATACCCGTCCGATGGCATCCAGCCGTGTTTTTTCCTGCTGATACTGTGCAGTGATGACCTCCTGGCGTGCCGGAGCATCGGTTTTCAGGATAAAATCTCCCAGCGACCAGTCCCCGTGTATCGTAGCCCATTGTTGTCCGAAATTATAGGGACTCAGAAAACGGTTTTCCATTCCTGCTTCTGCCGATACCCAGGGCAGGGTGCGTGTGTGGCTTACCAGGGCATAACTTTTGGTTGCTTCGGAATTAAAAGCTTCTGCATGCAACAGGAAACTCCGCTGCTGAACGGTATCAATGCATTGCTCCAGTGTGAGGTTAACCGTTGATTGTGGATATGCGGTAAAAGTCAGGCTCAGGTATAAACCTGCGAAGATGATACCGGAATACAGCCTGGAAATATACATAAGCCTCCTTTCCTGATATGTAAATACAAAGAAAGGAATAAAACGGTTTTGCCAGTAGTGTATTTTCCGGTTTTTTCTTAAAAAATTGTAAGACGGAGTGTGAGTAATATCTACGTAGATACTGTTTATACAAGACGCTGTCAGGTCCTGCACATAGCTCAACCTGTCAGGGTTTGAAGAACCTGACAGTGTTGAAAAGGTTTTCCGTTTTTCCATCCCGACAATGACAGGTCTTGTATGCCGCTCAATCTGACGGAGTTGAAACACGCTGCAAAAATCCCCATTTTCAGGTATTGCAACGCAAAGAATCAGCTGTTACATTTGTACCGTGAAAGTATGGAACAACGATTAATCAGGCAATGAGAAAGGCCGGCAACCTATATCGAATCATCTTTTTATTTGTAGCCGGTTTATTTCTTCTCACCTATGTTAATCAGGCTTTATTTACCCATACACATGTTTTACCGGATGGTACGGTCGTGGTTCATTCTCATCCTTATCACAAGGAAAAATCACACGATAAGAAAATCCCGGTTCATTCTCATAGTCATACACCCGCAGAATATCATGCTTTAAGTATTCACATTGCCCTTATTTCTGCTTTTATTTTCCTGATCCTGTTGGTACAACGGCCTGTTTCGGGGACAATTCTTTCGTTAAACACTCTTTCTTTTGCCAAGGATACTCCTTTCCGCATTACCGCAAGGGCACCTCCTGCTGTCTGAAAGAAATTCCGTTCTCCGGAATTTTTTCCTTCGTTCTGTTAAGAATTCCTTTACCCTGCTCATTGTAGCTGGCTAAAGAAAATGTCCTTTCAAGGTATTATATATATACATATGAATAAATTTTAGTCAATGAAAAAACATATTCTATATTTTGGAACAATCCTGTTTGTTTTACTCATAGTGCAATCCTTATCAGCCCAGAACCGGCAGAAAACAGATGCCAATATTGTCGGTCATGTTAAGTCTGGTGGTGAACATATCCCATATGCTTCTGTGATGATCAGAGGAACGGCTATCGGTACCATGACCGATGCAACCGGCCACTATATGCTGACAAATTTACCGGTTGGAAAACATATTGTCCGGGTACAGGTACTTGGCTATAAACCTAAGGAAAAAGAGGTTAATCTGGTTGCAGCTCAAACCCTGGAGGTTAATTTCCAGCTGGAAGAAGATGCATTTGGGATGGAAGAGGTGGTGGTTACCGGGAACCGGAGTGCAGATAAAAAATCCGAATCCCCGGTAATCATTAATACGGTTTCACCGAAACTGTTTTCTGCCATACAGTCAACGCAGGTTCGTGAAGGACTGAATTTCTGCCCGGGATTGCGTACGGAGACGGATTGTCAGAACTGTGGTTTTAACCAGTTGCGCATCAATGGTATGGGAGGCGCATATTCCCAGATTCTGATTAACAGCAGGCCGGTATTTAGCGCTCTTGCAGGTGTTTACGGCCTTGAACTCATCCCGGCCAATATGATTGACCGGATAGAAGTTATCCGTGGCGGAGGATCGGTACTATACGGAAGTAATGCCATTGCCGGTAGTGTGAATATTATCCTGAAAGACCCCGTGGAAAATACTTTTTCAATAGTTATGAACCAGGGCTGGACTGGCCGGGGGATAAATAAATACGGACAACCCTCTTCGGATTTTTCACTGCAGGCAAATAGTTCTGTCACAAGCAATGACCATAAAGCGGGACTGGCTCTCTATGGTTATTATCATACAAAAGATCCGTATGACGCCAACGGTGACGGATTTTCGGAATTGCCGGAACTAAGCAATGTAACCTTTGGTTTCCGGGGTTTTCACCGGCTGGGTTATCGCAGTAAAATCAATATGGATTTCTTTAATATCAGGGAGGAAAGACGCGGTGGAAATGCGTTTGAATTGCCGGTACACGAAGCGGATATTGCCGAGGCGGTAAAACATAATATTACCTCGGGATCGTTAACGTATAATCTTTTCCTGCGAAAACAGGATCAGTTTTCTGCTTTTATCTCTTTTCAGCGTATTGACAGGGATTCTTATTACGGAGCCTGGAAATCCCTGAAAGATTACGGACATACGGACAACCTGACGTATGTCTCAGGTGTACAGTATAAGGCAGATTTTAACAAGATAAAGTTGATTGGCGGTGCAGAGTTGCGCGGGGAAACCCTGAATGATAAAAAGCTGGGTTATCCGGATTATGAGCATGCCATGATCCTGAATGATTCAATAATATCTGTTCCACATGTTCCCGACACACCTGTTGCCAGACAAAACAGTGTTACGGCAGGATCATTTGTCCAGATTAATTATTCTCTGCCTCGCTGGATATTTTCTGCCGGATTACGTTATGATAACTACTTCGTAACGGATGAAATGCAGGCAGGAGAGGATCAGACAGGTCAGGTACTCAGTCCGAAACTGAATGTGAAATTTGATATGACCCACGTTTTGCAAATCCGGGCTAACATGGGGACAGGTTACCGGGTACCACAAGTTTTCAATGAAGACCTGCATATCCTGACATCCGGTTCACGGCAGGTACATATCGTGAATGACCCTGCATTGAAGCAGGAAAACAGCCGCAGTTATAGCCTTTCGCTGTACCTGCATGGTGATAAAACAACCCGTCCGTACGAATTCCTTGCAGAAGGTTTTTATACTCACCTGTTGAATCCTTTTGTGAATACGATCGGGCTCCCTGATGAAAACGGTGTGGTTTATTATACCCGTAAAAATGCTGAAAACGGAGCGGTTGTGTACGGAATGAATCTTGAGTTTAATATTAAACCGTATGCACACATGAGCCTGCGTTCGGGCCTGACATTGCAAAGAAGTGATTACCAGAAACCTCAGGACTTTAACGAGAGGCGGTTCCTGCGTACTCCGGACAGCTATGGTTATGCTATCCTGGATTATAATCCTGTTAAATCGCCGGATATTTCATTAACGTATAACTATACCGGGAAAATGCTGGTTCCTTATTTCGGAACAGGACTTCCTGATGCGGATGCAGGGGAACTGCGACAAAGTCATTCCTTTCATAATGCGGGGGTGAAGGTTCGTTACACTTTTACACTGAACGGAACAAAGATGCAGGTTTACGTAGCGGTAAAAAACATCCTGAACTCCTACCAGAAAGATTTTGACACCGGGATCAACCGTGATCCGGGATACATTTACGGACCGGCTTATCCGCAAAGTGTATACTTCGGGATAAAATTCGGAAATAACCTTTAATGAACAGATCTGAATTTAAGGGAAAAAGATTAAAGTGGGAGTCCTTTAAGCTTTACCGTTCGAACATCATCCATCGAGTTTCACATAAACATCACCATCGTAGCGCCATAACCATACTCCTTAAATGAGGCATCCTGGTACCGGATTTTTTTCTGATCGAGGATTTTACGGATCTCAAATTTCAGTTTACCATGTCCCAGACCGTGGATGAAAACAATCTTTTTCTGTCCGCTGTGGCGGGCTCCCTCAAGGGCTGTTTCAAAGCGTGCCAGTTGTATTTCCAGGATTTCCCCCGGTGCGAGACGGGCAAAATCATCGGTGATGGTTTCGATATGCAAATCAACCTCTTCAACCGGTTCATGACCGGATATTTCAGTACGCAGCATTAACTTTTTCTTCGGCGTGTCTTTTTTCTCCATGAGGATTTTTTTGGATTCTGGAACTCCCGGAATTATCCGATCAGGCAGAAGAGATATCAGCCAGGCATCTTCTTCAAAATAGAGATTTTCCATAAAATGGTCTTTCGATGGCACCTGTACGGGACCGAAGTCTATCTGCTTATCAAAGGGAGGGCGGGGGAAAAACCGTCTTTCAGCCGTCAGAATCGCCTGAAGAAACAGGGCCCTGTTTTCACGTGGTTCAATGATTCCGAGTTCGATTTTTGTATCCTCTTCAAGAAATCCTTCGTTAACAGTAAAAGCAACATTTTTATCCGTATAACCGAAAGCATAAAATAGCTGGTAACGGCTGTCATTGACCAGGAAGCAGGAATACCGCTTACCGGAGGGGATCAACGCAAGAAAGATTTCCGGGGCATCCTCCAGAACCGGGAGTTTATCAGTCTCTTTTTTAGTATCCGGGGCGTCTTCTGCAGGTTTTTCTTCGATGGGGGACTCCGGATTCTTTTCAGGAACCTGTTCCTTCTTTTTTTCCGTACTTACCGTATCTTCTGATTCCGGAGGTGACATTTCGGTACGCAGTAATTTGTCGGGTGTTACGGGAATCTCAAATCCGTCTTCCGTTTCCACATATACCCACCCTTTGGAATCAATACGGGTAACCCTGCCGCCCCCCGGTTCATCCATAAATTTCACACGGTCACCTGTACTGAACTTCATCTTCTGTGATTTTCTGCAAAAATAGATAATTTTACCGCCGGTTGACTAAGATTATGAAAATACCTGATACCGTTCCGGAACAATTTGACTATAACCTTCCGGCAGAGAGAATTGCCCGTTATCCGCTTCCGGAGCGGGACAGTTCGAAATTGCTGGTTTACAGGCAGGGGAATATCTCCGAATCCCGTTTCTCTGCTATAGGGGAATTTCTCCGTGAGGATGATATTCTGGTTGTAAATAATACCCGGGTGATCAGGGCACGGCTCTTTTTTTTCAAACCTTCCGGCGCCCGCATCGAGATTTTCTGCCTTGAGCCCCATGATCCACCCGACTACGACAGGGTATTCAAACAAACCGGATCCGTAGTCTGGAAATGTATGATCGGCAATGCACGGAAGTGGAAGGAGGAGGATCTTACCGGCAGCATTACGGCAGGTGGCGGGACAGTGGAGCTTCGGGCCCGTCGTCTGGCAGAAGAGCGGGGAGAGGCCCTGGTGCGTTTTTCATGGGATAATGCCGGGATCACCTTTGGAGAGATCCTGGATACGGCCGGAAAAGTGCCTTTGCCTCCCTATCTGAACCGTGAGGCGGAAGAAGAAGATGTCCGCACCTATCAGACGCTCTTTGCCCGTTACGAAGGTTCCGTTGCCGCCCCTACTGCAGGCCTTCATTTTTCTGACCGGTTGATAGCCTCGCTGAAAAAGAAAGTGAATCTTGATGAAATTACGTTGCATGTGGGTGCCGGAACTTTTAAACCCATTCAGAGCGATACCATCCGCGAACATACCATGCATACCGAGCATTATGAGGTGAATCCCGGTACCTTAAAACAACTGCTGGAAAACGATATAAGGATTATTGCCATAGGCACTACTTCCGTGAGAACCCTCGAAAGCCTTTACTGGCTGGCTGTAAAACTGCATTCTGCAAAAGATACTACCCCTCAGGATATGCATACCGGACAATGGGAACCCTATTCGTCTGCTCCCGGACTGACACGTAAAGAAGCGATTGAAACAGTACTTGACTATATCCAAAAGTATCCGCTTACTTCATTGCATGCTACAACGCAATTGATGATCGTGCCGGGATATATCTTTCGCATGGTAGATGGGATGGTTACCAACTTCCACCTGCCCCGGAGCAGCCTGCTGATGCTGGTGGCTGCATTTATCGGGGATGACTGGAAAAAGGTATACGATTACGCCCTTCAGAATGATTTCCGCTTTCTTAGCTACGGGGACGGGAGTATTTTATTTCCGTAGCGTTTGATACAATAAGCCCGTAAAGGCTTAAAAACCGCAAGGTTGTGAAAAAGTGCTCAGATGTGTGAAGGAAAGATCATCGGATCACAAATCTGATAACAGGTTCTGAATTGCGGATACAAACCGGTCCACATCTTCTTCAGTGGTATCCCACGATGCCATCCATCGTACAACAGAAGCGTTCTCATCCCAGACATAAAAAAAGAATTCTTTTTGGAGTGCATGTATGATTTCTTTCGGGATCTTTGCAAAAACACCGTTTGCTTCCACTTTCCGGGTGATCTTAATCCCGTCAATCCGGGCAGCTTTTTCAGCCAGTAAATGAGCCATCCGGTTTGCATGACGGGCATTGTGCAGCCAGAGGTCATCCGTGAGATAAGCATCAAACTGTACGGCAATATACCGCATCTTTGAAGCAAGCTGCATACCCTGTTTCCGGATGTATTTAAAGTTTTCCGAGAGTGATGTATTGAGGAAAACCACGGCTTCGCCATACATCATCCCGTTTTTCGTACCGCCGAAGGAAAGCAGGTCAATACCGGTATCGGAGATCATTTCTTTAAATGAAATATCCAGAAATGCTGCCGCATTGGCTATCCTGGCTCCGTCAACATGGACAACCAGTTCTTTATTATGTGCCAGGTCTGTTATAGCTTTGATCTCCTGTGGAGTATAGACTGTTCCGAGTTCGGTGGACTGGGTGATGGATATGATCCTGGGCTGTGAGTGGTGCTCAAAGTTAAAACCGTATAATTGCGTGGCAATGCTTTCCGGTGTGAGCTTGCCGTCGTCAGTCTGAACAGGAAGGAGCTTACATCCCGTGAATTTTTCCGGGGCCCCGCATTCATCTTCATGGATATGGGAAGTCTCCGCACAAACAACAGATTGCCAGGGGTGTGTGGCGGCGGCCAGATTCAGGACATTGGCTGCCGTACCGGTGAAAACAAGATATACACAGACATCTTTGCCGAATAACAGCCTGATTTTTTCAGTTGCAACTTCAGTATATGGGTCATCACCATAGGCTATGGTATGCCCTTCATTAACCGCCAGCATTGCTTTCATGATTTCAGGGTGTACAGGTGCGTTGTTATCGCTGGCGAAGCCACGTTTGAGGGTTGTTTCCGTCTTCATTATGTTCAAAACAGTAAAATTGTTAAAAAAACATTAACTTTAGGTGGACAAACATCAAAATTTATTACATTTAAACACCAAAGATAAATAATTCGTCCATGCAGGGGATGATAGATCCTGTCAATATTCTATAAAATCAAACCGGAAAAATGGACAAGATCAAAATAAAACAGGGGATTCTTACTGCCTGCCTGAGAAAGCAGGAAGGTGTGATTCAGACGGCCCGGACGGCGATGGAAGAAGCTTTGGAGAGTGCCAATGAAGAAGACCAGACCCGGGACCTTTACGATCCTTACAGGACACAAATGCTCAGTAAACGGGATATGTTTGCCCAGCAACTTGAAAAAGCGGTTGAAGAGAAACAACTGCTGGAAAAACTTCAGCCATGTGAAGAATGTGATACGGTTCATTTCGGATCTGCCGTGATCACTGATCAGCAGAAACTGTTTGTATCTATTGGCCTGGGAAAATTTGAATATAACGGGGAGACATGGTATGCTATTTCACCGCGTGTTCCGCTTTATGAAGTCATCAAAGGCAAGAAGAAAGGCGATACATTTATTTTTAACGGCC
The DNA here is from genome assembly GCA_013152085.1 of Chlorobiota bacterium. Classification (GTDB taxonomy): domain Bacteria; phylum Bacteroidota; class Bacteroidia; order Bacteroidales; family VadinHA17; genus JAADHC01. Next base: position 34,333 of record JAADHC010000034.1, read on the forward strand.
GGAAATTTACCATCAGGGATGTTTTTTGATTCTTCTTGTTAAACATCCTGTGTTAAAAACAACTCTGGAAAAACTACGCAAAGTGACCTGGTGACCTGTTGGTCCCGGTGTCATTGACAATGCCGTGATCCATCCGATGATATCTTTTAACATTGCCGGAGCTATCGGGTAACAGGATGAATCCAAATAAATATTTACATTCCCCGAAACTTTCCGTAATTTCGCTGATGATGTTTATTCCAAAAGTATTGACCATGAAATTTTTTGGTAAGTATCTGATCTCCGTAATGATTATTTTAACCTGTCTGCCTGTTTTTTCTCAGCAACAGCGCTTGCGTGATGCCGGTATCATCATTGGTGTACTGCCTCCCGGGAAAAATAATGCGATTACGGATGTTTCCGGTGTAAAAGTAGGGCATGTCACGCTTTTTACAGACAGCCTGGTTTGTACCGGTGTTACCGCCATTATCCCGCATAACGGAAATATTTTTCAGGAGAAAGTGCCGGCAGCCGTGTATGTTGGAAACGGTTTTGGCAAAATGACAGGGATCAGCCAGATACGGGAACTGGGAAATATAGAAACCCCCGTGATCCTGACCAATACGTTAAGTGTGCCGGTAGCGGCAAATGCCCTGATCAAATATACGCTCGGTTTACCCGGAAATGAAAATGTGCGAAGTGTGAATCCGGTGGTAGGAGAGACCAATGACGGGTATCTGAATGATATCCGTGGCAGTCATGTGACCGAAGCGGATGTTCTGGAAGCCATCCGGAAGGCGCACGAAGGTCCGGTGAAAGAAGGGTGTGTGGGTGCCGGACGCGGGACCGTTTGTTTCGGATTTAAAGGTGGAATCGGAACAGCCTCACGTGTCATTCCGGAATCACTCGGGGGGTATACCGTAGGCGTTCTGGTGCAGTCGAATTTCGGCGGTAACCTGATGGTTGACGGGATCCCGGTTGGAGAAAAGCTGGGAAACTATTATCTCCACAGGCAACTTTCCGCAAATCCTGACGGATCGTGCATGATGATTGTGGCAACCGATGCTCCGCTGGATGCAAGGAATCTTTATCGCCTTGCAAAACGGGCTATGCTGGGGCTGGCAAAAACCGGCGGAATCTCGTCAAACGGCAGCGGGGATTATGTAATTGCTTTTTCAACGTCAACACAGAACCGGATGGCCTATCACTCCGGCGAAATAACACAGGATATAACGGTTGTCCGCAATGATGCCATGTCACCCCTGTTTATGGCTGTGATCGAAAGTACCGAAGAGGCGATTCTCAACAGCCTTTTTATGGCGACCACCACAACCGGGTACAAGGGACATACGGTAAAAGCACTTCCGGTGAATGAAGTATTAAGGATGTGCATCAACAGGAAAGATCATGACGGAACAAAATGACAAAATAATCGGTATCCTCGGTGGAATGGGTTCTGAAGCCACAGCTGCCCTCTTCAGCCTGATCATTGAAAATACCGATGCCCATAACGACCATGAGCATGCCCCGGTACTGATCTACAATAACCCGAAAATTCCCGACCGGTCTGCCTATCTGCTGGGCTACGGGTCCAATCCGGTTCCGTTACTTATTGAGGGTTCCCGGAAACTTGAAATCATGGGCGCTTCCTGTATCCTGTGGCCTTGCAATACAGCCCACTACTTTGCCGAAGAAGTGCAAAAACATCTTTCCGTGCCGGTAATACATATGATACGTGAAACCGCGGTTTATGTCCGGTCTGCATTTCCTTCAGGTACTCGCTTTGGCCTTCTGGCGACAGAGGGTACCTATAAAACTGAACTCTACCGTGATATTTTTGCCGAAGAGGGTGTTGACCTTTTGGTTCCTTCGGAAAAAAACAAAGAAATTACCATGATATCGATCTACGGGGAGAAGGGTATAAAAGCCGGTTATCACAAAGAACCGGTGGAAATGTTACAGGCTCCTTTGCGGGAGCTCCGGGATCACGGTGCCGATGTGGTTATTGCCGGTTGTACAGAACTGTCACTTGTACTGAATCCCCGGACCACCGGAATGGATGTCCTCGATCCGATGCGTATACTGGCACGTGCTGCCATACGGTTTGTACAATATCCGCTGAAGGATGAACAGCCATTTGATTTGATTTGATCATCATTATACGGATAATAAAACCAGGATCAGGGGAATAAGTCTGAACCGTTGTTTTCACCCGTGATGAAGAAGGCGCATGAGGGTGGTGATGAAAACCGTGGCCAGACTGGCAGAATGATCATTTCAAGGATGTCAGGTATCTCTGTCTTGACTGAACCGATGGAACATTGTACACGGGATGATGGTTCGAAGGAAAATAGTAGACAGTGAGATGTACAAACCCGCGGAATAATAATTTTCCAAATACGGTTATACAGGTTCTTCTTTTCTCAGGTACCAGCTTACAATAAAGAAAGAGCCGAGCATGATGATCAATAAGGTAAGGATAAATGTGCTGACAAAGAAGTGATTTCCTTTAAAGATGAAAAAGTAAAGGGCAGCCAGTCCGAAAAGGGTGATGATGATCCCACCAACCAGCTCCCATTTCCGGGCAACAATGATAAGTGCCAGCAGGACAAGCCAGGGCAGCGCGTTGGGACTGTTCCGGATAATACCACGAATACCGCCTCCGTATTCATTGGCTCCCGATAATAAGGCAAAAACTAATACCAGAATTCCTAATACAAACAGGGTATATCTTGCAATGTTCCTCAGCAGATTTGCGGTTTTGATTTTTTGTGTTTTTTCCATAATATTTATTTTTTTAACTTACTATCTATAATTTTGTATAAGTTCTCCAGCTGGCTTGGTGTAGGTGCATTCATTGATACTATTTTTCCTTTCTTGTCAATAAGTATGAATCTGGGTATGTAATATACCGCATAATGATTATTAACAAAATCATTTTCATCTATTAACTGCAGCCAGCCGGGCTTATCTTCTTCAACAGCCTGTTTCCATCGGTTATACCCGTTACTGACAGCAATGCTGATAAGGGCAAACCGATCCTCATTCTTATAGTGTTGATAAATCTTTTTTAAATTGGGAATCTCCGCCCGGCATGGTTTACACCAACTGGCCCATAAATCAAGGTAAACAACCTTGCCAAGAAAATCTGTCAGCGAATGTTCACTGCCATTAATATCTTTAATCTTGAAAACCGGAGCCGGCTTTCCGGAAAATTCCGAAAGTAGATAATTTTCCCGTTTGGCATAAGTCCTGTTCAAATCTTTAATATAGTAATCAATCGTCATCTGTTCAATATATGGTGAGATAATCATTTTATATGTATGCAGCTTTTTGAGATTTTCAGATATGAGAATACCATTTCTCATAAATTGCCATAACGTGTATTCCTTAATTTTTCCCTGATATTCTTTGCTAACCAGCTCATAAGTATAGTATTTTTTATTCTTGAGAAGTGAATTATTCTTTAAACTTAAATATTTCAGATATTTCGGATAGGCATAAGACATCGTTCGCTTATACCATGTTGAAATGAAATACTTTTCATTGTATATGTCGTTAATTATTTCAGTATCAAAGTTTGAGTTTATAAACTCTTTGGCAGTCTCATAAGTGTAGTCCTTATTATGAATTAGAATATAAGTAAGCAGGTTGTATAATTGCCGAAAATCACTTTCATATTTTAATAGTACACTGAAAATTTCCCTGTATTCGTTTTCATTTCTTATTTGTTTTAAAACGACATTTGCAACAGAATCCTCAAGTTCTTTTTCCTTTTTCAAAGATTTCAGAAATTCTTTTTCAGCAAGCCATAACCGTTCAATTTTATTCTTTCTATTCAGATGGATGGAGTCAAGCATCACACGATAATTGTTAATTGGTATTGTTTTTTCTGTTATTTTCTTTGATTTGTATAAGGTTTGAAGGTTTTTTGCATTACCGGTAATAGTCAGATTGAATCCTGGAGCTATAAATAAGTCATTAATTTGGATCTCATTTTTCTGGATACTGGCTAAACACGGAGATTGTACTTTTTCAGTAATTAAGATGAACCTTCCTTCATCATCCAAATGAATAGTGTCCGTCTCATAATCACCATACTTATTTTCATAGAAAAGAATTAGGTTTTTTTCAGGACAATTCTGTAATTGACCCTTTATTCTTAATGGTTTGTTCCCAGGAAGCTGTACAAAAGAGAGTAAAAAAATCAGGGTAAATGTTCCTATAAAAAACTTAGAGGAGTTCATGATCAAAGGACATTGGTATTCAAGGTTTTTAAATTCCAATTTAGCTAAATTAATGATAAATGCGAATATACAGCAAATGAATGTTAATATTGTAGTTGGGTCATATTATGATTCTTGAGTTGAGTATGCATAACAAAGAAATTCATTATTTCCCTGTTGGTCTGCCAGAATGAGGTTAAACTTGATCTCTTCACGCAAATCATCATCATGAATACGGGTCATAAACAGGGTGGCTTTTTCGATCAGGATTATGTTGATCTCATATCCGTCATCATCAAAGACAACATAATTATTTATTGCCCCCCTATGCACAAATTATAAACGAATACCATTCGTGAATTCGTGGCTTATAATACAATCTGTTTGTAAGTTAATAAAAGTTTTTCAAATTATCTTTGTCCATATCCTCATCTTTATATATGAATCCTCCGGGTAACCCCCATATCTCACTATTCTTCCGTTGCAGCAAAAGGACCTTTAATTCTTCGTTTTCATAACCGGTGATTACGCAATCCACCGGCTGGCCGGGAATGAATTTTGAAATAACGAATTCAAAACCGGATATTTGCAGGTCTTTTTGGTTTGTAATACAAATTCGGTTGTCAATGGTGTCTGATCAATGTCTCCCGGGATAATCCCGGTAAAAAAAGACAGGCTGCCTGAAATGGCAGCCTGTCACAAACGAACATTGAATAATAATACCGGATAATCCTAATTATAGGCAGTCTCGCCGTGTTCATAAACGTCAAGGCCTTCTTCCTCGATACGTTTGCTAACCCTCAGACCGATAGTCTTTTTCACAATATAAAACAGAATAAATCCTGCACCCAAAGCCCATGCTGCAATGGCGATAACGCCTGTAAACTGAGAGACAAGCTGGGCAGTACCCCCGCCATAAAAAAGTCCATTGGTTGTGTCAAAAAATCCGACAAGTATGGTTCCTGTAACACCGGATAATCCGTGTACGGAAATGGCACCGACAGGATCATCGATCTTAAGTATGTTATCAAAAAAACTAACACCATACACCAGTACAACACCGGCAATAATACCAATGATTACTGCACCACCCGGGCTAACAACATCACAACCTGCTGTGATGGCTACCAATCCGGCGAGAGCACCATTGAGCGTCAGTGAAAGTCCCGGACGTTTAAACTGATACCATGTGACAAGCATTGCGGTTATTGCCCCTGCGGCAGCAGCAAGATTTGTCGTAATAAAAATATGCGCAATGGCAGATGCATTTTCTATCCCGGAAGCAGCGAGCTGGGACCCCGGGTTAAATCCAAACCAACCAAACCAAAGTATAAATACACCTAAAACACTAAGAGCCATATTATGTCCGGGAATTGCATTCGGTTTTCCGGCAGCAGTAAATTTGCCTATCCGTGGTCCGACAAGTACACCGCCTACAAGTCCGGCCCACGCACCTACGGAATGAACCACTGTTGAACCGGCAAAGTCGTGAAAAGGAGTAGTCATTGTGGCTAACCAGCCTCCTCCCCAGACCCAGTGTCCGGAAACCGGATAAATTATTGCCGTAATGATTAAAGTGATTACCAGATAGCTGGTAAAATGTGTACGCTCTGCAATTACTCCGGAGACAATTGTTGCTGCCGTTGCAGCAAAAACGGTCTGAAACATCAGACTGGCCATATCCGGAATCCCGTTGACCTCATTGGAGTGATAGAAAAAGTTAATCTTTCCGAACAGGCCGCCAATATCCGTTCCATACATTAAGGTGTATCCCATAATCCAGAATATAAGAGAACCGACAGAAAAATCCATAAAGTTTTTCATAAGAATGTTTACTGTATTCTTTTTTCTCGTAAATCCGGCTTCGACCAGAGCAAATCCAGGTTGCATAAACATTACAAAAGCAGCAGCAATCAAAACCCAAATAGTGTCAATTGAGACGGTAAGGCCCGTAATTGTATCATTTATTTCTTTCATCTTTTCAATTTTTCAAAAGGTTAGAACTTGGTTAATCTTTAATAAACAGGGAATCATCCCCTTTCTCGCCGGTACGGATGCGGATTCCCTCCTCGATATTGGAGATGAATATCTTACCATCTCCAACTTCACCTGTAACGGCAGATTCCATAATTGCATCAATGGTAGGTTGAAGATTAATATCCCGTACCACAATTGACAGAAAGATGCGTTCAATGGTGCTTGTATCATAGATAATACCCCTGTAAACACGACTTTCCCTGGCCATTCCGACACCTCTGGCTTCCCAATAAGAGAAAAATTCAATTCCCTTTTCACGAAGAGTGCTTTTTACCTCTTCAAATTTCGTTTTGCGAATAATTGCTTCGATTTTTTTCATTTCAGTATCATTTAACAACTCTATTAAATAAATTAAAGAGAAACCCCCAGGACTACATAGAACTGTTGTTTTTCAGGATTCAATATTACCGATCCCTTAAGGGGAAAAGAGAAAGTATCATTTAGCTTTACGCTTTTTTCAGTTGAAACACCAATATTACATATTGCAAAGTTTCCTGTGCTGGTATGCCATCCGTCACCTGCACCTACAAACAACGAAACGGAGGTGAAGGAATATGTGGTTTCAAAATACATATCACCACCTTTTGTCCCTGCAGCGCCTGCCTGATTTAACATATAATTTGCTGCCAGGCTCAGGGAACCAAGGGTGTACCCCAGATTTATTTCATACCCGTGTGTGCCGGAACTTTGTGAAAAATCAAAATAGGGTGTACCGGGATAATAATAATCGGTAACCCCGAGAGATAATCCGAAATCAAAGGTGTAGTTGGCATACAGATCTGCTTCTGCAGCCTCATTTGTAGAAAAACAATAGGAACCCCAGGCACCTATTGAGAAATTCCCCAGTGATAATTCGACAAAAGGTTGAATGGCAGGTCCGCTGCCAAACTTTGTCCCCCTCCAGATGTAATTACTAACCAAATCACCACCGGTATTAACCTGGTTTGCCGGCTGTTCCTGCGAAAACAGATTAATCCCGAATCCAAAAAGAAATACACTCATCATGCCTGCCTGTTGTAATAAAAAACTCTGTTTCATACAATAAAATTTTAAGGATAAATAAATGGGTTAAAAATAATGCACAAAGTATATAATAATTTAATTAGCCCCCAAATAAAATGGGGTATAAATTAAATAAATAATATAATTATAATATCACCCCCCTTAAAAATAGGGGGTAATGTAAGAAATAAGTATAAAAATACAATAACACCCCTATGATATGATATTATAGATAATATATATTTTCTTGTATGGAACAGCTGTTGGTAATATATTCAGAAACAGTGATGTAATTGAATGAAATTACTATTGTGCAGACAGGAGTCCTTTTATTAAGGTGGTTGCGGACGGAGGGAGGAAGGAAGCAGGATATTACAATCCCCGTCCCAAACCTTATCGTCCGGTATTATAAAAACCAGGATACGGTCCTGAATAAACGCTCTTTACGGCCGGAGCGGCCTATGATATTTCCAACGTATACGGAGTGGGGATAGCGGAATACCGGTACAACCGGATAGGGATGAGCCCTCCGGAACTGTCAAAGGGTTTACTTACGATGAAGCAATTTCATCGGTCTTAACAATCATGAAGCTCGAAAGAGGAAGTTTGAATTACCATTCCTGAGTTTTCGACCCTTTTCCTTCCGGGTCTTTGATCTGTACCTTGCTTTTTCAGCATGCACAGTACTTTCCTGAGAGGTTTTCAGTAGTAATTAAAAGTGATTGCAAAAGAAACCACTTAGCTATGCAGAAACGACGGGTGCAAGATCACGGGGTTTCCGCTGTCTCATTATTTCCTTTGCGGTTCCGGCATTTGCATATTCCCTGATCATCTCATCAAGCACTGCTTTTACGGTTTGGATTTTTGTTGTTCTGTAGGCGTTACTTCCCGCAAAAACAAATCCGTTTTTCAAATTCCCTTTACTGGCATTGATCAGTGCCAGGGAGATACAGTAAGGAGCCTTTGTATAATCACAGGTCCTGATACATTGCCATGGACATTTAACCGGGGTTTTCTTTCCGGATTCCACATCTTCCAGAAACTTATTCCTGAGAGCTCTTCCCGGAAGGCCAACAGGACTTTTAATGATCAACAGGTCTTCTTTTTTACTGTTGACATAAGCTTCCTTAAACTTTTCGGATGCATCACATTCGTATGTCGGTACCAGACGTGTAGCTATCTGGACACCGGCCGCTCCGAGCGACATGATCTTATGCATATCGGCACCGGTGTAAACACCTCCTCCGGCAATCACCGGAATGCTCCTTCCGAACTGCTCTTCAAAGGGTTTCATGGCCGAGACAACCTCAGGAATAAGTTTTTCCAGGGAGAAGCTTTTATCTGATATCTGCGAATTCTTAAACCCCAGATGTCCGCCGGCTTTTGGTCCTTCCACGACAACAGCATCCGGAATGACTCCGTAATGGTCGGCCCAATAACTGAAGATCAATTTTGCTGCCCTGGCTGATGAAGCAATAGGGACGAATTTGGTTTTATTTTCAGCTTTTTTATCTGCGATGATAATATCCGGCATTTTCAACGGGAGGCCTGCTCCTGAAATGATCAGGTCGGCGCCCTCTTCAACGGCCACGATGAGATGATCTGTAAAGTCCGTAAGAGCCACCATGATATTAACACCTATAATCCCGTCTGTCATCCTTCTTGCTTTACGTATTTCGTCACGCAGGGCACGTTCGTTGGCTTCCCGGAAGTTTTTTGAAAAATCAGGGACCAGCATGCCTATGGCTGCAGAAGAGATGATCCCGATACCCCCCTCGTTGGCAACAGCTGATGCAAGTCCGGATAATGAAACGGCAACGCCCATGCCACCCTGAATAATGGGCAGGCTTGCTTCCAGGTTCCCTATGTATAACGATTCCATAATTCTGTTAAATTAAAAATTGATTGAAACAAAAGTACGGGGTGTCTTTGCGGAAAAAAAGAAATAGGGACTGGTCGTTAATAATAGGGTTAAATAACTCGTTTAGGGGTGAATGACACGGTTTCAGGGGTGAAATACACGGATAAGTAAGCTCCGGTAAATAAAAAATCAACTCAGATTTTGTAAAACCGGTCTTTGAACTGGGTAATATAGTTGCGTGATACGGTTGCCGTATACTCATCTCCGTCAAAGAAGAGCGTATATCCCTGCGATTTGCCTAACACTTTTTTAACCTGATTAAGATTCACAATATAGGCCCTGTGGCATTTGAAAATAAAAGAATAATCATTAAGCAAATCTTCCGCATATTTTAATGTACATCTTACCATTTGTGAACGGAATGAATCTTTTTCCTTCCAAAAGATTTCAATATAATTATTTGCAGAACGGATATATAACAGGTCATTTACATCCAGGGATATGTTATCTTTTACATAATCGGATTTAAAATGAACAATCTTCCTGGAAAGTTGTGTTTTTTCTTCAAGATGCCTGTTTAACTCCCGGGCTGACTGTAGGTGATTCTTTAACAGACGGTTACGGTTGTATGGAATAATAATGCTGATTGAGATGGCACTTATAAATAAGATTTTGAGAAGGATGTAAAAGCTGAATCCGAAAGTGCCGATAATCTGAAAGTAAATAAAATAACCGGTGGCCAGGGTAAATAATATCCAGATGTTCCAGAGGATTTCCTTTAAAACAGTCCAGTTCTTAAATGCATTGGTTTTGGATAGGTATGCCGGCAGAAGCAATAAATTAAGACTTAATCCGACAAAGGTAACACTGATTATCCCGCCGATAAGGATATACTTTTCCTGTTTGTTCAGTGTCTTCAGGTCAAAAGGTTGAAAAAGGAATAATAAGACAAGCAAAACCACACTTATGATAAAGATAAGTTTGACGTTCTGTTTCAGGTCATCATTATAAGGATAGGGTTTTTTTAAAAAATCAAAAAGCTGTGCCATACTTTTTCCGGACAAACTGATTTTATTCTTTCTGTTACAAAATTAAGAAAAGAATGATGCCGTGACATGTTAAGAGGTTTTTTGTGGAATTATTTTACCAGAAATGATCAGGCATTCTCAGGGTGTCGGGTAGTGTCCCTTTGTCTCATTCACTTACCGAAGCTTTCTTGGGGCTGTGGAACCAGAGCAACAAGAAAGCAAAGTTGTGCTGTTCTTTTATCCTCTTTACCTTCTTCTCTCTTTGTTCTTCCTGCCGTTTTTCTCTTTCGAGATTTTAATCCGGAAATTTTTCCCTTCGTAAGTACCCGTTTCTATGGCAGGGAGGATGTGGGGAGCTGCCGGCTGGTCGACTTCAAAAAGCGAGTACTCCGGATGAATGTCGATTTTTCCCACCTGTTTACCGGAAATACCTGATCCGGAACATACCAGCCGTACCATGGCCCCTTTATTCATATGTTGTTTGTCACCGAGGTTGATAAAGAAAGTTATTGTCGGGCCGTTTATTTTTCCGGAAGATTTACCGTTCCGCCTTTTTCCTTCTTCCCGGTTAACGGGTTTTTCCTGCTTTGCATTCAGGTTTCCCGCGTTTTTATAATATTCCAGGAGGGCATTCAATTCTGTTGAGATAAATTTCAGTACAATCTCCTCTGCCGGCAGGTGTTTAAGTTTGTTATAGATCACCGGCCAGTAGCGTTCAATGGCTTCTTCATCCACAGGAGTTTTTACCACCCTGTCCATCATGGCATACATCCGCTTTTCACCGATCTCTTCAGCTTCCGGGATCGGGGTATATTCAATTTTTGTCTGGATGAGTTTTTCAATCTGGCGGATCTTGTTGATCTCACGGGTATTGATGAGGGCTACGGAAATCCCTGATTTGCCTGCCCTGGCCGTTCGTCCGCTCCGGTGGGTGTAATATTCCGGTTCATCGGGAAGATTATAATGGATCACATGTGTGATTCCATCCACATCGATGCCCCGTGCAGCCACATCCGTGGCAACCAGAATAGTGACTGTTCTTTCCCTGAACTTTTTCATAGCGGCATCACGCTGAGACTGGGATAAGTCGCCGTGTAATGCAACCACATTGTAACCTTCCTTTTCCAGTTTTTCCGAAATCATTCCTGTTTCCCTGCGCGTACGGCAAAAAATCAGCCCGAAAATATCCGGATAGAAATCCAGGATTCGCTTTAATGCATAATAGCGATCCTTTTCCCGCATCATATAGTAACGATGTTCGATGTTGTCTGCTGCGCTGTTTTGTTTTCCTACGATGATCTCCGCAGGATCATTCATGTAGTTTTTTGCAATCCTGCGAACCTCTTTGGGCATGGTAGCCGAGAACAACCAGACCCTTTTCTCTTCCGGTGTTTGCTCAAGGATGGTATCGATATCTTCCTTAAAGCCCATATTGAGCATTTCGTCTGCCTCATCCAGCACAACCCTGTTTACCGTATTTAGCCTGATCACCCTTCTGCGGATCAGGTCCAGCAAACGGCCCGGAGTGGCAACGACGATATGAGCACCTTTTTTCAGCCTGCGAATCTGGTCGTCAATTGATGCTCCGCCATATACCGGTACGATATTGGGGTGGGATTGATATCTGGCAAATGCCATAAGGTCTTTTGTGATCTGCATGCAGAGTTCTCTCGTCGGACAGATAACCAGTCCTTGCGTATCCTGAAGGGTAAAATCGGTTTGTTGTACTAATGGCAAACCAAATGCTGCGGTTTTTCCGGTGCCTGTCTGTGCCAGTCCTACAAAATCCTGTGTTCCTGATGAAATGATGGGGATGGCCTTTTCCTGTATCTCTGACGGGGTACTGAACCCCAGTGAATCAACTGCCCTGAGAATATTTTGGTGCAGCCCTAGATCTGTAAATGTCATAAATGCGTATTAGCGCGCAAAGGTACGATAATCTGTAACAAAAAAGCAAAAATGATTAATTTATAATGAGTTATGCTGATAACATCGTATGGCAGGCATACATAGTACGTGTTCTGACCGTAGTTGGCCGTATTTTTAACAATTGCCCCTATTAACCACTGCAACAAAATTCTGTTTTGAGCGTCATATGATTGTTAAACACTATAGCTATGGACAGTTTATTGTTGCTGATCAATACCGAAAAGGAGATCCTCAGACGCCTGGAACGGGAGCGGGACAGACTCAACTGCAAACATCATACTGTCGGGTATCCGGCATGCCCGGAGATGATGGAAAAGATAAAGCAACTGGAGAAGAAAATCTCCCTGCATGCCGAACATCTGACTTCATTACGGCTGAGACGGATATTACTGGCAGAATGATATAAAACCGTTATGCTTTATTATTTTTATGCCTGCACCTGCCGCCAGACGTTATGCTCATGAGTAATAAAGATTTTATCTCTCCCTCAAAAAGTCTTACCTTTGAAAAAACTCAGGAAAAACCAGTGAAAAACATTTATTTAATTCGCCCTGAAGAACGCAATCTCATGCAAAATCGGTTCTCCTGTCTGAATTTTCTGTTTTTGTTGTTCTTTTTATTGATGATACAATCCGTTCCATTGGCCTTTGCTCAAAAGTTTACCGGTTTTTATCCCGATTACGATGCTGCCTTAAAGGCATCGTGGGAGAAACGGCAAAATATGATGATCGATTTTTATACGGCAACCTGTTTCCCCAGTAAGCAACTGGATCAGGAGGTGTACCGGAACAAAGCTTTTTTGCCTTATACAGACAGCATCATCTGTGTGAAGGTGGATGGAGAGTCTCCCGAAGGCAGGCCGCTTGTTGCACGCTTTGGCATTACAGGTTACCCGACCGTTTTGTTTGTTGATCCGGACGGGCAGGAACTGGAACGCCTCACAGCCTTTATTCCGCTTGATCCGTTCCTGGAGAATCTCAAGCGTATCCTTTCCGGGAACACCATTCCTAAAATGGAATCCAGGTTCCTGTACCGCCGGAACTACCATGATCTTTATATTCTTACCTTGTATTATGTACGTAACGTCTTTAACAAAGATAAGCTTGACCGGTACTTCAAAGCTTTCAGAAAACTTGATCCTTCGTACTCCAAAGACTCTACGCGGGTTCTGACGCGCTACGTCCTTCAGAAAGAGTTACGGATGGGAATTTCCAGTGTGACCGGTGAAATGGCATCTTATGTTTTCCAGGTACCTGAAGGTAATTCCTATAAACTGGCGATCCAGTTAACCGATTATTATCTCCAGACCGGCGATCCTGAAGAAGCATGGTCATTCTTTTCGGATTACTACCTTATCCGGGAAGATAAATCAGCCATTTACGGTTACTTTGAAGATCTGAAGAGAAAAACCGGACATAAGTAAAAATAAAAACCTCAATCCGGTTCTGCAACTTTCAATACCTCTCTGAACGAATTCACGTAATGAGGCGTAAGTCCTTTCCTGACATAATCGGGTAACTCTTCAAAATCTTTTCTGTTGGCATGTGGAAAGACCAGTTCGCGGATGCCGGCACGTTTTGCAGCAATGGTTTTTTCACGTACACCCCCAATGGGTAATACTTTACCGGTTAATGTCAGCTCACCGGTCATGGCCAGGGCCGGCTTGATTGTCGTACCGGTGGCCAGCGAATAAAGTGCTAACGCCATTGTAATCCCTGCCGACGGTCCGTCTTTGGGGGTAGCCCCCTCAGGTACGTGAAGGTGTATGAACCGGTTTTCAAAGAATTCGAGCATCTCTTTTTTGTCCGATAGCAGGGAACGCACATAGGTGTAAGCGATTTCTGATGATTCCTGCATTACATTTCCAAGTTGCCCGGTTTGTTTAAACCCACCGGATTTTGCAGGAATTGCCGTTGCTTCAATATAAAGTATGGTTCCGCCTAAAGTCGTCCATGCCAGGCCCGGTACTACTCCGGGGACCAGATTCTCATACAGTTCTTCGTCAGAAAAAACAGGCTTACCCAGAAAAGTTTCCAGATTACCGGTATTCACCGTAATTTTTTTATCCGATCCTTCTACCAGATAGTAAGTAACCTGCCGCATGATCTTTTTGATCTGGTTTTCCAGGTTACGCACACCGGCTTCGCGGGCGTATTTTTCAGTCATCAGCCGGATCGCCCCTTCGGTAATCGTTATATCTTTTTTGGAGAGACCGTGGGCTTCACGTTGTTTGGGGATCAGGTACCTTTTGGCGATCTCCACTTTTTCCTGCGGGATGTACCCTGGTAACTTGATGATTTCCATCCGGTCAAGCAACGGACGGGGAATCGTGTCCAGCTGGTTTGCCGTAGTGATGAAAAGGACGTTGGAAAGGTCATATCTCACATCAAGATAGTGATCCAGAAAGTCGCTGTTTTGCTCCGGATCAAGGACCTCCAGCAGTGATGATGCAGGGTCTCCCTGGTAGCTGATACCGATCTTGTCGATTTCATCCAGCATGATGACGGGGTTGGAAGTACCGGTACGTTTCAGGCTCTGGATGATCTTTCCCGGCATGGCACCGATATAAGTTCGCCGGTGTCCCTTTATCTCAGCTTCGTCACGCATGCCCCCGACCGAGAAACGATAAAACTTACGCCCCAGCGCTTCTGCAATAGACCTGCCTACAGAGGTTTTCCCGACACCGGGAGGGCCTACAAGACAGATGATGGAACCGGAAACTTTCCCCCGTTTGATAATGGTCGAAATAAATTCCAGAATCCGTTTTTTAACATCTTCAAGCCCGTAATGCTGCTTGTCAAGAATCAACCGTGCCTTTTGGATGTCTTTTACCTTGCCGGAAAAAATCCCCCAGGGTAATTCGGTAAGTACATTAAGATATGTGCGTGTAACATGAAACTCGGAGGATCCGGGATCGAGAATTTTAAGCTTTTCAAGCTCTTCGCGAATGACCGTTGCCGCTTCTTCTGAAAGTTTCAGGGATTGAACCCGTTTTTCGATTTTTTCAATTTCCGTGGCTTTGTCATCCTTTTCGAGTCCCAGTTCTTTTTTGATTACTTTCAGTTGTTCGCGAAGGAAATATTCTTTTTGTTGCTTATTGACTTTTTCTTCGATCTGTTTCTGTATTTTCTCCTGCAGGGCTGAAAGTTCCTGTTCCTCCTTAATGAGAATTAACAGTTTTTCACTTCTGTGGTAAAGGTCGGTGGCTTCCAGGAGTTCCTGAAGTTTCTCTTTTTCGCTGGTTAATAACGAAGCGATGATATCCATCAGCATGCCGGGATTCTCGTGTCCCATCTGTGAAAGGGCGATTTTCATCTGTTCCTGGAAAAACGGATTGATCTGGATCAGTTCCTTGACCATGGCCATGATCGCCATAATCGCGGCTTTCAGTTCATCATTTTTTTCAGGTTTCTGATCATATAAATATTTAATCTCCCAGCTGGTTGTATCCGTTTTCCGGCTCTCCCTGACCAATTCAAAACGTTGCAGTGATTGTGCAAACATCTGTATGGAATTTTCGGTTTGCTGGATTACCTTAATGATTTTTACCAGCGTTCCGACATGATACAGGTCGGAAGCAAAAAAGTCGCGGCTATTGGCTTTCTTTACCAGAACCAATCCCAGAAATCCTTCGTGGTTTTCAATGGATTTGGTGATGGTATCAATAAAACGTTTTCCTGTAAAAGTCAACGGGATGGTAATTCCCGGAAAGACCGGACGGTTTTCCAAAGGGATTACCGGAATATAATCCGGATAAACATCGCTGAGTAATACCGGTTTGGTATTTTCCTGTGGCATATCTTTTTTTCCGAACATTTTTTTCTTTTAAGAGTCAGTCCGGAAATGTCAAATATCCTGCCACATCTGTTACAGGCCGGGTTAAATGTAAAAATTGCAGGTTTTCTGTCAGAATGTATTGACAATATCGCGGATACTGACAAGCCGTTCAAGCAGGGGTTCCAGTTTATCCAGGGGTAACATGTTTGCCCCGTCTGATTTTGCTATAGCAGGATCGGGGTGCGTTTCGAGGAAAATACCGTCAACGCCGGCGGCAATACCGGCACGTCCCAGTGTTTCGATAAGTTCAGGACGTCCTCCTGAAATGCCTTCGGGCCGGTTAGGCTGTTGCAGTGAGTGCGTAATATCGAGAACAACGGGGTAACCGAGTTGTTTCATTTCGATAATTCCCCTGAAATCCACGATCAGATCCTGGTAGCCAAACATCGTACCCCGGTCGGTAAGGATGATCTTATTATTTCCTGACTGACTGACTTTGTCCGCAGCAAATTTTATGGATAAGGGAGCGAGGAATTGTCCCTTTTTTATATTAATAACTTTTCCCGTATTTGCAGCGGCTATAAGAATATCGGTCTGCCTGCATAAAAATGCCGGTATCTGGAGCATGTCAACATAATCTGCTGCCATAGAGGCTTCTGCTTCCGAATGAATATCAGTGACCACAGGGACGCCCAGATCTTCCCTTATTTTCCTGAGGATACCTAAAGCCTTCTCATCACCTATGCCCGTAAAGGAGTCAAGTCTTGAACGGTTGGCCTTCCGGTATGAGGACTTGAAAACAAAGGGAATCCTGAATTTGTCTGTCAAAGTTGCAATGTATTCTGCGGTATCCCGGACGGTCTTTTCATTTTCTACGACACAGGGACCGGCAATCAGGAAAAACTGACCACTGTCTGTATGTTTAATTTCCGGAAGGGAATGAATCGGATTCATTGGGATTCGTTTTATTTAATATTTATACTTTCTTTTCCACCATACTTTCAGCCGTTCCCTGATTTCTTCTTCCCGGCTATTGGCCTGGGGTTCATAAAGTTTCTTATCCCTGATTTCCCCGGGAAGAAATTCTTCGGGTGTAAAATTTCCCGGATAATCATGAGCATAGTGATAGTCTTTTCCGTACCCGAGCTCCTTCATCAGGCGGGCAGGCGCATTCCGGACAGGCAGGGGAACAGGCAGATCACCGGTTTCCTGAACCAGTGACTGTGCATCCTTTATTGCGCGATAGGCAGAATTACTTTTGGGTGAAGTGGCCAGGTAGATGGTAGCTTCACTGAGGATGATGCGTGATTCGGGCCAGCCGATCTGGTGTACGGCATCAAAGCAGCTTTGTGCCAGCAACAAGGCGTTGGGATTGGCCAGTCCGATATCTTCGGAAGCCAGGATTACCAGACGACGTGCGATAAACAGGGGGTCTTCACCACCCTCAACCATACGGGCGAGCCAGTACACGGCGCCATTGGGGTCACTACCACGGACCGATTTGATAAAAGCAGATATAATATCATAATGCATCTCCCCCTGCTTGTCATACATTGCCAGGTTATCCTGCAGATGTTTTTTAACTTTTTCGTTGGTAAGAATGATCTTTTTCCCTTCGGGCACAAGACTTTTTTCCGCTTCAACAGACAGTTCCAGTGCATTGTAAAGCTTCCGTGCATCCCCGCCCGAAAAGCGGAGCAAAGCTTCGTGTGCTTTGACTTCGATGGATAATTTGCCCAGGTAGGTATCCTTTTTTAAAGCTGTTTCGAGGAGTTTTATGAGATCCTCTTTGCCCAGGGGTTTCAGGATATAGGTCTGGCAACGGGAGAGGAGCGGGGAGATGATTTCGAACGACGGATTTTCGGTGGTGGCACCAATCAGGGTAAGGGTCCCTTCTTCGACAGCTCCTAGCAGAGAATCCTGCTGTGATTTGCTGAAACGGTGGATTTCATCAATAAACAGCACAGGGTTGGGCCTGTCGAAAAAACGATTATGCTTTGCTTTTTCAATAGTCTCCCTGACCTCTTTGACGCCACTGTGAACCGCACTCAAACTATAAAACGGACGGTTTTGCCTGTTGGAGATAACCCTGGCCAGTGTGGTCTTTCCCACACCGGGAGGCCCCCACAGGATCATCGAAGGCAGAGCCTCCGATTCGATCATATTCCGGAGTATTGCTCCCGGTCCAACCAGATGATCCTGTCCCAGAAATTCATCCAGTGTGGTGGGACGCATCCGTTCGGCCAGTGGAATGTTCGGTGCCATGCAAAATATTTTTCGTAACAAAGATAAGATTTCTAGCGTTAAAGATTCTTGGATAACCAATGATATGAATACACGGGAGCAACCATTCCCTCGCGAAATTTGTCTATATTTAGAGCGCTTTTATTTTATGAATTAAAAATTACGTTATGAAAGGAAAAAATCTTAGAGTACTT
This sequence comes from Chlorobiota bacterium, assembly GCA_013152085.1. Lineage (GTDB taxonomy): Bacteria > Bacteroidota > Bacteroidia > Bacteroidales > VadinHA17 > JAADHC01. The sequence continues at coordinate 52,610 of JAADHC010000034.1, forward strand.
CCGGTCATTATGCTTCTGGCGATACAAACCACAGCTTTCGGGCAGTTGGGAAACTTTAATTTATTTGATGGTGGCGTAAATGATGGTGTTGCATTGTTAAAAGCCTATATGACACCCTGGGCCAATGCTTTTGGTGCCGACCTGAACGGCGGGTGGTATAACTCTGCCAAACCCCATAAACTGGGTGGTTTTGATGTTACATTTACTACCAATGTAACCGTTATTCCTGATGATGCAAAATCAATCGACCTTTCCACAATCGGATTTGAAAAGCTGAGTATTGCTTCCGGCGGCGGAACGATAGCCCCGACAGTTGCCGGAAGCAGTGACGCAGGCCCGACACTGCAATATGTTGAAAACTATTTGGGAACCGATGTTACCATTGCTTCTTTTTCTGCACCACCCGGAACGGGACTGGGTTTTGTTCCCGCACCTATGATCCAGGCCAGCATAGGGTTGCCAAAGGGTACGGAAATTACCGGACGCTACCTGCCCACTTTTAAGATACCCAAAACCGATGCGCAGATCGGACTGTGGGGTGTAGGACTGAAACACAGTATTAAACAATGGATCCCGGGTATGAAATTATTACCGGTAGGTTTGTCTGTTTTCGGTGCATATACACAGTTGAATACCACATTGGGATTTAGCCTCGAACCGCTAAGCTACGCACATCTTACCCAATATACAACAGATGATTTTAAAGGCCAGGAAGTGGATTTTACAGTAAAAGCCTTCAATGTCAGCCTGCTGGCTTCCACGGCACTTCCGGTGATCAATGTTTTCGGTGGTATCGGTTACAGCCGTACCCAAACAGTGATTGATGTCATCGGAAATATTCCCATCCCGGCATTTGACCCTACATTGGATATTACCGCACCTGTCGTTCGTGATGAGGATGTTCATACCATTCCGTCTATTGACATCAAACATAAAAGCGGTGTCCGTCTCAGTGCAGGTCTCCGTCTTAAACTTGCCGTGCTGACCATTCATGGTGAATATACTTATGCTGCTTATTCAATTTATACCGCTGGAATCGGGATCAGTTTCAGATAATAAACAATAATAAACCAAATTTGTCCTGAGTTTATATACTTAAGTGATTTTTAGTTGAAAAAATGTATATTTTTTTGTATCTTTCTTGTGAAATTTTCATGCCATGAAAGATGATATGAAAGAGGATATGAAAGAGGATATGAAAGAGGAACTGACAACTCTTGCAATACATGCATACTCACGGGCTGTCCTGATACAATCACGGTTGAAAAGTGAAGGAATTGATTGTATCTTATCCAACGTGAACGTTATTCAACCGGATGCATCTGCCGGGGTGAAGATACAGGTGCGGTTGGAAGATATGGAAAAAGCACTGGAAGTGTATAATAATTTCAGGGAGGAGTTAGGTGAAAAAGCCGTGAAGGAACCCCAGGGTGAAAAGCAAGTGAGACGAATTATTGTACCGGTAGATTTCAGTGACCATGCGCGGCATGCTGCAAATTTTGCTCTTTATTATGCACATTACGTACATGCCGAGGTTTTATTGGTGAATGCCTATTATGCGCCTGATCTGCAATCTATGCCTTATGATGAAACCTTTGGGCTGGAGGGAACCCTGACCGAGCATCTGAATGACCTTCGTGAACAAGCGAAAAAGGAAATCCGGGTATTTATGAAAGAATTGCGGGATTATGCGCAGGAAAAAAATCTGGAGGGGATGTTACTGGATTACCTGGTGGTTAAAGGTGCGCTGGACGACGCTTTATTTTATGCCAGCGAATCCTATGAACCGGATGTAATTATTTTGGGCGCCAGGGGGAAAAACCAACGTAAAAAAGATCCGATAGGCAGTACGACTACCCGGGTAATTGAAAAAGCCAGACAGCCCGTTTTGGTGATCCCGGAAGATACTTCCGTGGATGTTTTCTTTCAGGCGAAAACGATCGTTTATGCTACTGATTTTGATGAATCTGACTTCGAGGCAATCTCCAAATTAATGAAACTGATTAGCCCGTTTGGAATGAAAATCATTTGTACCCACATAGGTCCGGAAAAAGACAATGCCTGGGAAAAGGTAAAAATGGAAGGATTAAAGACCTATTTCAGTGATAATTACCCGGATACACCCGTAGAATGTCATCTGATTGATCACGCGGATGTTATTGATGGCCTGGACGCATTTATATCTTCACAATCTGTCAGTGCTATCGCGATGGCTACCCGGAGACGCAATCTGATTTCGAAACTTTTCAGCCCCAGCATTACCAAAAAGATGTTTTTCCACACGACCACACCATTGCTGGTATTTCATTCATAGCATAATAAAAGTGTGCTCGCTGTCCCTGCATTTCCCCGCCGGAAACGCACCGGATGTATAATCATCCTTGTAAGGCAGCTCTATGAATATGCGCCCATAATAAAACACCGGGAATAATTAAAGGTTCATAAATGACTCCGGATTAATAAGGCTTCCGGTACTGCACGTTCAGCACTCCGCCGCTGATGATCCAGCAGGTGGTTTCGCATTGCCCGATCACTTTTTTTGTTTCGATAATATCCCCGTCTATGGCAAGGATGGTATCCTGCCCGCTCACGTATTCGGCTGTTACGGTGTAATAATGTCCCAGGGGAACGGATACTTCAAGTTCATTAAGACTTACCGTGTCCTCGAAGCGAATATCATTGTTTTCAAGACGGTCGCGGTAAATCGCTACGGGTACCTGCGGGTTTTCCGCATCTATCGTAAGTCGGATGATCAGATCGCCCGAATCGGGCCGGTAGGTAATACAGGTCGAACAATCCACACTTTCGTAAGTTACTTCGTCGTTGCACCCTGCCAGCCCGGAGGCAACCATCAGGACAACAGCCAGAAAATAAAAGATGCGATGGATATGATGAGCATTTAATACCATGATATCGTTTTTCGTGGTGGCGAGATGGTTTTCATCTTGAAATCGACAGAAATGTCCAGGGACAAATAATGCGGGTATAACCTTACGGTTTCCAGATCGAAGTAATGATAAGAGAGCTTTACCTGCCAGAAGTTCCGGTGATAAAATATTCCGGTACCGGGGCTGAAAACCAACCTGTCTTCCGGGCGGGTAGTTGACCCGGGATAGCCGGTACCAAAAGTATATCCGCCCTGCAGGGAGAGCGATATACCTCCCCGGGCCGGGTTAAATCTTCCCAGCACAACAAAATCACGGCTGAGCTCACCGTAGGCAACAAATCTCTTTTCCCAAAACTGGTAGTAGTAATGATCCGTCACCTGTGTCATGATTCTTATCGGGGCAGGTCTGAAAAGAAATCCTGCCGATGCCGTGATTCCCGTAAATCCTTCCATGATACCTGCATATCCACCGGTAAAAAGATCACGGGTGTTGAATAAGGCACTTGTACCGGTAGTAAAACTCGAAAAATAAAATTTAACAGAACGGCTGTATCCATAAGTATACAGGAGTTTGATCATTGGTTTGTCATTACTGCGATGTGCCAGTTCCACCGGGCTGACAGGCTGATCCTTTTTGAACCGGCCAAGTGTATCGAGTCGTAAATAATAATGGGTGAGCAGTGTATCGCCTACAGCAACGGCCATAAGTAAAACAGAATTTCCGGATTTATCCCTGGCAAAAAGGTTTGCCTGATTTTCAAGGAGAAAATGCACAAAAGCCGTATCCTGCACCTGAGTGGCCACCATCAGGGGGGTAAATCCCCGTTTGTCAGCTATGTTTACTGAGGCACCCTGATCAATGAGCATTTGTGCCAGACCAATGTTTCCGGCATAAGTGGCTGCCATCAGCGGTGTCGTTCCCTGTTTATCGGGAAGGTTGATATCTCCCCCATAATGAAGCAGCATATCTGTAAGCTCGACATAGTTGTATGCCGCAGAAACAAGCAGCGCCGTTCTCCCGCGAATATCCTGCCTGTTAACATCTGCCCCCTTGTTGATCAGAAATTCTGCCACTTCGATATGGTTGCTCAGCGTTGCCTGAAGCAGCGGAAATATCCCTTCACTATTATCCTGTTCAATATCTGCTCCATTCAGAACCAGTATCCGCACAGTGGATATGTGCCCTTGTCCCGAAGCCATAAGCAGGGGACTGTTACCGCTCATGGTGGTCGTATTGATATAAGCACCCTGGTTCAGAAAACGCAGTACTTCATCGTCCAGTCCAAGATAGGCAGCAATGAGCAGATTATAATTGATATCCCCGGGCACATACCATGTAGTGTCTACCGGGTCATTCGCAGGTTCCTGCCCGAAGGAAGCGTTTCCTGATAAATGTACCAGAATGATCCCGGTTATAATAAAATACTTCCACATAGGGGTATAAAAATACAATAATCCTGATCAAACACTAACAAAAAAATGCTTTTTTAACCTCTTTTCAGTAGCAAAACAGACAGAAAACCGGCATTTATATTTTATTTAGAAAGAGTATGCTATTTAACAAATATACAGGATAATACAGGTATCATATTAAATTTATATTCTCTGTACATCTAGAAATCAGATGATTAAATGGCCGGCATTTCTCATTTTGAACAGGTTGAACGGTACCTTAAATAACTTGTCAACCTATAACGGAATATTCCCATGTTTTTTCGGTAGTTTGGTAACCGTTTTATTCTGGGCCATTTCCAGGGCAAGAATAAGTTTTTTACGTGTATTTTCAGGGAATATAATCTCATCAATATATCCAAGTTCTGCTGCCTTGAACGGGTTTGCAAAATTGATTTTATATTCTTCAACAAGCTTTGTTCTCTCCTTTTCGTTATTTACTTTATTACGGTAAAGGATATTTACGGCACCTTCAGGACCCATTACGGCAATCTCTGCCGTTGGGAAAGCATAATTAATATCCGCCCCTATATGTTTGGAGGACATCACACAATAGGCCCCGCCGTATGCTTTCCTTGTAATTACCGTAATCTTGGGTACCGTAGCTTCCGAAAAGGCATAGAGCAATTTTGCGCCGTGCTTAATAATCCCGCCATATTCCTGGATGGTTCCGGGTAAAAATCCCGGAACATCCTCAAATGTGACCAGCGGGATGTTAAAGGCGTCGCAAAAGCGCACAAAACGTGCACCTTTTACCGAAGCGTCAATATCGAGTACTCCGGCAAGATGTGCAGGCTGGTTGGCTACAACCCCTACCGTATGACCGTCAAGACGGATAAAGCCGGTAACAATATTCATGGCATAATGGGGCATAACCTCAAAAAAGTTATTGTAATCGGCTACCGATTGAATCAGTAACTTGATGTCATAAGGTTTGTTAGGATCCGCCGGGATCAGGTTACGGAGATTTTTATCTGTACGCATCGGATCGTCCTGTGTCGGTTTAACAGGCGGATCTTCCATGTTGTTTGAGGGGATAAAACTCAGTAATTCGCGGATCATCATAAGCACCTGCTCATCGCTGTTCCCCAGGAAATGGGCGACACCACTTTTAGAGTTATGGGTCATGGCTCCGCCAAGTTCTTCCTTGGTAACCTCTTCGTGCGTAACTGTTTTAATCACATCCGGTCCCGTAACAAACATGTAGCTCGATTCCTGGACCATAAAGATAAAATCAGTAAGGGCAGGGGAATAAACAGCTCCGCCGGCGCAGGGGCCGAGAATCGCTGAAATTTGTGGAATGACCCCGGAACTCATGACGTTCCGGTGAAAAAGGTCGGCATATCCACCCAGGCTTTGTACTCCTTCCTGAATTCGTGCACCGCCCGAGTCATTCAATCCGACAACCGGAGCTCCCATTTTCAGGGCAAGATCCATTAACTTAATGACTTTGTTGGCATTTGTCCGTGACAACGTACCACCGAAAACCGTAAAATCCTGTGCAAAAACATAGACCAGTCGCCCGTCAATTTTTCCGTATCCGGTGATGATACCATCTCCGGGAATTTTCTTTTTGTCCATGTCGAAGTCGGTACAGTGATGTACGACCAGCTTGTCTGTTTCGACAAAGGTGCCGGGGTCAAGAAGAATATCAATACGTTCGCGGGCTGTTTTTTTTCCGGCTTTATGTTGTTTTTCAATGCGCTCCTGTCCGCCACCGAGTTCGGAGAGACGGTTCTTTTCTTCCAGAAGTTTGAATTTTTCTTCTAATGCAGACATAATTTGGATTTTCTGTTTTAGGTTATATGGATGAGCAAAGGATTAATCCAGCAGTATGAGTGGTTGATGTCCTTCGATTGTGGCGCCCTCTTCCGTCAGGATTTCTTTTATTGTCGCCTTATGTGGTGCTTTGTACTCACTTTCCATTTTCATGGCTGAGATGATGATCAGTGTTTCACCTTCTTCCACTTCCTGTCCGACGTTAACCGGAATCTTGACTACCTTTCCCGGCATGGGTGATGAAATGCTGTTCTCTCCGTTTTCCAGTGCTCCTTTATTTCTGTTGCGCGCATAACGCATTTCGGCATCAATCAATTGAACTTCCCATGATTTGCAGGTGCTGGAAACCTGGAAAACTTTATTCCCGGTACCGTTAGTCACTTCAAATTCATACGATTTTCCATGATGAATAATGGAATAAATACCTTCTTCAACACGAACAACATCAAGTTCGTAAACTTTGTCACCCAACTGAACGGTAACCCTGTTTTCCTGCTTTTCAAGTAGTTGCGCGTGGATTTCCCGTTCGTTTATTTCGATTTCCAATTCTATCATGGTCACATCATTTTTCCGGTGAAATTACATACGGGTAACCCCTCTTTTCCGTCCATAAAGTTTCCAGCCGGAATGTTCGTTGCTGCTGCCGTTCCCGTTACCGTTTGACTGTCCGTCCCCGGGTTTTGGTTTTTTCTTAAGCAGGTAATGGTATTCCAGTAATGCCGTAGCCGCTGCCAGGTCTTCCATTACACTATGCTCTCCGTCATTACAGGGTAAAAAAAGTTCATCATGATGATCTTCGATGAAATGAGTATTATAATTTCCGGTGGTAAAATCAGGTTGGTTCACGATCCTTTTAAGAAAGGGAATGGATGTTTTAACACCCAGTATCATATATTCATCCAGTGCCCGTCTCATTCTGCGAAGTGCTTCATCACGGTTTGCGCCATAAGTAATTAGTTTGGCGATCATCGGGTCATAATAGATCGGGATTTCAAATCCGCTGTAAATATAGCCGTCAACACGAACGCCCGCACCTTGTGGTTCACGAATAGCAAGAACCTTACCAGGGGATGGCATGAAATTGTTTTCGGGATCCTCGGCATATATACGACACTCCAGGGCATGACCGTGCTGATGAATATCGGATTGCTTCAGGGAAAGTCTTTCTCCGGAGGCAACAAGTATTTGTTCCTTAACCAGGTCGATTCCTGTTACCAGTTCGGTTACAGGATGTTCTACCTGCAGACGGGTATTCATCTCCAGAAAATAGTATTTACCATGGTCATCAACCAGAAATTCTACGGTTCCTGCCCCGATATAATTTACCGACCTGGCAGCGGCGATGGCTTTTTCGCCCATTTCTGCCCTGAGTTCGGGTGTCATCAGGACACTGGGTGTTTCCTCGACAACTTTCTGGTGACGCCGTTGTACGGAACATTCACGTTCACCCAAATGGATATAATTTCCATGCTGGTCACCCAGGATTTGGAATTCTATATGATGAGGAGATTCAATATATTTTTCGACATATACCGCATCATTACCAAAAGCTGTGAGTGCCTCTGATTTGGCTGCCCGTAGTGATGGTAACAGTTCCCCTTTTTTATGAACAAGACGCATGCCTTTTCCGCCGCCGCCGGCAGAGGCTTTCAGCATTACCGGTAACCCGACCTCCTTTACAATATGATCTGCATCCGCTTCATTCCGGATATTTTTTTGTATCCCGGGAACTACCGGGACCCCGGCATCAATCATGGTTTGACGTGCAGTGATTTTATCACCCATGGTACGGATAGCGCCGGGAGGGGGACCAATAAAAATCAGTCCGGCTGATTTTATTTTCTCAGCAAATTCGGCATTTTCCGATAAAAAACCGTAACCGGGATGGATGGCATCAGCGCCGGATTGTTTCGCAACTTCCAGGATTTTGTCCATGCTGAGATAACTCTCCGCTGAAGGCGCCGGTCCGATCAGATAAGCTTCATCGGCAAAACGCACATGTAAGGCGTTGCGATCGGCTTCTGAATAAACGGCTACAGTGGGGATTTTTAACTCACGGCAGGATCGGATGATGCGTAAAGCAATCTCACCCCGGTTGGCGATCAGGATTTTCTGAATCATGATGTTACCCTAAAGGTTTGACGCAGCAAAGATACTATTTTTTTACATCTCCAAGTCCCGGCAGTATGATCGTATGGTTTTTCCTAATAGATTATAAATATTACGCGCTCTTTTATCTTGTTTTTTAATGATATAGACGGGATATTTTTTAGAGCCAATTTTATTAACAATTGTTCATAACTTATGTGCATACTTTGTGGAAAAGGAGGCCTGAAAATATTTGCACATTTTTACAGCACCATCTATATTTGACCTACCAAGTGAGAGATAAAAGGCTGGTTCGAGAAGTTTCGGGTTTGGAAAGGGAAGTTTCGCAAGAGGCCCACCGGAACAAACTCCGCTCGACAAAGTCACTCACGGGAAACCGGCAGACCGGGGTCAGCCTTTTTAAAGGGCACGGGAAGCCGGCAGGAAACCCGAAAGGGCGAAATGCCGGGGGACCGATCCAGGAAAACCGGGGAAAAGTGAGGATCTTTGAAAAGTGTGCTTCGAAAGGGGGAACAGAAAGAATGACCGGAAACGGCCATTCGGACGGGTTCCACTCCCGGATCATCGGGCTTCGGCCTGGTGTTCAGGAGCCCTTTAAAGAACCACGGTGGCAGATATAAGGCTTGAAAAGAGTCGAAAGTCCAAAACCGGGAAGCCGAGTGATCCCAACGAAAGGAGGGATGGCAAAGCAGAAGCCATAATAACTGTAACTTGGCACATGCGGAATCCTACGGGAAACCGGATGTGAAAATGGGAAGAAGTTTCGTCCGGAATTTTTTCCCATTTTTGTTTCTATATCCTATTGATCTTATCTACACCCTTTTTCTTCTTTCATCCTCCGGATGTTTATAAATCATCCTTATTGTTTAAATTTTGCTCCAAACCCTGTTTTAATAATAAAATATACTGCTTATTTTCGTCACGTTTAACTCCTTAACCATGCAAACTGTCAGACGGCTGGTCAAAACATTCATCCTGATTATACTAATCTGGTTTATGGCAGATTCCATGCAATCTTTGCCCTCTCATTCCGGTAGCGGTAGACTGCTTCAAATACCTGGTTCCCTGTCCGGTAATCTGAAACTTAATAACGGACCTGAAGGACGGGACCTTTCCGGATGGGTGGATCCGGCTGTTGAAAGGCTGATGAGGCAATGTGAACTGCCCGGGGTACCTTTTGCCCTTTCCCTCCACGGACATATTATTTATACTAAAGGATTATGTGTTTTACCGTTGCAGTAAATGTTATCCGGGAAGAAATGGAGCGACGGTTTGGCGCTCGTTTCACAGACCCTTCATGGTTTAAAGCCGGATATCTTTTTTCTGCATTCCGGCTTCCGGTATTACCGGTGATTACCTCTGACGATCCAGAAGCCATCCGTCCCGCCAAATGGGGACTGATACCCGGATGGATAAAGAACCGGTCGGAAGCTGATAAAATAAGATACAAAACTTTCAATGCACGTGCGGAAACCATTTTTGAAAAGTCCTCTTTCCGCAAGCCAGCTGCCTCTTATCACTGTCTGATTCCGGTGAGTGGCTTTTATGAATGGCATGAAGCACCTTTCGGAAAGATACCTTACTATATGTATAAGAAAAAGGAAAAGGTATTTGCACTGGCCGGATTATATAACGAATGGGCAGATCCGCGAACCGGACTTATCGAACCAACTTTCACCATTATAACTACCGAAGCAAATCTCCTGCTGGCGAAGATCCATAATACCAAAAAAAGAATGCCGGTCATACTCTCTGTTGGAGATGAAAGACTTTGGCTGGATACAACCATGCCACAAACCGACATGAAAAAAATCCTCCGACCGGCGGAATATGATGAAATTGGTTACTATCCGGTATCGCGAAAAATTACCCGTAAGGATGCAGATCCTTATGAAGCCTCTGCCATAGCGAAATATGACTATGGTTATGATCCCTTTAAAAGCGGGCAGTAAAATTTTCGACCGGAAACCGCTTATGAATCCCCGGTTGTGCGGAATAATATTTGTATCTGACTAATACAGGTCATTGCGTATTTTTTCCTTCCTGATCTTTTTTGCATCTTTGCTTTGAACCGAAACAATCAGATCGTTTTTTAAACAGTTAATCAAATCTGTATATATGAGGACATTTTCAGCCGTTGTTTTAACCGTCATTTCCATTTCGATCAGTATCCAAGCACAGACAACCTATTTTACCAATGGAGGTGAGCTTCTTTTTCAGTTTGCAAATGTTACAGATCAGGGAAATAGCCTGAACGATGAAATGCGGTTTACCCTCTTTTTTCATACAGGGAGTTATTTCCATGTTGATTTCAACCCGATTATGGGTATTTATACCGGTACTGCGGTCAGGAATGTCGGGTATATTGTCAGTGAAGGACAAACAACCACGAAACGCAGGGCTTATTCCCTGGGTGTTCCACTGGCCCTGAAACTCGGAATAATGAAACGGGGCACCTATCTTTTTGCCGGGGGGGAGTATGAATGGTTTTTTCATTATAAGGAAAAAATCCTGGAAGGCGGCAGGAAAACGAAATACCGGGAATGGTTTTCTCCGCGGGTAAATACTTTTGTTCCGTCATTTTTCGCAGGTATCCAGCTAAAAGGCGGAATGAATATTAAAGCAAAATTTTACCTGGACAATTTTATGAATCAGGATTTCCGTGATGTCAACGGGGATTATCCTTACCGCAATCTGACGACCGGAATGTTTTATTTTTCACTTTCATGGATTGTGAAGACCAGGTCCGTGAAGAAAATCATACAAAAACAGAATGCATCCTATGCACAGCGCTGAGGTAAGACCACTTTACTGTGCTACAAAGTAATAGGTTATGGTACCGGAAACTACCAGCGGAGCACCGGGATCTTTGTTAAAGGTACTTAGAAATGCTGCGCTTTTTGCTGCTTCGAGCATACAAGAATTTTTCGATGATTTCCCTTTGTCCGGTTCGGCCGATGTAACTGATCCCTGACGGTTAACTTCTATTTTAACAACAACGGTTCCTGATCCTTCACATTTGTATACCGGAATCTCCATATGGGTTGCCATCCGGTTTTTCAGGTAATATTCCACTCTTGTCGGCCCGGAATATTTACTGGCCATAATTTCTGAGGTAATGATCGTTGAATCCGACGGGGGTTGTCTCTCCGGAAGGATTGTTTGCAAACCTTTGTTTTCTGCTTCCTGTTGCTTACGCCACTGGTCGATGAAATTGTCCTTACCCAGTTCCCCTTTGGCAATCATTTCGTTTTTAACCTGATCAATATACTTGTTGATATCGAAATCCTCTTCTTTGTGTGATTGTGCCCTGTTGACAGCAATATTGTGGATATACGCTTCCAGATCAGCATCGGAAAGTACTGCCGGTTTTTCTTTTTCAGGATTTACCGGAGATTTTTCAGGCTCAAAAGTGATAATAACCGGCTCTTCGAAATAAGGTTTAAAGGTGGATATTTTAAAAATCATAAACATGATCGCAAGTACAAGATGTACAATCAATGTTCCCAGAATACCGTAAATATGTTCCCTGATCCATTTCATGACTGCCTGCGAAATTAATAATTATTCCCTACCTATTCTATTCAACCGAAGGAACGTTTAGATGGTATTTCTTCATGAACGAAAATGAAAGCGAATCTTTATTAAAGTAAAAATAAAGACATCCATTTCTTCGAATGACTTAATTACCGGCTGACATTCGTTTTTGAGAATTCTCAATATTCCGTTAATTTAGCCATATTAAATACGTTTGTTTTGAGACGAAGAGTGTAAACGGTTTGCTTTTCATTACTCAGAACACGTTTAATGAAAATTTCAAGAATTCAGGGATGATTTCAGGAGGTTTATATACGGATATGTACGAACTGACCATGGCTCAGGGTTATCTTATTATGGGTAAGCAGGATGAAACGGCCTCTTTTGATTATTTTTTCCGGATGAATCCATATCACGGCGGATTTACCGTTTTTGCAGGTTTGTGGAATCTCCTGGAAGCCCTTGAAAATTTTTCTTATTCACCCGAAGATCTTGAGTATTTGCGTTCCCGGGGATTCAGGAATGAATTTCTGTCATTTCTTACGGATTTCAGATTTTCAGGAACGATTTATTCTGTAAAAGAGGGAGAAATTGTTTTTCCGAACGAACCGGTACTTCGGGCTGAAGGAACCCTGATCGAGACACAGCTTATAGAATCAATCGTGTTGAATTACCTGAATTTCCAGTCGCTGATTGCAACAAAAGCTGCCCGTATTCGTCGTGTGGCCGGTGACCGGATTTTTGCTGATTTCGGTTTAAGGCGTGCCCAGGGATGGGGCAGTCTTCATGCCAGCAGGGCATCAGTTATCGGTGGTGCAGATGCCACTTCTCATGTTCTGGCAGGAAAGGAATATGGCCTGGAGATCACCGGAACACAGGCTCATTCCTGGATACAGAGTTTTGATGATGAACTGACCGCCTTCAGAAAATTTACCGAACTGTACCCGGATGGAGCCGTGCTTCTGGTCGATACATACGATACGCTTCAAAACGGCCTCCCCAACGTTATTACGGTAGCTAAGGAACTTGAAGCCCGTGGTCACCGGATTGGCGGTATCCGCCTGGATAGCGGAGACCTGGCTTACCTGAGCAAGAAAGCCAGGAGAATGCTGGATGATGCCGGACTCGGGTATGTGAAGATTATCGCTTCCAATCAACTGGATGAATATGTGATCCGGAGCCTGAACATCCAGGAAGCACCTATTGACGGCTTCGGGATCGGAACGCGCATGATCACAGGGATGCCGGATGCAGCTCTCGATGGTGTTTATAAACTCAGCGTTGCAGCGGGAAGTCCGCGGTTAAAAATCTCTGACAACATTGAAAAAGTTACCCTTCCCGGTGCTAAAACGATCATGCGACTGGTGGGAAATGACGATAAATTTGCCGGTGACGGAATTATCCTCACAAACGAAAACAAACCTGATCGCATTTATCATCCGTTGGACCCGAGGAAATATACCGATACGGGGAAATACGAAACGGAAGATCTCCTGGAAAAGGTTATGGAAAAGGGAAAAATTGTTATTCCTTTTCGGTCTCCGGCAGAGATCGGGAAATATGTAAAAGAACGTATGTCACGTCTTCCCGCTGAACATCAGCGGTTTGAGTATCCTCATATATATAAGGTGGGACTTTCGGGAAAATTAAAGAATCTGAGAAATGACCTGGTGAATGGTCACAGAAATAATAATCCATAACTTTAATCATTTAAAGTCATGAAAGCATTGATCATTGTTGATGTACAGAATGATTTTTGCCCCGGTGGTGCACTGGCGGTTAAAGATGGAGATGACATAGTGCCGGTAATTAACCGCATTGCAGGCAGGTTTGATCTGGTACTTGCCTCAAGGGACTGGCATCCGGAAAATTCCATTCACTTTGACAAATGGCCCGTGCATTGTGTACGTAATACGCCGGGAGCGGACTATCATCCTGACCTGGAAACTGCGCTGATCAGGCAGGAACTGCTGAAAGGAACGGGAAACCATGATGATGGATATTCGGCTTTTGAAGCCACCAATATTAATCTTGCGGATTTCCTGAAGGAGAAAGGAGTAACGGATTTATACATTGCCGGACTGGCTACCGATTACTGTGTAAAAGCTACCGCGTTGGATGCCTGCAAAAAGGGGTTCCACACGTATGTGTTCACCGATGCCGTCAAGGCCGTAAATGCCATACCGGGAGATGAAGAAAAAGCCTTAACTGAAATGAAAGCGGCTGGATGTAAAATGATCACCTCAATGCAGCTCTGATCATAACAATCAATAGTCCCTGAGTATCTTGTATAATAACTCTTCTTTATGGCCGGATATCAATGGTTTACTTTACTTCAAAATTGTCGAAGGATGTAATTCCGTCAGCTTTAACCCACAAGCCCACACCACCGGCGGTCTTAAAAGTTTTATCTTCGACTTCAAGGAGTTTTTTACCGTTGAGTGATCCCGTGATTTTATTTCCATATTGGGTAATCGTTAATTTGTGCCACTGACCTGCAGGTAAGGCTATCCGCGCACTGGCAAGCATCCGCCGGGCACCATCCTTAACGTAATAGATACGGAAGTTATTCTCCAGGGGATTATACCGTGAAATGTAGTAATTGTTTTTGTCTTTGGCGCGCCAGATAACGCCGCCACCCTGGTCTTCAACACCCCGGTTGGCTTTGAACATAACACTGATTTCACCATCCGGGAAAGTGAAGTTTCGTATCCAGCAAAGATTGAATGTACCCCCGAAAGAATGATTGGTCTTTGTCAGGGCAAGTACTTTGTTGCCCGAAGGTGCTGAGTTGTCTTCGATTACTTTCCATGTGGCCAGATTCCCCTTTTGATTGGTGGCTTCAATTTTCCATCCGTCGGGAATTTTACCTGATTGCACGGATTCAAAGTCGAGGAAGAGCTTTGTTTCTTGTCCCGGTTTTTGTGCATTGACAGGCGAAAGCAAAAGCAGCGTAAGCAATGTCAAGAATGCCGTTTTTCCTGAAAAAAGACGTTGTGTTTTCATTTTGTTTTATTTTTAAGTTATATGACTAAGGTTAATAACAAAAGTATTTCCTGTTTCTGAAGATTCATCCAGATATAAACTTCCTCCCTGTACTTCGACAGCCCATCGGGCAATTGCCAAACCAAGTCCGCTGCCATCAGTTTTTTTCGAACGGCTTTCATCTATGCGGAAAAAACGTTCAAAGATCTTCTCTTTAAGCGATACCGGTATCTTTTCTCCCTGATCATGTATCCGGATGATTATTTTATCCTTTGTTGTCCGGATCGTCACCGTAATTGCGGTATCTGCCGGAGCATATTTAATGGCATTATCAAGGAGGTTCAGCAATGCCTGCCTTAGTAGCGTAGGATCTGCTTTTATGGTAATCTCAGCGTTATCGTCAAAACAGATCGTCTGGTTCTTTTCTTCTGCCAGCGGCTGGATCATTTCGATGGTTTGCCTGACCAATCCGGATACAGTGACTTGTTCCGGTTTAACCTGATAAGTTTGGGCATCAGTCCTTGAAAGAAATAAAAGACTGTTCACCAGTTGTGTGAGGCGGTTGTTTTCTTCCAGGATGCTGCCTATTACTTCTCTGTAATTTGTTTTATTGTCTGTCTCCTGCAAAGCAACTTCGCCGATGCTTCTGATAGAAGTCAAGGGTGTACGGAGCTCATGTGCGGCATCGTAAGTAAATTGCCTGAGTCGTTCGAAGGCGTTTTGCAGGCGATCCAGCAGGTCATTCATTGTGATCGCAAGTTGGCCCAATTCATCTTCGGGATTAATTACCGGAAGCCTTTCCTCTAACTTATCACTGGAAATCCTGCGTGCTTTTTCCGTCATTTTTCCAACAGGAGCCAGCAGTTTTCCTGCCAGCAGGTAGCCTCCGGCGCCGGCGATTAAAATGGCTACCGGCAGGGCAATAAGCAGTAAGAAAAAGAATTTGTGTAATTCGTTATGTACAGGTTCCAAAGGCCTGATCATCCTGAGAATATACTGTTGGCCCCCAATGTTTGCTTTTGTGATCATTACACGAACATGTGCTCCGTTATTCAGGCTTATGGTTTTATAACGCATGGTGGCCGATTGAATCTGCCGGGGTAACAGAGGTGGCAGACTTTGTCCTGAGAACGGCCGGCTGTTGAAAAAGGGTTTTCCGTCGGCTGTAAGGATTTCAACCCATCTTTCATTCAAAAATGTCTCATCATCAGCATCAAAATGCAATGAATCTCCGGGGCCGTATTCAAACATCCCTTCAACCACTTCGTAATCATGCTCCAGTTGGGTATCTATATTGTTCCGGAGATTAAAAAAAACGAGCATTATGGATATACCGGCATAAAGCAGCAGTATAACCACAAGGGTGAATGTGTACCATAAAGTCAGGCGGAACCGGACGTGCGAAAAAATACCTGCCATCAGGATACCTCCTTTTCCGAAAGGACAAATCCTACTCCCCTGACGGTATGCAGCAGCTTCAGGTCGAAAGGTTCGTCAATCTTGTGTCTCAAACGGGTGATGTGTACATCAATAAGGTTATCCATGGAAGAAAAGCGGTTGGTCACCTGCCAGACATCCTTTGTCAACATCTCCCTGGAAACTATCTGGTGTTGATTTTCCATCAGGTATTTTAAAAGGTCGAATTCCCGGTTTGTAAGAAATATTCGCGTGCCTGAACGCTTTACAAAACGATCCACCAGATCAAGTTCAAGATCAGCAAGCTGCAAATGAGTATCCGGGAAATGGTTTCCTCTTCGCAGCAATACCCGTATACGGGCCAGAAGTTCGGGAAAAGCAAAAGGTTTGGCAAGGTAATCATCCGCTCCCAGATCCAGACCGGTAACCTTGTCATCGGTATTGTCACGGGCCGAAAGGATCAGAACGGGCAGCCTCATGTCCTCGTGCCGGATGTTTTTCAGAATGTCAAATCCGCTGTGCCCGGGAAGCATAAGATCCAGGATAAGAAGATCAAAAGGTTTTTTTTGCAACCGGTTGAATCCGTCTTCACCACTCAGGGCAACTTCCGCTGCATAACCCTGTTGTTCCAGCCCCTCTTTCAAGGCACGGGCAACCTTTTCCTCATCTTCAATAATCAGTATCTGCATCCGGCGGATTTTAGGATTATAAAATAAATAAAAACCAACGGGTTATTCAACTGAAATCTTCTTAAGAATTGTCCGGGAAACGACCTTGTTTCTAAATATAGTCTAAATCTGTTTTAATGGCATGGAAGGATTCGTCTTGTCCGGATTCCGGGGTGGCTGTTGTTTCTTTGAAAAAAAAAGCAGGATCTGCATGTGAAAAAGACCATGATATTTTATATTATAATCCATTTGTTCCTGAAAGATATTGTATTTTAAATAACTGATTTTTCATGAACGGCATTATACTATATACTCAACACTGTAACTCCTGGTTGTTGCCATAAAATCCGGAATTCGATAAATCTTTTAAAGACGATAATGAAAAGACAAATATTATTAATCATTCTTACTATCCTTGTTATGAACCTGTATAGTCAGGAATCCGATATTGCCAATAAGTCTTTTACCGGAAAAAACAGTCTGCAGATCGAGTTGCTGGGGAACGGCTTTTTGTATTCCCTGAATTATGAACGGGTTTTGTTAAACGGAGGAAAGTTTAAAACAACCGGACAGGTTGGATACTCGATGATGGGTATGGGGGGGCAGATGTTCCCGCTGGCTTTGACCGAATTGATTTCATTCAACAGGAATCATGTTGAAATTGGAATCGGCTACTCCTTTGCCGACTATTTGACAAGCCGTTTAACCGGCAGAATCGGTTACCGTTATCAAAAACCCGACGGACATCTGGTTTTCAGGATTGCCTTTATGCCATGGTATGAACGAGTAAGAGATTACAATGGCTCAAATATTCAGGCAGGCTTAAATCCCTGGACCGGAGTAACCGTCGGATACAGTTTTTAGTAAAAAATAAATTCAGTAGCATTGAGTCGGACTTCTTTTATTCGGTGGTATTTTAAGCAAACTACATGATCTTGTATATGAAGGATGTGTTCCTTCGATTTGTCTTTTCAGACAAGTATGCCGAACCGGAAACTCAGGCCGGTAAGGACAAAGAGGATTGCAATGAGCGTCAGGGCAAGGGTATTTAAGCCCAGAAGATTCATGCGGCCTTTCCCGGATTGTTTGTTGATAGCCAGTTTCTCCAAAAGGATGAGAAAAACGGTTAATCCAAACAGGATGAATTTCAATGTTACCAGCCAGGATGCCACATTAAAGGCAGAGAACCATTCGGATGGAGATACCTGTTTCATGGCCAACCGGAATCCGGTAAGAATCTGGAACAACAAGGCCGGATAACCGATCCGTTCGAACGGTTTGAGGAATGTTTCCAGCCGGTCCGGATCATTCTTTTTCCAGGCCCCGGGCAATACACCCAGGGTGATGATCAGCAAACCGCCCATCCAGACCATGGCTGAGAAAATATGTACGACAAGAAGTAACTTAAGTTCCATGCTACCGGGTTTTTCAAAGATAGATATAAGTAATTTTCTACCAGGCTAATTCAGATAATATGCTCAGATCACCAAAGCAGTGGGTTTCCCCACGTTGCTTTAAATGGATCGAAAATGATTAACGGATGGTTTTACCCCTGTACATATCCGTAAACACTTCATCCACCGGTTCCCAGAGTTCAATTTTATTTCCTTCGGGATCAATGATCCATGCGAACCTGCCGTATTCAAAGGTTTCCATCTTACCCATGATCTCCACACCCTCTTTTCCCAGTTTTTCGAGTAATTTCTTAAGATCCCTGACCCTGTAATTGATCATGTACTCTTTCTCCGACGGGGCGAAATAGTGGGAGTTTTCAGAAAAAGGGTTCCATGAAGTATAAGCCTTATGGTCGGGATCGAGACTTTCGCGCCACTCGAACAGACTGCCGAATTTATCGGTTTTGAATCCCAGGTGTTCCTTGTACCAGGCCTTCATTTTCTCCGGATCCTTGCATTTGAAAAAGATGCCTCCGATTCCGGAAACTCCGTATTCTGGTGATTTGCTGTTTGGTTTTCTCTTTTTATTGTCTTTTCCCGCCATCGGAAGAAATATGTATTTTTCCGGTTGTCTGCTGGTTTAAAGATATTAAAATTAGCTTTTCCTCCAATTATTTTTTTATTTGGTTTC
>JAADHC010000034.1:71602-72447 GCA_013152085.1 Chlorobiota bacterium
TGGTTTCACGTTGCGTCGTACGGCCGTACGACGCAACGAGGTATTCAACGAAATATTCAGAGAATCAATAGCGAATATATCAGGCCGTACGGCGCAACGGTTAGAAATCAAGATCATTATCCTCCTCTTTCCAATTCTCAGGATTATTCTTGATATATTTCTTTATCCGCCAGTATTCCTTTTCATCGCGAATAATATGATCGTAATAATTCCTTTGCCACAGACGGTTGCTGCGGTTAAATTTATCAACCGTTAACTTTTGCCTATCGATATAATTATCAATTTCTATTATTACAGCTGATTTATATCCGGCGATAAATGATGAAACGGATCTGGGTTTACGGTAAAATGCAGGTTTATTTCCCTTTTTATCGTGGGTTGATTCGTTATTCTGCTCAGACGATTTTTCCAATCTGATTATTGCATGCAAATGATTGGGCATTATAATATATTCGTCTAAAAATAATTCTTTTCGCATATCAAAAGATTTAGACCATTGTTCTTGTGCAATTTTTCCGAACTCTGATAAAACCATATTCCCTTTTTGTATTTCGCCAAACAAGCATACTCTGTCTTGTGTAACTAATGTGATAAAATAAATCCCGTTACCCGAATAATCCCAGCCTGGCATCCGGTTTGATTCAATTCGGAATTTGTCTTTGAATTTTTCCATTACGATAATTCTGTTCTAATTTATCCATATTTATGGTAGCCACAAAAAATTTTCGGTGTTGCGTCGTACGGCTATTTTATTTGGTTTCACGTTGCGTCGTACGGCCGTACGACGCAACGAGGTATTCAACGAAATATTCAGAGAATCAATAGCGAATATATCAGGCCGTACG
>JAADHC010000068.1 GCA_013152085.1 Chlorobiota bacterium
AATACCCATATAACGTGCACAATCCAGAATAACCTCTTTGGAAACGGGATCATCCATTTCGAGTCCTTTTTTCAAAACCTCTCCGTTTAATCCAGACAGGTTAAAATCCGGTGGCAGATTAAGTTTACTCTTTTTACCCTCCTTTAATTTCTTTTCAAAAAGCCAGGGGAGGGCCAACCCGCATGCACATGCCATCAGACAGCCACGGTTACCACAGGTGCAGGTCAGCTTACTGTCCGGTTCCACGATTGTATGACCGAATTCTCCGGCCGTTCCCGTAACACCGCGATACAGCTTTTTATTGATAATAATACCGGCGCCGATTCCCGTGCTTATGGTCAGGAAAACCATATCATCAAATTCCTTTCCCGCACCAAAATAAAATTCGCCGAGGGCCTGCGCATTAGCATCGTTATCCACAACTACCGGAATGTTGAATCGGGACTGGAAAACCTCACGCAGGGGAAAATTCTTAAACCCTTTAAGATTGGAGGTAGTGATGATTATCCCGTCACGATACCGGATGTGACCGGCAAAACCGATCCCGATGCCCGGAAGGTCGGACTCCTGCAGCCTGTTTCTTTCAATTAATTCTCTGATATTCTCAACAACTACTTTAACCAATCCTTCTTCGCTTTTGTCAACGTGGGCACAACTGTAAATTTTATCCATGATCTTTCCCTTATCATTGATCAGGGCTACGGAACATTTCGTACCACCTATGTCAACACCGCAGAATACTTGGTCCATCGTTTCAGTTTGGGTTGAATATTTCCCTTAGTTATGTTTTACATCATATTTACATCATACCAAGAATCATTTATATATTACAGGCTGAGGCTGAGGCTGAGGCTAAGGAGTTATGTTTTACGTCATACCAATAATCATTTATATATTACAGGCTGAGGCTGAGGCTAAGGCATTTTACTGCTCATTTTTCATTTAATTCACTTATTTCCTTAATGTGTTTTCAATGCTTTTTATCATAGGGTCTAAACCACCGATTACATCACGATAGCCATCAATAAGTTCATCTTTGTCATTTTCAGTAATAAAACCCAAAGCCTGTGATGCTAGACTCTGATTTATAAGTTCGTAACAACTTCCTCTCGATATTTTGTAAAATCGTGTTTTATCCAATTTTTCATATCTGCCAAAACCCTCAGATATGTTGTTCGTAACTGAGTTGGCTGCCCTGCGCATATCTGAAACCAAGCCATATTTTTCTTCTTTGGGATAAGCTTTGGTTACATCATATACCTTGAGCAATAACTTGAAAGCTTTCTGCCATACAGGCATATCTCTAAAATCTTTGTATGCCATCTTTTTTTTGTGTCCTAAACTTCTATAATCTTATACCTTCCTCAGCCTCAGCCTTAGCCTCAGCCTAACTATATTAATAAATGCTCCGTCCTTGCAATTATATCATCCTGTGTATCGGGTGATAAAGTAGTAAAAAATGCGGAATATCCGGCAACCCTGACAATCAGGTCCCGGTATTTTTCGGGATTCTTTTTAGCGGCAAGCAGTGTTTCGCGGGAAACGATATTGTATTGTACATGCCATCCTTTCAATTCTTCAAAGAAAGTGCGGATAATCGATATCAGCTTTTTTTTGTCCTGATCTTTCCGTATCGTGGCAGGAGTTAATTTCTGGTTGAGAAGCACTCCGCCCATTATTTTCTTCGTCGGCAATTTGGAAACGGATTTGAATACCGCCGTAGGTCCCCGCAAGTCTGTTCCTGAGGACGGCGAACTTCCCTCGGCAACCGGAGTAAATGCTTTTCTGCCGTCGGGTGTGGCCGGAACAACAGCTCCGCTGGGAACATTGGCAGAAATACTGGAGGTTCCTGCATAGTATTTACATCCGACAGGGCCACGGTTGTACCGGGTGGTATGATATTTTTCAAGTTCATTTATAAATTCCATGTAGGCATCTTTTAAAAGAAGATCCACGTAATCCTCATCGTTCCCGTATTTCGGCGCAAAATTCAATAGCAGTTGCCGGATTTTCTCACCATCTTCTCCTTCGAAGTTATTTTCAAGGGCAAACAGAAGTTGTTCCTTTGTTATTTTCTTTTCTTCGAAAACCAGTTTTTTAATGGCTGCCAGTGAATTTCCCAGGTTTGCAATACCCACCTGCAGGCCGGAAATAAAATCGTATTTCGAGCCGCCTTCCTTAATGGTTTTACCACGGCTGATGCAATTGTCCACAAATGCAGAACACAGGATGTCAGGAACATTTTCTTCGAGGGCCGTATCCACAGCAGTGTCAATTTCAACTGTCTTCCGGGTATAATATTTTATCTGATGTTGCCACGCCTTTAAAACGTCTTCAAAAGAATTGAATCCGGTAAAATTCCCTATGCCTTTTTTAAAGACTTTCCCGGACTGCTTGTCAAGTCCGTCATATAATGCGGCCAGGAAAACCCGCATCAGGTTCAGGAAACTCATTCCGGTACAACGGTAACCCCACTTTCCCGGTACGGCAATTTCAATACATCCGATAGCGGAGTATATATGCATCTTCCGGTTCAACACCGAGCTCGATAAGTCCCGGGATGACGATCTCATCGTTGTTGAAGGAAGGCATCCCGAAGCCTTTTTCAATGACTTGCATACATGCCATCATAAAATCATTGCTTATATTTTTATGAAACCGCACTGACAGGTTGGGTTGGGTGAGTCTCATCTTCCCGACGGAATCGAGAATGAGAAAACTCAGATCATTTACCGCATCCTGCCCGTCTGTTGTTTGCCCGCCTATGGTGACATTCTGGTAGAGCGGTCCTCCGGCAGAAAACCGTGTGTGTGACCAGGGGCGGATTTTATTAATGGAAAGCAATTTGATCCATGATGTATTTTCCAACAGTTCCGATGCAAAATCCTCCGAAATATTTCCTGTAACCATATCATTTTGATAAAAAGGGAATAGGTACTGATCCATTCTTCCGAGGGAGACCGAATGGCCGTTACTTTCGATTTGAAGAACCAGTTGTACAAAAAAGGTGAGCTGCAATGCCTGATAAAAACTTTGCGGGGGCTTTTCCGCAATGATTTCACAATTGTCAGCGATCAGTTGCAGCTCCTGTTTTCTTGGCTTATTCTTCTCTTTATTACCGATCGAAAGTGCCAGTTCCCCGTATCTCCGGATAAATGCCTGAAATGCTTCGATGGAAATCGTCAGCGCCGTATAAAAATGGTCTTTTTTAACACCTTCCTGTTCGAACCTTTTTACCTGTTGATGATATTGTTTGATTTCCTGAAGATATCCGCCGAGTCCTGTCGATAATATTTTGAAAAAATCAACGGCAATATGTCCGTCTCCGGAGGTGAGATTGCCGGTAGCTTTTATAATGGCTGAGTCCTGCAGGTCACGCAATTCCTGTGACATAAGAGCTCTGCCACGGTCCCAGAGTACTTTTCCTTTCCACCATTGTGCCATTTCAAGCAGTTCCTTTTTATGTTCTTCCGTTATAAAAAATGCATCTCCGGGGCGCCTGTCCAGTTCATCCATTTCCCGGGGCAGCCAGTCAACGGCATATTCGGGAAAAACAGGGGCCGCCCTGTGTTGCGATGACTGGTTTCCCACGATGAGTTCACCGTCATCAATAAAAACGGTCATCTCTTTCAGGGTCTTTTCAAGTGCCAGTGCCCGTTTTATAATTACCGGCTTATCTTCATTCTCCCGGTAAATCCGGGTATAGAACTTTGCCCTTTCGGTACAAACCGATGGTTTTGTGCTCAATACCTTTTCACGCAGAGCAGCTATTCTTCCGGTTATCTGTGCCGTGTTCTTTTCAATGATCATATTATCCCCCGGTTTTTTGGTTTGTAATCCTTTTGATTGTGCATACTGAATATATGGTTCCAGCTCCGGTTCCTGAACCGGTTTCTTATGACCAAAAGTATAGTTCATACCCAACATTTTGTATTTTTCAACGCCGAATGTATGATAGGGCAGAAAATGAATCTCATCGACATTTTTTAATGAAGTGACAAAATCAATGATCCGTTTCATTTCGTTTTCCGTATGATTAAAGCCGGGAATCACCGGTATGCGGACAATTACCCGCGCACCGGAATCCGCGAGTCTGGTAAGATTGTTCATTACCAATTCCGCATCACCCTGTATAAAGGTTTTGAATTTATCTTTATCGGTATGTTTCAGGTCGGCCAGGAAAATGTCAACCAAACCCATACATTTGTTCACTTTTCTCCAGTTTACAT
>JAADHC010000005.1 GCA_013152085.1 Chlorobiota bacterium
AGATTTCCGTTACTCAGGTCGATCTGACGCTGCGGAATCGGGAAGTTCACGTCTTCGGGGCCAACCGTTGCATTTCCATAAAGGGCATCACCCCATTCCATGGTTTTTTCGTATGCAAGGATACGGCTAAGCTCGGTCTGAACCTCACCCCAGCGCTGCAGATCATAGTACCTGTGACCTTCAAGACCCAGCTCGAGCCTTCTTTCAAACTTGATGGCTTTCATGGCATCTGCCGTAGAGGCAAATTGCGAAGCGGGATAAAGTCCGATCACATAATTGGCAGCATCGGTAGTTCCGTCCGCTTCTTTTACAAAACCGGCAGTGTTTGCCGCCCTGGAACGAATGGCATTTACTTCGCCCATGCCCAGGTCATCGGCATTCGTCATGGCTTCGCATTCGGCTTTAAGTAAAAGTACATCGGCATAACGGATGAGACGGTAACCATTGGCTGTCCAGCCGGAGGTCCAGTTACCGACTTCGGTAAACGTACCTTCCTGTGATTTTTTATAAACCTGTTTTTTGCCAACATAAGGTCCGGCATAACTCTGGTCGCGAATCCAGTCCGAACCGGTCATATCGCCCCAATCCCAGAAAGGAATCCCACGTCGGCCAACAGACCAGTCAAGGCGCGGATCCACCTGGCCGGTATATTCCGTGAAAGCATCGGTAGGAGCCAAACCTTCGTCATTGGTAACTTTTTCATTATCATATGAGTTATCAAGAAAAGGTAACCCGCTGGCATCGGTACGGAACGAGTTTACGAAATCCTGGGTAGGCTGGAAGAAACCACAGCAGCCTCCCGGTGATCCGCCTGACTTATAGGGGAAGTTCAGCACTTCACCCCAACCGCCGTTCCATCCGCCCGAACCATCATTTACAGAATACTGAACCGTATAAATAGATTCTTCACCATTCCGTTTTTCAATATCAAAGATCTCACCATAAAGGGGATCCAACTGAGCTTTTTGTCCTGCCGGATTGGTACCGTTTGCTTCAACGTCTGTCAGCAGTGGTAATGCCGAGGAATAGTCCCCGTACATCTGCATGTAGGCTTTTGCCAGCAGCACTTCGGATACGGTTTTGTTGAACCGTCCGACCTGGCCCATATTATTGGGCAACAGGGTCCCGGCCTGAAGATCCTCGATAATCTTATCCCGGATATCATCCGTATTGACAAGGGTTGACTGGTCCGTATTCTCATCCACATAAGGAACAAAAGTATTTGTGGTTTTGTCTGCCCACAATCTCCAGGCTTCCAGGTGGTAAAAACCGCGAAGTGCCCTTGCCTGGTTAACAAATGAAGTATATTCATCGTCAGAAATGGCACCCGCATCTTTTGCCTTATTTGCGGTAATAATCGTAGAATTACACCTTGAAATTCCTTCATAAACAGCCCGCCATTTAACATTCAGGTACGGATTGGTTGCTGTCTCGGAAAAAGTCTGGATGGGGTTGATGTCCGGCTGGTCACCGGCATCGGTACCTTTGTTGGCTTCCAATGCACGGATACTGCCATATACCCATCCGGAAGTTGCGGATTGCCATCCGAAACTGGATGTAACCCCGTCAAGCAGGGAGTAAGCACCAATGAGAAGTCCGTCCACTCCGTCATAGGTTGCCAATACAGATTGATCTAATGATCCGTTTGGAGTAATCTCCAAAAAGCGTTCCTTACAGGAATCCATAAATATGAGTCCTGTGATGACCGCGATTACTGATAAAACTTTTAATTTTTTCATATCTCTATTGATTTATTTCTCTTATAAACTAAAATCCAACACTTAATCCAAAAAGGAATTGTTTTACGGCCGGAAGGTTCCCTTCATCAATACCAAAAGAGGTGTCACTTAACCTTGCCAGTTCAGGATCCAAACCGGTATACTTTGTAAAGGTGAATAAATTTGTCCCCTGTACATAAACCCTTAAACTGGAGAAAACATTATTGAGGAAAGTTTTCGGGAAAGTATAACCGATCTGAAGGTTCTTCAGCCTCAGGTATGAACCGTTCTCAACATAATAACTGTTTGATACCGTATTTGTTGAGAAGTTAGATGTATTCGAAGCTTTTGGTACGGTTGCACCGGTATTTGTCGGAGTCCAGCTGTTATATAAGAGATCGGTACTCTTCTGTCCCTGGAATGAAGGCCAGAAATCCAGCCACCACCTGTTATTGTTAAAGATATCATTTCCATAGGATCCGTAGAAGAATGCCGTCAGGTCAAAACCTTTATATCCCAGCACGAGATTAAGACCGTAAGTAAAGTCAGGATTCGGATTACCGATAAATGTCCGGTCATCAGGAGTGATCTCGCCATCCCCGTTGATATCTTCATAACGGAAGAATCCGGGTTCTGCACCATCCTGGGTAGCCGCAGCATCCACTTCGGCCTGATCCTGGAACAATCCCATCACTTTATATCCGAAGAATTCGCTCATTTCGTGTCCGACCATATTACGGTTATATGATCCGATTCTACTGCTGTAACTTCGATCATCAAAGAATTCGTAACCTTCGGCAATCTTAACGATCTCGTTATTATAGGTGGTAAATTGTCCGCTGGCTTCAATCCTGAAATCGTTGAAGATCTGTCTGTAGGTTACCTGGGCGTCAATCCCGTGATTTTTCATTTCACCCACATTTACATAGGGTCGGCCGGCAGCTCCTGAAGTGCCCGGTAATTCCGGATCAAAGAGAAGATCTTTATTTTGCTTGGAGTACCAGTCAAAATTAATCTCAAATTTACGATCGAGCAAAGTAGCATCGAAACCGATATTCGTTGTTACGTTTGTTTCCCACTTTGCATTGGCATTCCCGATACGTGTAGGACGGAAACCCTGCAATGAAGAATTTCCTGTTCCGTTCATGTCGTAGAAAGACTGACTCGGGCTGCTGCCATACAGATAAAACTGGTTGTATGGGGATACCGGCAACTGGTTACCCATGGTACCATATCCACCCCTGATCTTTAAGTCATTGATAAAACTGACATCAGCAAGAAATGCTTCGTCACTGATCCTCCAGCCTGCGGAGATCGAGGGGAAGATACCATAACGTGTATCCGGGCCAAAGACCGAAGAACCGTCTCTACGTATCGTAGCACTCAGATAATACTTGGAGCGGAAATTATAATCTGCCCTCAGGAATTGTGAGGCCAGCGCTCTGGGCGTACTATAACCGGAATTTCCTGCAACCAGATTGGCACCGTTACTGACGGTTCTGAAGGAAAGGGCATCCGAGAAATATCCGGCCCTCTGGGCGCTGACATTACGTCCCATACCCGTTCTTACTGCTTCATACCCTGCAACAGCCAGAATGTTATGATCGCCAAACTGCTTGTTAAAAGTCAAGGTATTGGTCCATGTCCATTCATTACCATATCCTGAAGATTCGGAATAGGAAGAAGTCGCCTGGTTTTCAGAGTTTTCGTATGTTTTTCCACTCCAGTTGGTGGTATACCAGTTATTAAATGATCCGCCGAAGGATGTTTTAAAATTCAAACCTTCAATAATTTTTACGTCAGCGTAGATATTCCCCAGGAGGCGGATATCCTGCCAGCGGTTGTCTTTGCTGCGGGTGGCATCGGCAACATAATTGCTTCCGTTACCCAGCCTCGGGGCAATCCCCGTACCACCCCAGTCACCGTTTTCAAATGTATGGGACAATCCGGTAAAGGAACCGCTGTTCCATATTACAGGAACAATGGGTTGTGCACGATATACACCCATCATCAACGCCGTTGATTCACTCCCGTTTCCGTTGATGCCATGATCAGAACGGTGGGTAATATTCAGGTTTTCACCGACGGTTACCCTGTCCTTGATATTGAATTCGGAATTGAAACGGGCACTAAATCTTTTATACCAACTGGTAATGATGGTACCTGTCTGATCAAAATACCCGAATCCGGCATAAAACTTGGAATTTTTATTTCCGCCGGACAGGGAGAGGTCATGATTCTGGATGGGGGCTGTTCGTGTAACTTCTTCCCACCATTTTGTGTCTGCTGCCCAGGAAGGAATCGAAGGTGAAGGATTGGTAGAAAGTCCGTAAATCGGGTGTGTCTCAACCGTTCCGTCATTAGCATAAACCAGCCACTGCAGATCAGCATATTCCTGGGTATTCAACATATTCTGAGGTCCTTTACCGGGGTTTTGTGTACCTGTGTACATGTTGTAATTTACCTGTATCCCCTTACTTGAACCTTTCTTGGTCGTTACCACAATAACTCCGTTGGAAGCCCTTGCTCCGTATATGGAAGCTGCACCGGCATCTTTCAGTACGGTCATGGATTCCACATCTGCGGGGTTGATGGTATTGACATCTGTTGTAGGCACACCGTCGACAACATACAGCGGACTATTGTTCTGGAAGGATCCGAAACCCCTGATCCTAACTTTTGCCGGTTGTCCGGGTCTGGAGTCTTGCGTAACCGTTACCCCGGAAACACGACCCTGCATCTGCTGGGTGATATTACCCTGAGGCATCTGGACTAATTCGTCAGACTTGACGATCCCGACAGATCCGGTAATGTCTTTCTTTTGCTGTGTTGCATACGCTGTAACCACAACTTCAGAGAGTGAGGTTACCTCCGGGGCCAGTACTACGTCGATTTTTGTTTGATTACCGACAGCTACCGACTGAGTAGTGTAACCAACCGAAGAGAATACCAGAACAGCATCCGGGCCGGGAACCACAATAGAGTAAGTTCCATCGGCATTCGATACGGTTCCCTGCATGGTTCCCTGGATCACAATGTTAACTCCCGGGAGTGGTCCCTCCTCTTGAGAAGTCACTTTACCTGTAACCGTTCTTTCCTGAGCGGTGGCAAAGCTTAGCGCAAAGCCAAAAAGGAGAAGAAATACCATACTACTTCTCCTTAGAAATACAGAATTTCGCAAAGTTCGCATAATTGGGTTAGTTTAGATTAAAATTAGAATTAATTGTTTAGTTTCAGTATAAAATTGACGGTTAAAAACTTCAGATTGAGTGTAATTCCACCACATATTTTTTCTCAAAATCGTTAGCTAAATCGTTTTTATTGCATACAATATTAATGTTTTTTTGAAAAAAAAAAAAATAAATAAAAGAAATTTTATTTATTTAAAGGGTAATTGCAAACGTTTGCAGGATGTAAAAACCGGTTGAACAACCATAATTACTCCTTTAATAACCGGAAAATATTCAGTTCGCCGTTATTCACGGCCACCACCAGGCAGGCATTCCCGTGTATTTCAATAGGGAGAATCCTTCGGGCATCGCCTTTGATTTCAAGGCCGCTTTCGACAGGCATCAGTACATGATATCTTTGATGATGATCCCCCAGCAGACACCATCCATAACTGGCATCATAACGGCCTATCGAGGGCCTGACGGGATAATCATTTCCAACAAGTACTATATCCGTATTTCCATCCAG
Organism: Chlorobiota bacterium; assembly: GCA_013152085.1. Classification (GTDB taxonomy): domain Bacteria; phylum Bacteroidota; class Bacteroidia; order Bacteroidales; family VadinHA17; genus JAADHC01. The sequence goes on from JAADHC010000005.1 coordinate 5,418, forward strand.
GTCAAAATCACGTACCAGAATATCGCGAACCGGGGAAAACTGGGCCATTATGGGAAGTTTCTTTATTTCAAAGACACCTTTGCCATTATTCAGGAAGATACAGCTTTCAAAGAGCACTGCTTTTTTTAAGACGGATTGATTCAGTGTTTTCTCACCAAAAATATCTTTTGCCGTTTTTCCTCCAAAGTCAGCATAATCCGGGTATTTTTTTTCAAGACCGGAAATCTGTGCAGCCAGTTCATCCAGCGAAGCCACGGGATAACTGATACCGTTATGGTAGGAACAGATCACCTGGTCGAGAGATCCGTTATTATCAAAATCGTTTAAATACATTTCTACCGGTTCCTTTACCGAAGCCTTAAGGATTGAATTTAGTCCCAGATTTCCTGCGATCAGATCCAAATCTCCATCCCGGTCAATATCAGCAACCTGAATACAATTCCACCATCCGGAAGTTTCATCCAGTCCTGCAGCAGCGGTTACGTCCGTAAAAGTTCCATTATCATTTCTGAAAACACGAATCCTCATCCATTCCCCTGCCACCACCAGGTCGGGATCACCATCCCGGTCATAATCCATCCAGCCTGCGTCGGTTACCATGCCGGCATTATTTAAATCGTTTAAAATGGGTTCCGTAACATTCTTAAAGAAGCCGTTTCCATCGTTTTCAAGCAGCACCTGAACCGGTGACCAGCCGTAAGCCCCCGGTACGGATCTTGATCCGACAAACAGATCCGTATCCCCGTCGCCGTCAAAATCACCGGGACGCACACATGACCCGTTATGGGCCAGATATGGTAATGATCCTTTTTTACTTTTAAATACGCCTTTTCCATCATTGAACAATAACCGATCGGCCAGTAACGGGTTCCCGTCAGGGACATCATTCCCTCCCCGCACAATATAGAGATCCGCATCACCATCACCGTCTGCATCGAACAGCGCTGCATCTATATCTTCGGTAAAGTGGTCTTTTAAAAACATTGGTGTATTCAAAGGGCTGAAAGTTCCGTTGGTTTGCTGAATAAATATCCTGGCTGCCTGGCCTGCCGCCCCGCCTATAAAAAGATCTTCCAGTCCGTCCCCATTTACATCGCCGACAGCCATTGCCGGACCTTCCGCAGAAAGACTATGGGGAATCAGACGCTCCCGGTTAAAGTCTACGTAAGGATCTTCCTTATGCCTGTACTGAAGTCCCGGTATCCGGGTTTGTGCAAACAATTTCATAGTATCATGTTCCTGCCCGTTCCCTTTTTCAGGCGTGCCGGCATTTCTCATATCCAATGTAATCGTCTTGTCTGCCGGAACATTTTTTATGATCTGTTCCGACCGGTCCGGCCAACGAACGACCAGTGAATCAATCAAATTTACCTGTCCCAATCCAAAATGCAGTACATCCGAAGTAGCGGACATAAACCCTCTTGTAGCAAATTGCTCGGCCACCTGTTTCCGGCCATTCCAAAACAATGTTACGCGGGCACCGATCCCCCGGGTATTCAACCCATCCCCTTTGAATTTTACAGATAAATAATGATTGTTCAGCCGTTTTTCAGCATTATTCCTGTAAATAAAGGCTTTATCATTAATGTTGTTAACGATAAGATCCAGATCGCCATCATTATCGAGGTCGGCATAGGTAGATCCGTTGGAATAGGATCGTGTTTCAAAACCCCAGGCTTTGGCTTTATTCGTAAATGTGAGGTCACCGTTGTTATGATAAAGGTAATTGATATTTGGATAGAGGGGCATTTTCTCATACAATACCCTGTCCGGAACATTACGATTATCCTTTGCAGGAAAATATCTGTTATTACCGGTTAAAAATTTTACATAGTCCAGATCATTGGCCCTCCGGTAAATCCCATTGGTAATAAAAAGGTCTTTCCATCCGTCATTATCCACATCGCAAAATAAGGGAGACCAGCTCCAGTCGGTGGCATAAATCCCGGCTAACCGGCCGATCTCGCTAAACAATCCGCCACCCAGGTTAAGTTGCAGGGTATTGCGTACAAACTGGTAATAATAACCATACTTTAACTTTAATTCAAAGAGCTGGTAGTCATCCTCCCCACCTGATTGCTTCTGAATCTTTTCTTCTTCCGGCAGCATATCCAGAACGATGATATCGAGGAGGCCATCGTTGTTAAAATCTCCGACATCGTTTCCCATGGAAGATCTGCTGGTATGAGCGATAAAGTCGGTTAGCCGCTCTGAAAACGTTCCGTTACCATTATTTATATACAGGTAATCGTTTTCGTGGAAGTCGTTCGATACATAAATATCAGGAAAACCATCGTTGTTGATATCGCAAATATTTACTCCCAGTCCGTAACCGATCTGGCTGCTGAATATTCCAGCCCTGGAGGTCACATCATGAAAAACGCGTTTTCCTTCAGCTTCATCGTTTCTGTACAACCGGTCACCTGCGCGTACATCCTGTTCAAGTCGCAGCGCAACCCCACCATAGCTGCGGGAAGTATGTACCGAATGATTCAAAAGATACATATCAAGATCTCCATCCATATCGTAATCAAAAAAGGCGGCCTGGGTAGAGAATCCCTGAAAATCCAAACCATAAGCATGTGCTTCTTCCTGAAAAGTCAGGTTCCCCTGATTGATAAACAGTTCGTTTTTACCCCGGATCCCCTTATAGTTTCCGACATGACAAACATAAATATCCAGGAACCCATCTCCATTCACATCAGCCATGGTAACACCGGTTTTCCAGTCCCCCGTTCCCGCTACGCCGGCTTTTTCAGTGATGTCCTCAAACCGAAGATTTCCTTTATTCAGGTATAATTTATCGGGAAGTTGATTTGCCGTGAAATACAAATCTGTCAGACCGTCATTGTTTATGTCTCCGGCAGCTACCCCTGCACCATTATTGAAGTATAAGTATTCAATAATATTAAATTGTTCGGTTTCCGTCAGTTTATTGGTAAAATCGACATGAGTTGCCGAAGGAGATAATAACGAAAACAGCGTTTTCCCCTCGTTTACCTTTCGTTTACAGGAAAAAAACAATAAAAGCACAAGTAGAAAAAGTGCTGAATTTCTCATGATATTAAATCAACGAAACCTGCTTAATAAAATATGATCCATTTGTTTTTGCAACTTTTATTTTTTGATTGGATTATTTCATTTTCGGGTTTATAATGAAGTACCCAATATTCCAATATTTCATCATTACTCCCTTCGTTCGTAAGATCGCCCGCTTCACTCGCAAAGTTCCATCATTCACCTGCTGATTTCTTTAAAAACCTGCATCGGGTTGTTACTGCGGGCAATCACCAATATCGTTCCGGTATTTGTTTTCACTTGCATGATATCCCTGATTTCACCATTAAGCCTGAAACCTGATACTCTGGCAGGTATATTCCTAAACCCACCCCGACCGTCACCTATTAAGAAAGATCCATAGCTGGCATCGTAACGTCCTACTTCGGGTTTTACGTTATAGAGGTTTCCGCCAAGAAGGATATCAGGATTACCGTCACCATTATAATCGTCGACATTTGCTGCAAAAACCGGTGAAAACTGTGCCTCAACGGGTAAAGATTTTCTTGTAAAATGTCCGTTGCCATCATTTAAGAAAAGGGAGGTTTCCAAAACATAGACATCCAAATGAAGTGCATTTTTCAATTGCCCGGGTGGAAATATGTCTGTGATTTGCTGATTTTTATACATCTTATAAGTCTTGTATTTTTTTGCCAGCCCGGGTAATTGCCTGGTAAGGTCATGTTTTAAAGCCAGCGGATAAGATGTATCGCCTTCAAACACACAGATAATCTGCTCGACAGTCCCGTTCAGGTCAAAATCATTTACGTACATACTTACCGGTTTTTCCGGCGAAGCCTGAAACCTTGAGTTAAGTCCGTGATTTCCTGCCACAAAATCCACATCACCGTCGTTATCAAAATCACCGGCAGCCAGGCAATTCCACCAACCCTCGGTTTTTTCCGGGGCAAAAGCTGCTTTGTTTTCTTTAAAAGTACCCTTGTCATTCACAAACACTTTTAACGGCATCCAGTCACCAGCCACAATCATATCTTTATCTCCGTCACCATCCACATCTTCCCATAACATATCACGGATCATACCAACATTTTTTAATTCCGGAGCTATTTGAGAGGTCACATTGGTAAAATGACCTTTACCGTCATTTTCCAGCAGATAGCCATTTACCGGTACACCGTAGGCAAACGGCATAAGACGGATACCGACAAACAGTTCCATTATACCATCCTGATCAAAGTCAGCTGCTCTGACACAGGAAGTACTCTCATATTTTCCCGCAGGTAAAATCTGTCCTGATTTGATAAAATGGCCTTTTCCGTTGTTTATATACAAACGATCGCTCAAAGCCGACGAGCTTAAAGGAAACTCATTTCCGCCGCTGGCGACATATAAATCCAGATCGCCATCCTGATCGGCATCGAACATTGCACCATCGACATCTTCCGAAATCTTATCTGCTTCAAACAATGCTTTGTCAACCGATACAAAAGAACCATTCTTCTGCTGGAGCATCAATGCACCAGGCTGTCCTTTTGCGCCACCTACATAAAAATCATCCAGTCCGTCACCATTTACATCACCTTTACACAACCGCGGACCTTCGGTTGACTTCATGTGATAAATGAGCCGTTCCCGTCTGAAATCATCAAATTCATTTTCCTTATGGGTAAAATTGATCCTGTGATCTGCAGTAATGTCTTCAAAATAGCCATTTGCGGAGCTGACAGAATCTACCAGGTGTAATGTTTTATCAAGCGCATCTTTTTGATATAACGTTAAAGTCTGATCTGTTTGTACATTTGTCAGAACCGTAGTCCTGTTGTCGGGCCAATCAACGATGAGGGAATCCACCATGGTCAGGGAGCCCAGGCCCAGATTAGGGCGAGGATCGACAGTTGATTTAAATCCGCGCATGGGCATTTGTTCAAGATAAACAAATTTGCCTTTGTGTACGGCCGTGATTTTAGCACCAATAGCTTCGGTATTTCCGGGTTTACCCTTTAAGATGATCTTCAGAAAATGATTGTCCGGCAATAGCCGGTTTGTTTCATTCCGGTAAATAAACATGGGCATATTGACATTGTTAACCACCAGGTCCAGATCGCCGTCGTTATCCAGGTCCCCGTAAGCCGATCCGTTTGAAAAACTGGGTGTATCCAGGCCCCAGGGGGCTGCCCTGTTCTGAAACCGGTAGTTTCCCATATTTTTAAAAGCGTAGCTGGGAATTTTAACCGAAGGAATGGCATCGATCAGGGTTTTATAATCCACATTATTACCTGACACGATAGACATGACCATATCCCGGTTGGAAAAATATTGAATATAGTCCTGATCGGTCAGGTCTTTATAAATACCATTTGCCACAAAAATATCTTTTAATCCGTCATTGTCAAGGTCCATGATCAATGCGCCCCACGACCAGTCGGTAGCATATAATCCGGCCAGCCTGCCAATTTCACTGAAAGTGCCATCGGCGTTATTCAGTTGCAGCATATTGCGCGTAAATTGATGGTGATACCCGTTATCCACATTCGATTTATAATTATCCCAACTGTCAAAAGTTGTTTTCGTTTTTAAGCGACTGTCATATTGGGGGATCATGTCGGTGGCAAATATTTCCGGATAGTGGTCATTATTGATATCGGCCATATCGGCACCCATGGAAGCGGCAGAAATACAAGGCATCATATTCACCAGGTTTTCTTTAAATGTTCCGTCATGGTTATTCAGATAGATATAATCCCGTTCAAAAAAATCATTCGAAACATAAATATCCATCCAGCCGTCCTGGTCAATATCCCCGACCGTAACACCCAGGCCAAAACCGATCACGCTTCCATAAATGCCCGCATCAGCGCTAACATCCCTGAATTTATCGCCATCGTTTCTGAAAAGTTTATCCCCGCCGATCGAATCCCTGACAGTTCGCTGATTTTTTTTAAGATTAAAACTACCGATGGCTCTAAAGGAATTGTTCAGTAAATACATATCAAGATCACCATCCTTGTCATAATCGAAAAATGCTGCATGAGTAGAATATCCGGCATCATTGAGACCATATTCCTTAGCCCGTTCCGTAAAAGTCAGATCTCCGTTATTGATATACAATTCGTTGTGACGTTCATCACTTTCGACATTACCGGAATTACACACATAAATATCGATCCACCCGTCTCCGTTGACATCGGCAAAGCTAACCCCTGTTGACCACTGACCTTTTCCTGCAACACCGGCCTGATCCGAAATATCCTCAAACTCAAAATTACCTTTATTCAGGTACAACACATTAGGGCCCATATTGGATGTCATAAATATATCGATAAGCCCGTCATTGTTCACATCCCCCAGGGCCACACCACCGCCATTATAAAAATTACGGTAGGTATAGATATTAAATTTATTCTTAAGTTGCTTTTCGTAATCCAGGTGATTTATAAAGCCGGCATGCGTAACAGAAGCCGGCATCAGGGTAAACAAATGTGATTCTGTCTTTTCTCCCGACTTTTTACCACAGGCTGTTAACAATAATGGCAGGATCAGCCATATGATCCTGGTTAAGGTTTTTCTTAAAATTACCGTATCAATCATTCTTTTTCTTCAAATCTTTTGTGATGTTGCCATGAATATTTCCAGCCCGGGAAGTAGAATCGTTCAAGCTCTTTTTTACCGACATATCGGTAAAAACGGCCCATACATGCAGGTCATTTTCTTTATATATGGTAATCCGGCGGTTTCCGTCCACTTTCACATAAGCCATACCCTTTTCCGGATGTTCAACTTTTATAAAATCATCGCCGTAAACTTTTTCAAACCATTTTAATACATCAATTTCCAGGCTGTCTGCAGACAACTTTTTGTTCCAGGGGGTCCATCCGTTGTAAACAAAACGCACCGGCATTTCATATATTTTATCCTGCACAAATTCCGGGTAATATTGCATGGTTGCGGGATATTTCAATTCATTTTTTATTTCATATTCAACCGTCAGGTTACTGGGGCCTTGTTTGATCAATCCTTGCCGGTTAAGCTTCCAGCAGCGGGTATAGAAATCCTTAGCGGACATACCGAGGTACATTCCCTGAAACAGGGAATCATATCTCACCCCGCTTGCCAGTTCACGTTTCAACCTGTGTTCATATTTTGCTTTGGGTGAACATCCGGAGATTATAATTCCGGAAATCAATAGCGGGATCAACCATAAAATTTTTGTTCTCATCATAATTTATCAATATTTATAAAATTCCGGTTTATCATTATTACGTACAACTTCCAGGATGGGAGTCTGATTTACATTAAGGAACTTCAGGTCACGCATTTCTCCTTTTGTAAAGAATCCTGAGTTCAGCGGAGAAACAGATTGCCATGTTACCCCGTTCGTTCCTTTAAGGAAAAGTCCGTAACCTGCATCGTAAATTCCCGTCTCCGGTTTGGCTCTGTACTGGTTTCCTCCGAGGAGAATATCACAAATCCCATCGTGGTCAAAATCGTCTGCAGCAATGGCATAAACCGGAGTAAACTGGGCTTCCACAGGCAGGGGATACAATTTAAAGGTTCCCCTTCCGGTATTGATCATCACACAACTCTGCATATAACAAGCCTTCAATATTACTGACCGCTGTAATACGTCATCAGAAAAAATATCCTGAATGGTTTGGTCCTTATAATCATCAAAGGTTTTATACTTCCTGGCCAGAGAAGGAATTTGCCTGATCAAATCATCCCTCATGGCTACCGGATATGATTTATTCCCGTTATAGGTACAGATGATCTGTTCAACGCTTCCATTCATATCAAAATCATTTACATACATGGTAACCGGTTTCTTTACAGAGGCCTTAAAATACGAATTCAATCCGTGATTGCCCAACACAAAGTCCGTCATTCCGTCACCATTCAAATCTTTGGCAATAATTCTATGCCACCAGCCTTCTGTGCCTGACAGTCCAAACTGTCCGGATTGATCTGTAAAATTTCCGTGATCGTTAATAAAAACCTTAACCGGCATCCAGTCGCCCACAATCACCATGTCCGGGTCGCCGTCACCGTCAACATCAGCCCACACCATATCCGTAATCATCCCCACCCGGGTTAATCCCGGGGCTTTTTCTCCGGAAACATTTGAGAATTTGCCATGTCCGTCATTTTCCAGCAAGTAACCGTTTACAGGTATGCCATAAGAGAAAGGATGCAAACGAATTCCCACAAACAGGTCAATATCCCCGTCCTGATCAAAATCTCCGGGTTGAACACATGAACTGCTTTCATACCTGGTAACCGGCAGCATTTGCTTTGATTTCAAGAATCTTCCCTGTCCGTTATTGATGTACAACCGGTCGAGCAATGCTGAAGAACTTTGCGGAAATTCATTCCCGCCACTGGTTACATACAGATCCAGATCGCCGTCACCGTCAGCATCAAAAAAAGCACAATCCGTGTCTTCAGATATTTTGTCTGCTTCAAAGATTTTTGTATTTGTCTTTCTAAAATGGCCATTCTCATCCTGTACAAACAGGACTCCCGGAGAGTTTTTAGCACCACAAATGTACAGATCATCCCGGTGGTCGCCGTTAACATCGCCAACGGCCGAATGCGGGCCTTCATTTGATAACATCTGAAACAACAACCTGTTACGTCCAAAATCCACAAAATCGTTTTCCCTGTGTTTAAAATCAAGGCCTTCTAACCCGTTTATTTTATGGAAAATCACCGGAGGATGTTTCCCGGGGACAACCATACATGGTTTTATTTCCTTTTTTTCATCCAGCACTAAGAATTGATTTGCTGCCACATCGTAGTTCACCGTACACCTGCCATCAGGCCAGTCCACTACGAGGGAATCTACCGTAGTTACAGCGCCGAGCCCGA
>JAADHC010000001.1 GCA_013152085.1 Chlorobiota bacterium
ATTATAATAAAAAAGAATTGGAAGAATTATGGTGGTCAAGAAAATGTCTGACATTAGAACCAAACGAACAGTTTAAAAAAGCTGATGAAATAAAAAAATCAAGAAAAGATTGGATCATAAAACTGATTAAAGATGATTATGAATTGCTTGGAATCAGTGTTATTTTGGGCATTGTTATTTCGGTGCTGGGTATGGCAATGGCAGTTTTTTCGCAAAAGCTGGTTGATGATATTTTACCTTCAAAAGAGCTTTTAAAACTATTTATAGGTATTACACTTGTTGGTTTTTTACTGATTGCACGAATTGCGTTTTCGGCCATAAGGCAATTTCTACTTATAATGCAGACTAAGAATTTTAATAACCGGATAATCGATTCGTTTTATAGCTCATTGCTGTACCTGCCAAAAAGATTTTTTGATATCCGTAAAATAGGGGAATTAGTGGCACGATTAAATGATACCACTCGTATTCAACGTGTAATTACGCAAATAGCAGGTAATTTTATAATAGACTTGTTGGTCTCTTTTACATCAATATTATTTCTTTTTATTTATTCTTGGCGTACGGGCATTATAGCATCTCTGAGCCTTCCGATATATTTTGTACTGGTTTACAGTTTTAACAAAAAAATAATTGATGCTCAAAAATTAGTAATGATTAATTACGCCTATAGTGAGAGTAATTATGTTAACACAATGAGTGGTATTACAACAATTAAGAATTTTAACAGGCATGGTTTTTTCTCACAGCTAAACAAGCAAATTTACGGTTTGTTTCAGGAAAAGGTCGTTGACTTGGGAAAAATAAATATTCGTTTGGGACTATATTCCGGTATATTTGGTGTTGTATTTACAATTGCAATATTGGCATATACGTCTTATCTTGTTTACATCGATGCCTTGCAAGTTGGTGAATTAATAGCAATCCTTGGGATTGCATCAGGTTTGATACCATCGGTTGGTAATTTGGCCCTTATTGTTATACCTATAAACGAGGCAAAGGTGGCATTTAACCGTATGTTTGAATTTACTAACATAAAACCTGAAAGCAATCAAAGGGGAAAAACAGGATATTTCAATATTGAACAGGTTGAAGTAAAAAATCTTACTTTTCGTTTTCCCGGTCGTCATCGTTTGTTTGAAAATATTAATATAAAATGCAAAAGGGGTGAGTTCATTGCCCTTGTTGGTGAAAGCGGAAGTGGCAAAAGTACACTGGCTGCCATTTTACAAAAGTTTTATTTACCCGAAGAAGGTTATATTAGAATCAATAAATCAATTGATTTAAAGAGTCTGGATACGAATATCTGGCGCGCAGGTATTGGAGTCGTAGAACAGGATCTTCATATCTTTAACGGAAATGTTATTTTTAATATCTGCCTAAATGATACAGAAGAAGAAGCATTTAAAGTGTTACAATTCCTTAAATCATATGGATTTGACAAATATATTGACGCATTGCCCCAAGGGTATATGACTTTATTGGGTGAAGAAGGGATTAATCTTTCGGGTGGTCAGAAACAGATACTAGCTTTAGCCCGTGCTTTGTATAAAAAACCTCAATTGTTAATTTTAGATGAAGCTACTGCGGCTATGGATAGACAAATGGAAAAGTTTGCTATTGATTTGTTACAAAAATTGAAAAAAATAATGGCTATTCTTTATATCTCTCACCGCTTACACCTTTTGAGAAAGATTAGTGACTATATTTATATTCTTGAAAACGGGAAGATAATAAACTCAGGTACTCATGAAGAATTAATGAAGAATAAAAATTTTTATAGCGACTATTGGAAAGGGATGTATTAAATAGAGTTATAGTATTTTAGATATTATTGTGATATACTTTCAAAGCTTCTTCCAGACAGGCCACCGCATGTTTCAGATCTTCCACATTAAGTACATAAGCAATTCTCACTTCATCCTTACCCAAGCCGGGTGTGGCATAAAATCCGGCAGCCGGAGCGACCATAACGGTAGTGCCTTTATATGAGAAATCGCTTAATAACCATTGTGCAAATGTATCAGCATCATCAACCGGCAACCGTGCGATGGTATAAAAGGCACCTCCCGGTTTAGGGGAGAATACACCTTCGATTTTGTTGAGTGCTTCGACCAGATAATCGCGTCGGGCTACATATTCTGAATATACCCCATCAAAATAGGATTGGGGGGTTTCCAGTGAAGCTTCTGCAGCAACCTGTCCGAATGTCGGCGGGCTGAGGCGTGCCTGTCCGAATTTCAATGCTGATTCATAAACGGCTTTATTCCGGGTTACCAACATCCCGATACGGCTGCCACATGAACTGTATCTTTTGGATACAGAATCAAGCAAAACAACATTTTCTTCAATGTCTTCGAGATGTAGTACAGAAAAGTGTTCACGGCCGTCATAGCAAAACTCACGGTATACTTCATCGGCGAACAGAAAGAGATCGTGTTCTTTGACAATATCCCTCAATTTTTCCAGTTCTTCACGCGTGTACAGATAACCTGTCGGATTGTTAGGATTACAAATCATAATGCCCCGTGTTTTTGATGTGATCTTTTTTTCGATCTCTTCGACCGGAGGCAGGGCAAAACCGTTTTCGATGGTTGAGGTTACCGAGACTATTTTTACACCGGCTTCAATGGCAAAACCATTGTAGTTGGTATAGAAGGGTTCAGGAATAATGATTTCTTCACCGGGATTTACACATGCCATCAGGGCAAATAAAATAGCTTCAGAACCACCTGTGGTAACCAGAATATCATTGTGTGTAATATTCGCTCCCAGGCCCTGATAATAGGCTGCCAGTTTTTTCCTGAACGATTCCATACCTGCCGAGTGGCTGTATTCCACAACTTTTTGATCGAAATGGCGAATTGCATTGAGTGCGGGTTCGGGTGTTTGAATATCCGGTTGTCCGATATTCAGGTGATAAACATGAATTCCTTTGCGTTTGGCCTCTTCGGCAAAAGGGACCAGCTTCCTGATGGGAGAAGCGGGCATTCTGACAGCTTTATGTGAGATTCGGGGCATGGCTTACTTTATTTTTTTGCTTTTATTTTCAGGAATATATTTAACCTCGCCGCGGATGACAAGGATTATCGGAGAGTTTTCTGCGTTTGAAATAACGGTAATGCTTTTTCTGAACTTTCCCCAGATGTTGGTATTGTATTTTACCGCAATGGTTCCTTTTTTGTTTTTCCTTACAGGTTCTCTTGTCCAGACAGGCGTAGTACATCCACAGCTTGACCGGACATTGGCGATAACCAGAGGTTGGGAACCTTTGTTTTTAAACGTAAAAACATGCTTTGCTTCTGTTCCTGCCCGGATCACACCAAAATCAAAAGAAGTTTCCTCAAAATGCATGATCGGAGCTTTGGCAACACTTTTCAGGTTTACATAATTGTGGATGGTGACTGGTTTGTTTCCCGGAAGGAACAGGATTCCTGTAAAGATCAGAAATATGTACAGGTTTTGTTTCATCTGTTTAAAATTTTGTAATTCATTAAAGTTGAAGCAATTCCAAAATTTATAAACAGATGGAACCGCTTCGCTTTCACATAAATTTTAATCATCACCGGTTGGTATATTTTATGATGATTAAAATTTATGTTCATTTCATGATTTCAAAAACGGATGATATTTTGCAAAATTAATGATCCGGCGCGAAAAATAAGCTGTTTTACAAAACTATTCACAGAAAAAGCAAAAGCCGGCCTGCGGTGAAGGGGAAATTTATATTTTTGCACCTACAAATAAACACATCCATGGAGATACCGTCAAAATACGATCCGTCGAAAACCGAAGAGAAATGGTATGCTTACTGGATGGAGCAGGGTTTCTTTCATTCAAAACCTGACAAAACGAAGGAACCGAAAGAACCGTATACCATTGTCATCCCTCCGCCTAATGTTACCGGTGTTTTGCATATGGGACATATGCTTAACAATACCATTCAGGATGTTCTGGTGAGGCGGGCAAGAATGCAGGGGAAAAATGCACTTTGGGTACCCGGTACCGATCATGCCTCCATCGCTACGGAAGCGAAAGTTGTGGGTATGCTCAGGGAAAAAGGTATTCTGAAAAGAGACCTGAGCCGGGAGGATTTTCTGAAATATGCCTGGGAGTGGAAAGAAAAACACGGAGGGATGATCCTGGAGCAGTTAAAAAAGCTGGGTGCTTCCTGCGACTGGGAACTGGGAACGGACAAAATTTACCATGGACCCGGATATGTCGGAGAGTGTAATACAGGTTTTCATTAAACTTTACCGGAAAGGATATATTTACCGTGGACTGCGAATGGTTAACTGGGATCCACAGGCCAAAACGGCAATATCTAACGAAGAAGTTATTTATAAGGAGTTAAAATCGAAATTGTATTATGTAAAATATAAAATTCTGAAAAGCAAAAAGGATAGAGAAGATCCTGATTTCATTACTATAGCTACAACAAGACCGGAAACTATTTTAGGCGATACGGCTGTTTGTGTAAATCCTAAAGATGAACGTTTTCGACATTTAGTTGGTAGAACGGTTGTAGTTCCTGCAACTGGTAAGGGAGGTAGACGAGTAAAAGTTATTGCAGATGAATATGTTGATCCTGAGTTTGGAACAGGAATCCTTAAGATTACACCTGCACATGACGAAAATGATTATGAAATCGGGAAGCGACACGACCTTGATATAATAAGTGTTATAGATGAGAATGGCAGGATCAGTTTTGATAAGAGAAGAGATTTTCATGGCAAGGATAGATTCGAGGTTAGGAAGTTAATAGTAGAATACCTTAAAGGTAAAGGCCTCTTATTAAAAGAGGAGGATTATGTAAATAAAGTCGGATTCTCGGAGCGTACCGATGTGATTATTGAACCCCGGTTATCATTGCAGTGGTTTTTGCGCATGAAGGAGCTTGCCAAACCGGCACTTGACAATGTCATGAACGGGGAAATCCGGCTCGTTCCCGAAAAATTCATAAATACTTACCGCCACTGGATGGAGAATATCCGTGACTGGTGTATTTCCAGGCAATTGTGGTGGGGACATCGTATTCCTGCATGGTACTTACCTGATAGTGATGATTATGTAGTTGCAGATACAGCGGAGGAAGCATTGAAACAGGCCCGGAAAAAAACAGGAAATGATCAACTGCAAATCGGGGATCTGCATCAGGATGAAGATGTCCTCGATACCTGGTTCAGTTCCTGGCTTTGGCCTATATCGGTTTTTGACGGAATCAGGCGTCCTCACAATCCTGATTTCGAATATTATTATCCTACAAACGACCTGGTTACTGCGCCTGAAATTTTATTTTTCTGGGTAGCCAGGATGATCATTGCCGGGTATGAATTTGCCAAAGAGAAGCCGTTTAGGAATGTGTATCTGACCGGAATTGTCCGGGACAAGCAGCGAAGGAAAATGTCAAAGTCACTGGGGAATTCTCCGGAACCCCTTAAGCTGATTGGCAAGTATGGTGCTGATGGTGTCAGGGTAGGGATGTTGCTGTGTTCGCCTGCCGGTGGGGATCTCCTGTTTGATGAAAGTCTTACGGAACAGGGGCGTAATTTTGGCAATAAGATCTGGAATGCTTTCCGCCTGGTAAAGGGATGGACAGTAAATGACTCAGAAAAACAACCTGAAGCTTCGGCACAGGCTGTGAAATGGTTTGGAGAGTTGCTGAATTCCACTAAGCAAAAGCTGGAAGATCAATTTGGCAGTTATCGCCTTTCCGAAGCACTGATGACTGTTTACCGCCTTTTCTGGGATGAGTTTTCCGCATGGTATCTTGAGATTGTCAAACCGGATGCGGGGAAGCCTCTTGACCCTCAAACCTACAGAAAAACCATTGAATATTTTGAAGAGTTAATTATCCTTCTGCATCCTTTTATGCCATTTATCACGGAAGAAATCTGGCAGTTGATCCGTAAGCGACAGAAAGGGGAAAGCATCATGATGACTTCCTGGCCTGATACCGGCACTTTTGATATGAAATGTATTGACCGTTTTGAGAAAACAAAAGAGGCGGTTACACAAATACGGACGATCCGGAAGAACGGCAGAATTCCACAAAAAAAACCTTTAAGGCTGATCATAAAAGATGATGAACAACAATTTGATACAAGGTATTTGGATGTTCTGAAAAAAATGTCGAATCTTTCAGAGATTCTGTTTATTCGTGAGAAACCGGAAAATGCCATCTCCTTCATTGTCGGGACTACGGAGTATTATATCCCTTTTATCGGGGAGATTGACCTGGTATCAGAGAAGGAAAAAATCAGGAACGATCTGGAATATGCCCGTGGGTTTTTAAAGTCGGTAATGAAGAAACTAGGGAACGAGCAATTTATAAAAAATGCTCCTGAGGCAGTTGTTGCAAAAGAAAAAGCCAAACAGGAAGATGCTGAAGCAAGAATACAGGCACTGGAAGAACGCCTGGCATCCCTGGAAAGCAAATAAAACCATTTTAATACGAGAAGCGGATGGAGTCATTTGAAACAGAACTCAATCCTAACAAAATTGTTTAGTATATCGAGAAACCCAACGATGAAATAATAAAAAAGAAAGTTGCCATTAGCGATCCCGGGGAGAAAAATTACTATTTTATTTTACCACTGCTTTCAGGCTCATATCCAGGCTTTTGATTTGATGTGTCAGAGCGCCAATAGAAATATAATCTACTCCGCAGAGGGCATAGGCACGTACGTTTTCCAGCGTAATCCTTCCGGAAGATTCTGTTTCAAACCGGCCGTCAATGATCCGGACAGCTTCGCGGGTATCTTCAAGAGAGAAATTATCAAACATAATCCGGTTTATCCCGCCATGATCAAGTATGCGGTGAACGTTTTCCATATCCCGGGCTTCGATGACAATGTGCAAACTTTTATGATATTCTTTTAAATAACGGGTAACTGCGTTAATGGCATCCTCAATACTTCCAAGGTAATCGATGTGATTATCTTTAATCATGATCATATCGTACAAGCCCATTCTGTGATTCTCTCCTCCGCCGATACGCACGGCTTCTTTATCGAGGAATCGCATTCCGGGTGTGGTTTTCCTGGTGTCCAGAATGATCGTTTTCAAGCCTTTAACCTGGTTGACATATTCCTTTGTCTGAGTAGCAATACCGCTCATATGTTGCATAATATTTAATGCAAGCCGTTCGCCCAGGAGTATTGAACGGGCGTTGCCCTGAATATCGAAGACAATATCACCGGGTTGTACCGGGTTCCCATCCTCGAAATACAACGCAAAGCGAAGTTCCTTATCGATTTTTTCAAAAACTTTTTGTGCCACCGTAACACCGGCCAATATGCCGTGATCCTTAATCAGCAGGTGGGCTGATCCCTTGATATTGTCAGGGATACATGCTTTTGAGGTATGATCTCCATCGCCTATATCTTCGCGGAGGGCATGATCAAGGAACTGATCAAGATTGTCCATTTTCTTTTTCAATTCTTAACTGGTGAATACGGGGAGTCTTATCGACGGTCTTGATAAGCATGTAAACACGAAACGTTTTGCCTGATGAACTATACAAGCCGATAGCATACTGGGCATCAGACCGGCCTCCTTTATGGATAACCCTGAAACCGGAGGGTTTATTTTTTTCAAAAAATGATTTCATAATTAATTCTGCCTGGGTCTTACTATAAACATTTTCCCTGTCGAGAATTACCAGCTCGATTTTTGTATTAAAAAATGCGGATAATGCCTTTGCATCTCCATTCCTGAATGCACTGATAACATTTGCAGGGATCGTACCGGCATCTTGTCCGGAACCATAGGCAAATGTCATAAAGAAAAACAAAAAAGATGTAGCTGCACGTCGAAGCATCATAAAGAAATTGGTTTACAAACCTTCATCAAAAACTGAACCATTTGTATGTTGGCAAGTTAATAAAATATTCTTAAATAAGATTTTCGGTTAACTTTGTTACCGGTTGATTGACGTGAAAGATTATGAAGATCATCCTGATTTTTACCGGGAAAAGCGAGAAAGGATTTATAACGGATGGAATTATGCGTTACCATACCCGGTTACATCATTACATCCCGTTGGAAATAAAGATTATCAATGTTGCGGGCAAGTTTGGTAATCAGGAAATTCAAAAGATCAGGGAAGGGGAGGCGATAATGGCGCAGATACCGGCTGATAGTCAGGTTATCCTGCTGGATGAGAAGGGGAAAGATTTTACTTCGAGACAGTTTGCGGAAATGATAAATACAGCTATTCATCAGAATATCAGGAGATTGGTTTATGTCTTTGGTGGTCCGTATGGTGTTTCCGGCGAGATCCGGGCAAAAGCAGATAAGATCATTCGATTATCAGCGATGACCTTTTCACATCAGGTGGTCCGGATTTTGTTTATGGAACAATTGTATCGGGCTTTTACGATTATTCGCGGAGAACCTTATCATCACGAATAGAACAAGATCATGAACAACGAGAAAAAGTTGGATTTTCAATGGTGGCTTCTTATAGCAGTATTACTATTTTTCTGCTTCTCGGGAGGAGTTAGCCATCTTGTTACAACTACTTCATTCTCAAGGATTATTATCCGGCATGTTGAGTATAAGATCAGTAAAAAAGAACAGTTTCTAAATACCTGGATGGAAAAAATTCTTTCGGGTGATGGGATAAAAGACAGGTTCCACGAAGAATCCGGAAAGAATATACGTAAGAAACTGATGGATAAAGAGATGGCTTTGTTTATTTACGAAGGTGATTCTCTGATTTTCTGGAGTGACAATTCCATCCCGCTTGAAAAACTGTACCCGGTAAGGCCGGCATCTCCTGCCATAATCTTTCTTGGTAACGGATGGTTTATCCCGAAGATAGAGCAATCGAATGGTTATACAGTGATTGGTCTGATCCTGATAAAACATCATTTTCCTGTCATGAACAAGTTTTTGCCTCAGAATTTTTTCCGGGGATCGTGGCTGAGCAAACATTATCAAATCCTCTCTGTTCCGGGAGAAGGTGGGATGGCCGTTTATAACCACCAGGGGAAGTATTGTTTCAGTTTAAAAGTCAAAGATTCAGGGACCATCCAGCTTTTCTGGAACTGGTTTTCATTTGTGTTATTTTTTGCAGGTATGATCCTGTCTTTTATATGGGGGATAAGATTTTTACGGCGCAACCGCCATTTGAAGCGCCTGATATTGTCCTTAATCCCAGTCAGCATTTTTATTATATATGTTGTATTCCTTACAGGCAGAATCCTGCCATCGAATTTCTTTTCACTGCCATTGTTTTCTCCATATTACTTCGCTTTAACAACATGGTGCCCCTCCATTGGAGATTTGTTTTTTTTAACGATGCTTCTTTTCTTTCTTTTCTATGCGATCAGGATCATTTGGTATGAAGGTTCCCGGAAACCTGCCCGGTGGATTACCGGACTGAGTTTTCTACTTGCAGCCCTGCTGCTTGCGGGATTAACAATGCTGTTTTATCAATTGGTGATGAACTCAAGCCTTGTTTTTGAACCTTTCAGGATCCTGGACATGAATGAATATTCTGTGCTGGGTATTTTTTCAGTTGGCTTCTTATTTTTAGCTTTTCTTCTGATTACGGATGTTGCGATTATTTTTTCCAGGGGAATGTCTGCCCGGAAGATCATTACCATAATTATCGTTGTCTCTCTTATTTTTCTTGTGTTTCTTATTCCTGAAAGGGTTCATGTTCCCTGGTATACTATTTTACTTTTCTGGTTGAGTATTGCCATAATCCATTGGGTCAGGGAGCGGTCTGTAAGTATGGCTGTCTTTTTTATTGCATTTTTTATGGGGGTTTTTTCTACGGTATTGATATTAAAATATTCTGGTGTACGCAGGGATCAGAATGCCCGACTGATGGCAGTGAATCTTGCAGCTGAGCGCGATCCGGTGGCTGAACTGCTCATGGAAGAAATAAACACCCCCTTACTTCAGGATCAGGAACTAAGTGTTATGATGAGAAAACAGGGTTTTTCTCAAACGGATGTTGACCAGATTTTCCAGTACCTTAAATTACGTTATTTTAACGGTTACTGGGACAAATATGAACTATCTGTCACGCTTTGTAATCCGGAGATGGATATTTTTGTAGATGAATCTCCCAGGCCTTGTTTTTCCTTTTTTCAAACGTTTCTGGAAGAAACCGGAACCCCGATCAGCGGAACAAAATTTTATTATCTGGATACACAAAACGGACTGATCAGTTATCTGGCTGCCTTGTATTTTCCTGCTGTAACGCAAGGCGATTCAAACGGGTTATACATTCAACTTGATTCAAGAATATTATATGAGCAACTTGGGTATCCTGAACTACTTCTCGACCAGCAGGGTGCACGTGAACCTGTCCCTGCGGTTTTCACTTATGCCAAATACTATGACGGGAAACTGGTTGCCGAGAAAGGGGATTTTCCCTTTCCTATAACTGATAAAGTTTTCCCCCCTTCTGAAAACGAATTTTCCACCCGGCAATTTGATGGCTACCGGCATATTATCTATCGCCCTAACGGATCCACGACGATGGTAATGAGCTACAGGTTGCATCGTTTTCCGGATTACCTGATCTCATTTTCCTACCTGTTTGTGTTTTTCTTCCTGTTAATTATTATTGGTTTGTTCAGAACGGTTTTTCCTGTCGGGTTGAATTTCAGAAATCTTTTGTTAAAGCAGAAGATCCAGCTTTGGATCATTTCCTTGTTATTTTTTATTTTTCTGCTTGTGGGTGCGGGAACTATTTTTTTCAGTAAAAAACAGTTTTACGAAAATCATTTAAAAAATCTTAAGGAGAAGCTCCAGAGCGTTTATGTGGAACTGGAGCATAAAATAAGTTTTGAAACTTCCATTGATAAAAACTGGCACAGCCCGCAATATGCCAGTCTGAATGATCTGTTAGTGAAATTTTCCAATGTGTTTTATACCGATATCAACCTGTATAATGAAAGTGGTTATTTACTGGCAACTTCCCGGCCTGAGATTTTTGAAAAACATTTGATGAGCCCCCGGCTCAACGAGGAGGCCTATTATCAGTTAAAACGGAAACAAATGTCGGAATATGTACACAGGGAATCTATCGGAAAATTAACTTTCCTTTCGGCATATACACCGTTTTTCAACCAGGATAATAAACTGCTTGCCTATCTTAACCTGCCTTACTTCACAAAACAAAATCTACTTGCCCGTGAAATTTCCAATATGATTGTTGGCATTATTAATTCGTGGATGGTATTGATCCTGATTTCCTTTGCACTGGCAGTGTTTATCTCTGACAAGATCACCAATCCGTTACGGCGGATACAGGAAAAGATAGGTAAGTTTAAGCTGGGACAGCAATACGAGCATATTGTTTATACGGGTAATGATGAAATTGGAGGACTTGTTCGTGAGTATAACCGGATGATTGATGAACTGGCAAAAAATATTGAATTGCTGGCAAAATCTGAGCGGGAAAGTGCCTGGCGCGAAATGGCCCGACAGATTGCCCATGAGATCAAGAATCCGTTAACACCTATGAAACTGAGTATTCAGCAGCTTAAACGTTCCTGGGAGGATAAGCGGGAAGATTTTGGTGAACATATGGAACAGGTGACACGCACTCTGGTAGAGCAGATTGATCGCTTATCGAAAATTGCCACGGCTTTTTCGAACTTTGCCCGATTACCCCGGACTCATTACGAACCTTTACCTGTTGTTGATGTAATTGGGGAGGTGGTTCATTTGTTTAGCGGAGAACACCACATTAAGTTTCATTATCACCAGGATAATAAAGATAAATTGGTTGTGTTTGCAGATCGGGAAGAGTTCAACAGTGTTATTGTCAATTTGCTGAAAAATGCGATTCAATCCATTCCTGAACCGCAGAAAGGAGAGATCAATATTTCCATCTCAGCAGAAGAGGGGAACAAAAGTGTATTATTAACCGTAAGTGACAATGGTTCGGGAATTCCGGAAGGATCAGGTGACCGTTTGTTCGAGCCCAATTTTACGACAAAATCCAGTGGTATGGGATTGGGGCTTGCTATTGTAAAAAAGATTATTGAAGATATTAGCGGGGAAATATGGTACAAACCGAATGAAACAGCAGGAACATCTTTCTTTGTCCGGCTTCCTTTATATATACCTGATGAACAAGAGAATGTGGATGATTAATGCGATTGGGCGCTTCCGGAATGAATATTTTTACAATTTTTCCGGGCAGTAGAATATTAAAAAACTATATATTTGTTAAAATCCAATTATCCGAAAAACCACGTGCCCAGGAAAGAACTTTCCATAATTTCACTCATTGGACTGTGGCTGATAACCATATCCGGTTTAGCCCAAACCCCTGTTTCAGGTGTTATAAATGCATATGGTAAGGTCGTTTCCATAGATGGTACCGACAGGGTCTCGCTTGCTGATGCGTCTGCATTTGCTGCCGGAGACACCGTCATGATCGTACAGATGAAGGGCGTGGGGATTAATGTCAACAACAATATCGGATCGTTCGGATCAATGCAAAATAAATATAGTACAGGGCACTATGAGCTGTTAATTGTTCTGTCTGTTTCAGGGAATCAGATTGTTTTTACAGCTGATCTAAGTAAAACTTATGAAATCGAGGGCAATATCCAGTTGGTAAAAGCTCGTGGTTATAACAATGCCGTTGTTACCGGTGAGCTTACCTGCCAACCCTGGGACAGTGCTACAGGTACAGGCGGGGTACTTGCCATCCTTGTTGGCAACACATTAGACCTGCAGGCAAGTATCAATGTTTCAGGTAAAGGTTTCAGGGGCGGTGTTGTTGTAAACGGTAATGGTGAGTGTAGTGAAACTGATACCGGTTATTTAGATATGTCTTTTATGTATAGCTCGGATAGTGCCGGTTTTAAAGGTGAGGGATTGGCTTCGTATAATCTTTCACTGGGGAATCCACTGGATACTTTTTACAGTAAAGGTAGAGGGCCGTTATTTAACGGTGGTGGTGGCGGAAACGCCTTGCATTCCGGTGGTGGTGGCGGGGCAAATTACGGTACAGGCGGTTCCGGGGGTAATGAATCAAATGTTTGTGGAACTCCGGGTTCAGTAGGGGGATGGTACAGTTATTCAAGTTCCAATATAAGTGGCTGGAGTACCGATAACCGGATATTTATGGGTGGCGCCGGTGGTTCGGGGACGCAGTCTGGCGGCGATCTTGGAACTCCCGGCGGGAATGGGGGCGGAATTGTTTTAATTATGGCGGATACACTCATTGGTAATGGATTTGGAATCTTTGCCAATGGGGAAAGTGTTTCCGGTATTGCCTCGGCAGGCGCCGGTGGTGGCGGAGCCGGCGGAACCATACTCCTGGATGTTGCGGAATTAAAATCAACGGTATCGGTTGAAGTCAAAGGAGGCACGGGAGGTATTACCAATGGACCAGGGTGTACCGGCCCCGGTGGCGGTGGCGGCGGTGGCATCATCTGGCACAGCAATCCCATTAACTGGGGGAATGCCACAACGGATATTAGCGGAGGGGCAAAAGGTGTATCCTTAAACGGATCATGTGCAAGTTATGTTGGTGCCGATGGTGGTGACGGTATAATACTGGCAAGTCTTTCTGTACCCCTTACCGGTTTCTTGTTCAACTCTGTTGTTTCTTCCGTATCGGGAGATATTACCGACACAATCTGTGAAGGAGAGGTAGTCCCCAAACTGTTGGGTTCAATCCCTAAGGGTGGGACCGGTCCTTACACTTTTACCTGGGAAAGCAGTAACGACAAATCTACCTGGACGGTTGAAACTTCCGGAGTTGCGGAACGCAACCTGGATCTTGGCGTGCAGCTTTTCGATACAACCTATTACCGGCGTACCATTACCGACAATTCGGTACCGGTAATTATTGATGTCAGTAAGGTACTGACCATTGTGGTCCAACCCAGAATACAACAGAACCAGTTTTCTTTTGATACCACAATCTGTTTCGGACAGACGCCAAATCCTATTCTCCCGGTATTCGGAATACCGGCCGGAGGTGACGGTACCTATGCTTACCTGTGGGAAGAAAGTACAGACGGGATAAATTTTACGGATGCCGCCGGAATAAATACCAATGATATTTACCAACCGCCGGCACTTAATGATACCATGTACTACCGCAGGAATGTTTATTCCGGAAAATGTCAGAATATCAGTGATACGGTAACTATTAATGTTTTACCGCTTGTCGGGAACAATGCGGTTTCTGCCGATCAGACCATCTGCCAGGGATTTGCTTTTGTGCCGCTAAGTGGTACTGTCCCATCCGGCGGGGATAACAGCTATATTTTCCAGTGGGTTGAAAGTACCGATTATGCCACCTGGAACAATGCTTATGGCACAAATGCCAATCAGAATTATTCGCCCGATACAACTTCAACAACCTTCCCGGGAACGACTTATTTTCGCAGAGTGGTGTATTCCGGCCTGGCCAATACCTGCAGTGACACAAGTAATGCGGTTACTTTAATCGACTGGCCGAAGATTACTAGCAATTTTATTTCGGGTGACCAGCAGATTTGTGAGGGAGAAGTACCTTTACCTTTTGTTGGAAATGCTCCCGGAGGGGGAAACGGAACATATACTTATCTTTGGGAGCAAAGCAACGATAATGCTGCTTTTATTGCAGGTACGGAGACCAATACAAATATAAATTACAGTGCAGCAGCTTTGATAGATACCACTTATTACCGGAGAGTTGTTTACTCGGATGTCTGTCGCGATACTTCGCTGGTGCTGACCATAACCGTAGATCCGCTCATTCAAAATTATGGTATTAACTTGCCTTCAGGTTTGAGGGACACTACCATCTGTGAAAATCAGGCTCCTGCAGCCATTATTCAGGAACCTGCGCCTATTGTTGGCGGGGACGGTATTTATACATACGCCTGGGAGAAAAGTACTGATGCAGGTACAACCTGGACGGGTACCGGAGGGAATACCGTTTCATATGCTCCGGGTAACCTTATCCAGACAACATTATATCGCCGGGGTGTAACGTCCGGAGCATGCCAGGTAACAAGCGATACGGTTGCAATCAATGTTTTACCTGCGATATCCGGGAATACGCTGCCGGCAGATTTTTCCATATGTTTCGGAGACTCCTCATTACTGGACGGATCCTTACCTGCCGGAGGAGAAGCAGGCGTTTATTCTTACCTGTGGGAAGAAAGTCCGGATGCCTTATCCTGGAGCAGTGCCGGTGGCAGCAACCTGCAGGAGGATTACCAGACGCCGGTACTAACTTCACAGACTTTTTACCGTCGTATTGTTTCATCAGGCCCTGCTTCTACTTGCCGGGATACCAGTACGGACCTGCGAATTAATATTCTGCCTTTACCAACAGCTGTCATTGCAGGCCTGGATACTGCGATTTGTGACGGCGATGCGGTTGGACTAACTTTTCAGGTGAGCGGAGTTACGGGTCCCTGGAATCTTACTTACGATGATGGATTTGGTAATCCGGCTGTTATTGGTATTGCCAATACTTCGCCACAGGTGGAAAATATAACTCCTTCAACTACCGCAGCATTTACCGATTTTCAATATACCATTACGGATGTTACCGATAATGCAGGTTGTAAAGCCTTACCTGCAGACCTGACCGGACTGGCCAAAGTTCATGTAGACGGGATTCCGGTGACAAATGCCGGTCCGGATGAAGAAGTTTGTGGATTTACCTATACTCTTAAAGCGACAAATCCTGCCTTTGGATCTTCATCCTGGCTTGTCCCTGCAGGGATGACACTCAGTGATACGATGGCGGCAAATGCCCAGGCCACGGTTACGTCCGAAGGCAATTATCCACTTACCTGGCAGGTCTCCAACGGAGTTTGCCCACTCCAGACTGCTGTGGTAACAATTACTTTCTGGCAGGATCCCGGAAATGTACATGCCGGCAATGATACCGTCCTTGAACCTGGTCAGACAATCATTGATTTGTCCGGAAGCCAGGATAGTCCTGTTATTGGAATGATACAATGGACTACAAATGGGAATGCGGTGATCAATACCCCGTCAGCATTCACCACGAATGTTACCAATCTCGATCCGGGTGAGAACCTGTTTATTCTTTCCGTAACCAATGGGGCATGCCCTGTTAAAACAGATGATGTCATCGTAACGGTTCAGAAATTCAATCAACATAATTATGGAATATCGCCCAATGGTGACGGTATTAATGACTTCTTCAGGGTTACCGGAGCCGAAAATGTGGAAAATACTTTAACGATTTTTGATGGAAACGGGGTGGTTGTTTATAAAATCGATAACTTCATGCATACTTCGAATGAAAGCAGTAGCGGTTGGGGAGGGACAGCAAATGACTTATCTCCGCTGCCTGAAGGAACTTATTATTTTATACTGAAAATCCGCGGAAAGGTACAGGAAACCCTTTCCGGCTATATTGTGGTTAAAAGGCAATGATAAAGAAAAGCTGGATTATTATCTTTATTGTTACGATATCGTTCACTGTGCATGGACAGTACAGTCAATATATGGTGAACGGGCTGGTAATTAATCCCGCTTATGCCGGTAGCCGGGACGGGCTGAGTCTGTCCGCCCATTATGCAAAAGTATGGACCGGAATTGCCGGAATGCCTGAGCAGGAAATATTAAGTGCTCATTTTCCCTTAAAAAATGACAAGCTTGCTTTCGGAATGATCATTGGAAACCGTACGGCGGGTTCTACACACAGCATGTTTGGATCGTTGGATTATACCTTCAGGATCCATTTAAAAAAATCCATCCTTGGTTTGGGACTGCGGGCAGGGATAGATTATAAAGATGAAAATTTCAATCAATTATATTTTGATCCGAACATGCCGCAGGATCCGGTATTTATCAATAATACCCTTACGGAACCTAATGCAGGATTTGGAATCTACTATTATTCGAAACGGTTTTTCACGGGATTTTCCATTCCGAGAATGATTACCTATAAATTTTCGGATACAACATCATACAGTTACGGCCCCACTTTACAACCACAATATGCACACTATATGTTTTCTGCAGGAGCTCTCATAGGGGAAATTGACGGATTTAAATGGCGGCCATCCTTCCTGGCTCAATACCTTGGTACAGTAAGTGATTACCGTTTGGATATTAATTCTATGTTTATTTTCCTGAAAGACAGAGTATGGCTTGGGGCATCCTATCGTATGGGGGGAAATACGGTAGCCTCACAGGTTGTAGGTATTATTGAACTTAAAATGAATGACCAGTTTATGTTGGGTTATTCGTATGATTATACGATGGGACAATTCAGTTCCGTATTGAATGCTACGCATGAAGTATATCTCCGTTACGATTTTGTTTATAAAATAAGAGCGGCAAATCCAAGGTATTTTTAATAATTATGAGAAAACAGAATAAGAAATTCCTTGTTATTTTTTTTATCCTGGCTGGCATTTCGGGATGGGTGTCCTCTCAATCACTTTATGAAATTAAACGGGCTACTTTCAGCACACCTGTAGCAGATGATTATGCCCCTGTATTTTTCAGGAATGGTTTGTTGTTTACTTCCAACCGCAGAAGCTCTGCTCTGGTAACTTATGAATCCACGGAAGGAATACCTACCAGCAACATATACTTTGTACAAAGAAAGGACAGTATGAGCTGGGGAGTTGCCCGGCTTCTGGATAAATCTCTGGCAACACTTTTTAATGAGGGCCCCGCCTGTTTTGATTCCGTACATAACATTCTCTATTTTACGCGCAATCTGAATACAGATAGAAAAAATAAAACCCAGGTGAACAACTATGGTATTTTTACTGCGCAATTACAAAACAATGTATGGACAAATGTTAAACCTTTTCCATTCAATAATCCTGCCTATAAAACAGGGCATCCGGCACTAACTCTTTCCGGAGACACCCTCTTTTTCGTCTCAGACCAGCCCGGAGGGAAAGGGAAGGCGGATATTTATATAACCATCCTTGAGCAGGGGAAATGGACTGAGCCTGAGAATCTTGGGTCTGAAGTGAATTCTGACAGTTCCGAACTGTTTCCTTTCTGGCATCCTTCAGGAAGATTATATTTTGCTTCGAACCGTCCGGGTACGATGGGAGGACTGGATATATATTATACCAGAAATATTAACGGAAAATGGTTAAACCCTATGCAACTTAAGGCTCCGTTTAATTCTGTGGCAGATGATTTTGGATTTATTGCAGATAAAACCTTTACTTATGGGTTGCTTACTTCCTCCAGGGAAGGAAGGGATAATATTTTCACTTTTAATTCCATGATCCCGGTTAATCCGGGTTGCAAAGCGATGGAAGCACCGGTGAATTGTTTCATGTTTTACGAAACCCAAAGCAGGGGTATTGATACCATCCCGGTTATTTACCAGTGGGACTTTGGTGATGGGAAACAGGCATTTGGTCACACTTCCGAGCATTGTTATGATAATCCCGGAACTTATTTGGCCAGGCTGAATGTTACCGATACCATTACCGGTGAGGTAAGACATGATGTAGCTACTTATCTGGTTGAGGTTGTTAAAGTTGAACAGGCTGTTATTGAAGCCCCTGATTCCTGTATGGCCGGTGAACCGGTAAAGATCTCCGGAGGTGTGGAAATTTCCGGGTTTATTCCGGCGCAATATTTGTGGAATTTTGGGGATGGGGAGGTTATGGAAGGAAATCCGGTAGAAAAAACCTATTATGATCCGGGAATACATCGTATTCAACTGTCCGTTATCAGCGAACCCGGGGATCAGAAAAAAATACAGCAAACTTGTATAACCAAGAATATTAAGGTATTATTAAATAAGTAAACGGTATCCTTCTGGTTTTTTCCCGGTTGTCTTTGGCATTTAATTTGTTTCCTCTTCAATATCTTTCATATTCATTTTTTTTTATTTATTTTGACAGTGAATATATATATATCCTTTTCATGGAAGCATTCTGAGTTCGGAAAGATGAAGATTTTATACAGGAAACAAAACAAGCTAAACGGGATATATCTCTGCGGATATTTTATTTTTTTGATGTTGATGTTGCCTTCCGGAATTTTTGCGCAGCCGGTTCCGGCCGAGGTGGAAAATATCCCGCACCTGGTAACTTTCGGGAATAAAGCGGATACGCACTGGGGTGATGATGATTTTTGCAACATCTTCTTTTTTGTGATTCCCCAGGAATACAGGGATCCGGTTTACATCAGGGTATTCGATCCGGAATGTATTGGTGCGATAGATGAAATTAATGGGTTTTTTAATACAAAAACTGAATTCTCAATTTACGGAGGAGAGGAAACCTGGTCGAATGAAGATGCAAAAACAGGTAATCCAACGGGAAATTTCAGGAGTGGAAATTTGTTGGTGTCCAAAACATTTGGAGGAGAGGTGCGTTACGATGAAAAATGGTATTCTTTTGGGCCTTTTAATCCAACGGAAGGAGAGTATGTCAAAGATTTTCAGGGATATGTGTTTAAGATTATTGTAATGGGGATCGACGGGGATGATGGGAATTTGTATAATTTTTATCTTAGTTCTTCAGACCGTGAAAATCTTGGTATAGAAGGAGCGAATGCTTTTACTTATGAATATTGTTTCCGTTTGTATAATGATCCCAATCAGATATCACACATCTATCCTTATGTTGACGACCGGGTGATCTCCATTCGACAGACAAATTTCGATTGGGATGATGATGGTATTATCAGAACGGTAACCGTAGCCCGGCAAAACCAGCTCAATGCAGTTTCGGGAGACAATTTCGAGGTAGCCAGTGAATTTAAGGTTCAGCCTGAAGAACTGAATACTTCTTTTGACTTCCAGTTTATTAAAAGTAAGAATCCGCTTGTCAGAAATAACAATGTTGTTATTACGGTAAAGAACCAGTATGGAGAAGCACTACCGTTTAACACCGTTCCTATTGGTGGTGTTCCTAAATTCAGATATGGGATCAGTGTAAAGCCCATTAAGAGATGAATTATCCGGCCGGCATATACCGCAGATCAATAAGGATCAGCCTGTTTTTGCTGATTTCTGTTATTTCTGGTGTCGTTTACGGACAATCATTTAATTTCAGGACTTTTAGTATAGAACAAGGTCTGCCTGATCGTTTTATTTATAGTATTCAGTCTGATCCACAGGGATTTTTATGGATTGGTACCGGTACCGGGTTAAGCAGGTATGACGGATTGCATTTTAGTTCGGATATTCTTCCTGATTCGTTGGGAAAAAGTTTTGTAACGTCGGGATTTACTGATCACACAGGGAAAGTTTGGTTTGGGTTTAATGATGGACATGTCATTCGTTTTTCAGGATTGGGAGACCCAAGGTTCTACAATGTCCGGGCTTTTTCAAAAAGCAGTGTGAATGCTTTTGCTGAGGATCCTTTTGGGAATGTCCTCATTGCATCCCAAAACGGGGGCGTTTTAAGAGTTAGTCCCGGTGATGACCAGGATGTGGAAAACCTGAATATTGATGTTAAAGGACTGGCCTCCCTTTCTGTAGATAGCACCGGCCATTTGCTTATTGGAACCTTCGACGGGCTTTTTATATATAAATTCTTTTCCGCATCTGAACCTCCTGCCCTTATTGAGAAAGTTACTGCTTTTAACAATATGCACATTCAGACGTTATTAGACGTAAGAAACGGGAACTACATTTTAGCCGGGACACGGGGAGGCAAGATTTATCGAATAGTTCCCGCTGATAACCAATCGACTGTTGTGAATGATCTTACTGATTTGTGGCAGATACCGGAGACAAATATACAGCAGGTATTCCAGGATGATAAAGGGAATATCTGGTTGGCTACTTTTGGGCAGGGGGTTGTGAAAATTGAGAACGGGCACGGACATGTCAAAACGTTTTTTTATAATCAGAATAATGGGCTTAAAAGCAAGAATGTAAAGTGCATTTTTGAGGATTTCGAACATAATATCTGGATTGGAACTTATGGTGACGGACTGGCCCAGCTCCAAAGTGAAGCATTCCAGTTTATCGCATTCCCCGAACCCCTGCCTGGAAATAATATCCTGAGTTTAACGATAAGAAATGATATTCTTTGTGCCGGTACTGAAAACGGAATTATTATCAGGAATCAGAATACCGGAAATCAAAAATTTATTGGTACGGCTAATGGTTTACCCAGGGATGAAATAATTTCCCTTGTTCTGGATCATGCGATGAAGTTATGGATTGGTACTGCTAAAAATGGTTTATACAGCCTTCAGAAAAATGCTTCACGGCCTGTGCCGGTTTTTGTATCAACAAATGATCTGGATCGAAAAATCAATGATATTAGCGTTTACAAAGGGAATATCTGGGTGGCTACAAGTAATGGTGTTTACCTGTTTAATAATAAGGGCAGGGAAATAAAACACTTTACAACCTCGGAAGGATTGCCGTATAATAAAGTGAATGAAATCCTTTTGGATGAGGATGGAACAGCGTGGATTGCTTCTACCAGCGATGCGTTATATACTATTTCCCCCACCGGTGAGGTAAAACGGAGCCGGGTCATACCCAACATGGGTGCCAGGAATGAGTTTCTTACTGTTATTAAAGATCATGACGGGAACTTTTGGGCTGGAACATACGGCAACGGGCTTTTCTATTTTACCAAAGATACTGTGCTGAATTACTCCACAGTATCAGGATTACTTTCGAATTATTGTTACAGTCTGCTGCAGGATCAGAGCGGAGATATTTGGATTGGCCATCGTACCGGCATTAGCCGTATAGATACCCGTAATAATTTTATTCGTACGTATACATCACGAGACGGAATTACCGGAGATATAAATCATTCTGCTTCACTGATTGACCCTGATGGGAAACTTTGGTTTGGTTCTACATCCGGAATGATTACTTATGATATCAGAAATGAAGCCCCGACGGATATTCCACCTAAAACATCCATTCTTTCAGTTACTTTGTCAGACCAACCCTATCCGGTAACCGATAAATTGGTCCTGCCCTATGGCAAATACCGTCTGCGTATTGATTATGTTGGTATCAGTTATTCGGATCCGGATGCAGTAAGATATCAGTATATGCTGGATAATTATGATGAAGACTGGATTGATCTTACGGCAAATACATTTGCTTATTACAGCAGGATAGAAGATGGGAAGTATACTTTCAAACTGAAGTCATATAATGCTTTTGGTGTTAGCAGTAAAGAACCGGTCACGATGCAGATTATCATTAAACGACCTTTCTGGAAGTCTTGGTGGTTCTATTTTCTGATAGTTATTCTGGTGGTTTTTGCGGTGGTTTTTATCATTAAGGTCAGGGAAAGAAATCATATCAAGCTTCAAAAATATCTGCAGGAAGAACTGGACAAGCGTACAAGTGAAGTGGTTACTCAAAAAGAAGAACTTGAAGTTAAGAACAAGGAAATTACGGACAGCATCAATTATGCAAAAAGGATACAATCGAGCATATTGCCTCCGGTGCAAAGGCTGAGAGATGCATTTCCGGAAAGCTTTGTTTTTTACCAGCCTCGTGATATTGTTAGTGGAGACTTTTATTGGTGGGGTAGAATTGATGATGACCGGTTTCTGGTCGTTTGTGCTGATTCGACAGGCCATGGTGTCCCTGGTGCTTTTATGTCCATGATCGGGTCAACACTGATCAAAGATGTGACCAACCAGCACAGGTACGAAAGCCCTTCCCAGTTACTGACTTATCTTGATAAGGAAATTACAACGGCACTGAATCAAAATCTTGAAGCCGAACGGTCAAATGACGGGATGGATATTATAATTTGTGAGATACACGCCAAAACCCGTCATCTGAAGTTTGCTTCTGCCATGCGGCCTATTATCCTGTTCCATCAACAGGAACAGTTTTATATCCGGGGAAACCGGAGCGCTGTAGGTGGGGAGGTCGTTGGGGAAAAAATCTTTGAGGACCAGGAATATAATCTGGAAAAAGGAGATATCATTTATATGTTTTCAGACGGTTATCCTGATCAGTTTGGAGGTCCCAGAGGGAAAAAATTCAAAATGGTACGCCTGAAAAACCTGATCGATGATATCCATGATAAAAGTATGGATGAACAATGGCTGCATATAAAAACAAACTTTGAAACCTGGAAAGGTGATTATGAACAGGTTGATGATGTCCTTTTCATGGGAATCCGGTTAATTTGACGGGGGAAGTCCTTCCTATTCCATTTACTGATGGTCTTCGAGGTGTATTATCTTATTCAATATTGCATAAACTGTTAATCCCGATACGGTTTTTATCCCCAGCTTTCGTGTAATGTTCTTACGGTGTGTGATAACCGTATGTGTGCTGATAAAAAGTTTTTCTGCAATTTCTTTATTTGTATTCCCGAGGGCAACAAGACGGAGAATGTTTATTTCACGTTTGCTTAAAGGATCTGTTGTACTGTAAGCAAAGGATTCTTTTTCCGGGGTTCCCAGATAATCCTTCAACTGTGGTAAGACCAGGCTTTTTGATTGTGAAAGGTCTAATACATGAGGGTGGTTTTTATTACGGCCAGGGGTCCCCCAGCTCAGCAAGATAATTTTTGGACGTTCGAAAACAGGAATTCCTTCCAGTTGTTGCCCGATGATCTCCGGAAATGTAATTTCAGGGTCCAGAAAAATAAATTCGGCAGAAACCGGTACAGGGATATTTCCATCGTCCGAAAAAAGTACATTATATCCGGTATCCAATTCATCAAACAGTGATTTCAAACCCTTACGGATAACGTATGACCGGGATATGATAAGTACGCTTTGCTTAATCATGTTCCTCTGCATCTGAGATTAATCCCTTCTTTCTGATTTCATCCTCCATGGCCTCAACTTTGGGAACCAGGACTTTTTCTTCGATTCTGCTGTGATTATTCATATCCTTTTCGAGATTAAAAAGCTCTGAAAGTATTGCATAGCAAAGTTCTGGTTGTGAGGGCGAAGGCAGGTATTTGATAATGATATTCTTCAGATCAAAGAGTTTTTCTTCAATATCATCATGTTCATTCAGATAGGTAGAGATGGAATAGTCCTGTACTCTCCGGATACATTCTTTATCTGCACGCCCCCGAAATACTTCTTCTGTACATCTTGCATAAGGAAATACATGTTTATCTTCCCGCTCAATATGTCTGAAAAGTTCATCTTTATATTCGTTAAAGAATTTTGTAAGGAGATATCCGTGTTCCCGGTTTTCATAACAGTTTTTCGCTATTTTATTAATCAGGTCTTCGATCAGGGGGATGCTTTTCCCGAGGTAATCCTGATGCGTACGTGACAGATAATCAATGATCAACCGTACAGGAAATGTTTGCAGATGCTCTTTGGGAAAATAATCACTATCCAGAAATGAATTGATGATCTCCAGAAAAAACCGGACATCTATTTTTTGCTCTTTACATACTTCACCAATGGTTTTATCACCAAATCCCAGGGAAATATCAAAACGGTTCAGGACCTTGATCAAAACGTAATTCATATGGATCAGGTCGACCATTTTCTTGTCGGCAGTAATCATAGCAATCTGTTTTATTTTTTTCAAGGGATATTCAATACGATCAATGGTGTAGATTCAATATTGCTTTGGTTTCCGGCTCTGTCAACGATATAGAAATCATACGAAATCGTATCATAGGGGAAGATAAGGTAGAAAAAATCAACCTGTATCTCCCCGGAAAG
The DNA here is from genome assembly GCA_013152085.1 of Chlorobiota bacterium. GTDB lineage: Bacteria > Bacteroidota > Bacteroidia > Bacteroidales > VadinHA17 > JAADHC01. The sequence continues at coordinate 24,598 of JAADHC010000001.1, forward strand.
TTCGATGTCTGTTTTTCCGGGTTCAAGATAGGGAATCCGGTAGTTCAAAGGAGTCTTAACCTCATCCTCATTTGCTTTGACAAGTGTCCCCATATCCATATAATAGAGGGTGAAGAAGAGATTAAAACCGGAAGTATCACCAGGGTTGACAGAGTCCTTAGGGTTAAGACCCAGATCACCGTCACCGTCAATGAATGAAAAAACAAGAGACCCGACAACTCCCTGATTTCCCAAAGGATCAATGGAATCTTTCAGATAAAAAGCTTTAAAAGAAATTTCAGGTACAGGCGAATGTATAACCGTTTTCCGGCATGCTCCTGCCAGGAGGGATATGGTAAGTACTATATAAAATGCCTGACGTAACATAGTTACAAAGTTAGGAATATTCCGGGTATTCGAAATATCCTGAAGCGTTTGGATTATTTTTTACGAAAAACAATATTTACAGGTACCCCCTGAAAATGAAAATTTTTTCTCAGGGTGTTTTCCAGAAACCTTTTGTAAGGCTCCTTAATATACTGTGGAAGGTTGGCAAAAAATGCAAATACGGGTGTCGGTGTTGGTAACTGGGTGACATACTTGATTTTAATATATTTCCCTTTTACCGCAGGAGGAGGATATTGTCTTACAGCTTCCTGGAAGACTGTATTTAGTTTGGCTGTTGGGATCCTTTGCTTGCGGTTTTCGTAAACCCGCATACCGGCATCCAGAAGCTTCAGTATCCGTTGTTGTTCAAGGGCTGAAACAAAATGTATGGGGACGTCCTGGAAAGGAGATATTTTTTCACGGATGGTTTCTGCATATTTAGAAAGAGAATGGTGATCCTTTTCAATAAGGTCCCATTTATTTACCGCAATAACCAACCCCTTCTGGTTTCGCTGAATTAACCGGAAAATGTTTATATCCTGACCTTCAATACCTAATCTTGCATCAAGCAATAAAAAACAGACATCGGCATGTTCGATTGCACGGATTGATCTCATCACCGAATAAAATTCAAGATTCTCTTTAACCTTGGTCTTTTTTCTGATGCCGGCTGTATCCACCAGATAAAAACGATGATTGAATTTATTGAAAAGGATATCCACCGCATCCCGGGTAGTACCTGAAACCTCAGTTACGATCTGTCTCTCTTCTTCAAGTAATGTGTTAATTAGCGTGGACTTTCCGACATTTGGCCGTCCCACGATAGCAAATCGCGGGAGTTCTTCCTGCCGGGACTCCTCGGTACCGGAAAACGAATCGACAAGGGCATCGAGAAGTTCACCGGTTCCACTACCACTGATGGCAGAGAGTGTAAACAAATTGCCTAAACCCAACTTATAAAACAGACCGGCTTCATATTTTCGTGCGGCATTATCCACTTTATTCACAGCAAGAAAAATCTGTTTGGCAGACCGTCTCAAAAGATCGGCGACAGCCGCATCCAGATCGGTAATACCATTTTCCACATCAACCATAAAAATAATCTTGTCCGCTTCTTCTATAGCAATAAGTATTTGTTTGCGAATTTCGGATTCAAAAATATCTTGTGGACTGGATACATATCCGCCGGTATCTATGACGGAAAAGGTTACTCCATTCCAAAAACACTGTCCGTAGATACGATCACGGGTAACACCGCTGAACTCATCAACTATTGCCTGGCGTGTTTCAGTCAGCCGGTTAAACAGGGTTGATTTCCCGACATTCGGACGACCAACGATTGCAACAATGTTTCCCATAATTTCAAGTTTAACGGTATCCGAAAGATTTTAACAGTTTTTCCCGGTTCCGCCAGTCCTTTTTAACCTTTACGAATAGTTCAAGAAAGACTTTTTTCCCAAAAAAAGCCTCGATATCCTTCCGGGATTCCGTCCCTACTATTTTCAGTGCCTGACCTTTGCGTCCGATGATAATGATTTTCTGACTTTCACGTTCAACAAATATTTGTGCACTGATTCTGATTAGCTTTTCTTCATCTTTGAAACTCTCTGTTACAATTTCGACGGAATAAGGGATCTCCTGCCTGTAATGAAGTAATATTTTCTCCCTGATGATCTCCTCAACAAAAAAACGCTCAGGCTTATCTGTGAGTTGGTCTTTTGGAAAATAGGGAGGATGCTCAGGCAGTAAAGCAAGGATCTTTTCCAGCAACTCCGGCAGATTGGCTCCGTACAATGCGCTGACAGGTAATACAACCTGGCCGGGAAAGATCTTTGCCCAGACAGAGTGTATGTTTTTAACTTCCTCCACGGATATTAAGTCGGTTTTATTGAGAGCACAGATGACGGGTATCTTTTTATCCCGAATCCTTTTTACCAGGGGTTCCTGTTTTTCAGGAGAATCTGAAATGTCTGTGATAAACAGGATTAGATCTGCATCATCCAGGGCGGATACAACGGTTTTAACCATAAATTCCTGTAGCTTGTAGTTTGGTTTTATCATCCCCGGAGTATCTGAATAAATGATCTGGTAATTTTTTCCGTTTACGATACCCATAAGCCGGTGACGGGTTGTCTGGGCTCGGGAAGTAACAATAGCCAGTTTTTCACCGACAAGCTGGTTTAACAATGTCGATTTCCCGGCATTGGGGGGTCCTATGATATTTACAAAACCGGCTTTATGAGGCATAAAAATGGATTTTTATTTGCAAAGATAAGAATTCTCCTTGCCGGATTTTATTAAACCCGGCGGGGTCTGTTACCGATGACCTTTATGCTTTTCCGGGAATCCTTTATTTCCCGGAATTTTACGGTAAAGCATAGACACTTCTTTCGGTGTCAGGTATCTCCACCGGCCTCTGGTGAGGTTTTTCTTGGTTAAGCCGGCAAAGTAGACCCTGTCAAGGCGCTTGATTTTATACCCCAGTGTCTCGAAAATCTTTCGTACAATATGATATTTTCCCGAATGTATTTCCATTCCTACCTGGGTTTTATCATTCTCATCGACATAACTTACCTCGTCTGCTTTTACCGTTTCCCCGTCAAGGTTGATCCCCTCCAGGATTTGTTGCATATCTGCCCGGGTTACTGCCTTATCAAGAAATACATGATAGATCTTTTTCTGCTGATACCTCGGGTGGGTAAGCCGGGCGGACAAATCCCCGTCATTGGTAAGTAAAAGCACCCCTGTCGTTGCACGGTCAAGACGGCCTGCAGGGAAGATTCTTTCCTTCCCCGGTATATTGATCAGATCAAGAACGGTCTTACGTCCCTGAGGATCTTTTACGGTTGTAATATAATCTTTTGGTTTGTTTAACAGAATATAGATTTTCTTTTCAGGGTAAATACGTCGTCCTTCTACACAAATCTTATCTCCGGTTTTTACCTGGATCCCCAGCTGGTTCACCTTTTCCCCGTTTACGGTAACAAGTCCTTTCAGAATAAGGTTATCCGCTTCGCGCCGGCTACAGATACCACTCATCGCAATAAAACGGTTGAGACGGATTGATATGTCCTGATGGTTTGCACGAAGATTTTCTACCTGCTTTCCAGGGGATTTCCCGGGCCGATGCCGTGTCCTGTATGATTTAAGTCCTTTCTTTTTTTTATCCGTGTTACCCCTGGCCATAGATATAATGATTTATATTGTTGCAATGTACAAACAGACTGTTTTCCTGGAATCGGTGCAAAAATAGTGATTTTCAGAACAATCCTTCTGCTAACGTATGATGATATAAAAATTACCTGTGTCTGTGCCTATTAATTCGTTACCTTTACCGCAAAATATAAGTATCTTCTTTCATGCCATTAATCAGTTCTGTTTCAGGTATACGTGGGACTATTGGCGGTCTGCCGGGAGAAGGGTTGACGCCGGTGGATATTGTAGCTTATGCTGCTGCTTACGGTAAATTTATTTTGAATAAGGCAAGGACAAAACCGTGTCGTATTGTTGTTGGACGGGATGCCCGGATTTCGGGTGAACAGGTCTGCGAGTTTGTATGTAATACGCTTATTGCAATGGGTATAGATACGGTGGAGCTGGGACTTTCCACCACACCTACGGTAGAAATGGCTGTTATTGCCGAACAGGCTTCAGGTGGAATCATCATAACTGCCAGCCACAATCCGGAGCATTGGAATGCACTTAAACTGTTAAATGAAAAAGGAGAATTTTTATCCGGCGAAGAAGGTGCGATCATCCGTGATTACCGGAATAATGGTGATTTCCGGTTTGCATCAATACAGGATACCGGAATACGCACCGTGAAATATGACTACCTGGAATACCACATTGACAAAATTATGGCATTGGAAGAAGTAGATTCTGAGGCCATTAAGAAAGCCGGATTTTCCATTGTTGTGGATGGAATTAATTCTGTTGGAGGGATCGCTGTTCCGGCGCTTTTACAAAAACTGGGTGTGCGGAAAATTAAGATAATTAACGGTGAACCCACCGGCAGGTTTGCTCATAATCCGGAACCATTGCCTGAACATTTACAAGACCTGACTCATGGAGTTTTAACGAATAGGGCTGATATTGGCATCGTCGTTGACCCTGATGTGGACCGTCTTGCCTTTATTTGCGAAAACGGAAAACCCTTTGGAGAGGAATATACGCTGGTAGCAGTGGCCGATTATCTCCTGCAAAAAAAATCCGGGAATGTGGTTTCAAACCTGTCTTCTTCCAATGCTCTGGGAATAGTCGCTCAAAAATATGGGGGAAAAAGATATACTTCAGCTGTCGGAGAGGTCCATGTAGTGCAAAAAATGAAAGAGACAAATGCCGTTATAGGAGGGGAAGGGAATGGTGGAATCATTTATCCTCCGCTCCATTATGGCAGGGATGCTCTTGTGGGGATTGCACTTTTTCTTACTTATCTGGCAAAATTGAAAGAACCGGTTTCAAAAGTCCGTCAGAAATATCCGGATCTTTTTATAGCCAAATCCAAGATTTCTATTCCCGGTACCATTCAAACAGAAGAATTATTTTCCCGGATTGTGACTGCTTTTCCGGGTGCAGTTGCTGATTATACTGATGGACTGTATCTTGCTTTACAGAAAAAGTGGATTCATATCCGAAAATCAAATACCGAACCGGTTCTCAGAATTTATTCTGAAGCAGATTCCCCTGATGCAGCCGAAATGCTTGCAAAATCCGTAAAAAAAATTATAGAATAAAATATCATCATCATGGAATAATCAGGACAATATTGTTGTCCAATTACCATGTTGTATTGATGTTAATAAATGTTAAAAGATTGTAACAGTTATAAAAGTATCTTATTTTCGAAATCATTCAGCTGTTAATGAAAGAAGCATTATGGAAAATAAAAGAAAACGTAATACCAGGAAAACACTGATTATCACTGGAGTTATTATTGTCCTGGTATCTTTGGCCTTATGGGTATATTCACGTTCAACCGGTAAAAATGAAAAAGTCGAGTTGTTTACGGAGGTACGGCAGGGTCAATTTGAAGTGCTGGTTAATGTTACAGGAGAACTGCAGGCCGAAAGCTCGGTGCAGATTATGGCCCCTCCTGAATTGAGAAGCCGGAATCTTCGCTTTGGTCAGATAAAAATACAGGATCTGATACCGGAGGGAACAGTAGTTGACTCGGGCGATTATGTTGCTTTACTTGACCGGTCCGAAGCAGATAACAGTCTCAAAGATGTCATGGATGCCCTTGAAAAAGACCAGTCGGCCTATGAGAAAACAAAACTGGATACAACCATGGAATTGCGTAATCTGAGAGATGAGTTGATTAATCTCAGATACAACATGGAGGAATCAAAAATTACGCTTGAGCAATCTGTTTATGAACCTCCGGCAACCATCCGTCAGGCCCAGATCAATCTCGATAAGGCACAAAGGGCATTTGCCCAGGCTAAAAAAAATTATGTTCTCAAAGTGAGACAGGCTGAAGCTGATATGCGGGAGGCAGAGATCAACCTGGCAAAACAACAAAGAAAACATGATGAAATGCTGAATGTGATCAGTAAATTTGAAATCCATGCTCCGGCTTCGGGGATGGTGATTTATTATAAGGAATGGGGTGGGCAAAAAAGAAAAGTGGGTTCGATGATCAGTCCGTGGGACCTGACTGTAGCCACCCTGCCTGATTTATCTTCTATGATTTCTAAAACTTATGTCAATGAGATAGATATCAGTAAGGTTAAACCCGGACAAAAGGTGCGTATCGGTGTGGATGCTTTTCCTGATAAGAAATATACCGGTTTGGTTACAGAGGTAGCTAATATAGGTGAACAATTACCAAATACAGATGCCAAGGTTTTTGAGGTAACTATAAAAATCGATGGTACCGATCCGATTCTTCGCCCTGCCATGACTACCAGTAACCAGATCATTACGGATACTTATGACAGTGTCATGTTTATTCCGTTGGAAGCAGTTCAGGTGCAAGATAGTATAACTTACGTTTATAAGAAAAACGGAGTGAAACAGGTCGTGGTTCTTGGTACGGAAAATGAAAATGAGATTATTGTAGAGAAGGGTTTGAAAGAAGGAGAGAAAATATATCTGAATCTTCCTGAAAATGCGGAAAAATTTAAACTGGAAGGGAAAGAACTTATCCCAGTGATCAAAGAAAAAGAGCGAAAGAAAGAGGCCGAGGAGGAACGTTTGAAAAAACAAGCTGAAGAAAATGCATCTCGACGGAAAATGATGAGACAAACCCGGGGAGGGTTCCAGGGTCAGGGTGTTAAACGACCTGTAAGATCGAAATAAAGTGTTATAAATTAAGAAAGAACTTTTATGCATAGATACTTTCACGATATTGTTATCGCTTTTGAGTCTATTATGTCCAACAAGCTGAAATCCGTACTCACTGCACTCGGTATAATCTTTGGTGTTGCTGCCGTGATCAGTATGCTGGCCATCGGCAAAGGGGCCAAACAGGAAATCCTTGATCAGATAAAAATGGTTGGCGTGAACAATATCGTTATCACACCCATTGTAGAAGATAGCGCAAACAGTAGCGACGAAAATAATCAGGAAGGGGAAAAACAGAAAAATAAATTTTCTCCCGGCCTTACATTGCTGGATGCTGAATCTATTATGAAGATCCTTCCATCAGTTGAAAGGATCAGCCCGGAGATATCCCTGAACTCATTTGTTGTGCAGAATGGGAAAAGGTCTTCTGCTAAAGTAGTGGGGGTTTTAAAAGACTATTTTGGTATTTATAACCTGGACCTTGTTGAAGGTACTTATTTTAACCATTATCAGGAAGAACACGGACTTCCGGTATGTATTATCGGGGCAAACATTAAGTCCCGGTTTTTTAACCAGGTAGATGCGATTGGTCAGTATGTTAAATTTGGCAATACGTGGTTCCGGATTATTGGTGTATTACGCAGAACCAATCTTACATTAACCTCTTTTGAAAATACCGGTGTCAATGTGTATAATGATAATATTTACATTCCGGTAAAGACATTCTTAATGCGTATTGAAAACAGGGCATTAGTAAATACCAAGGCATTTCAGAATTCTATTGTGATCAGGGGCTTTGGTTTTGTGAGTATCCGCAGTTCCTCTGCAACACAAAATACAAATTCCAACTACCACCAACTTGATAAAATTGTTGTTCAGGTTAAGGAGAGTGAACAGTTGACACCAAGTACCGAGGTGCTCAGCCGGATGATGATACGGCGTCATCTTGGCGTAAAGGATTTTGAAATCACCATACCTGAACTTTTATTAAAACAACAACAGCGGACAAAAGACATTTTCAATATTGTATTGGGAGCCATTGCCAGTATATCATTGATTGTCGGGGGAATTGGGATAATGAATATTATGTTTGCTACGGTGATGGAAAGAATTAAAGAAATCGGAACACGTATGGCTATCGGAGCCAAGAAAAAGGATATTGTTATTCAATTCCTTTCTGAAGCTATTCTGATAAGTGTTTCAGGTGGGTTTATCGGTGTTTTCCTTGGGGTGTTCCTGGCAAAGATAATTCAACAGCTTGCTGGTATTCAAACCATTATCAGCCTTTTTGCTGTAGTCATTGCTTTTGGAGTTTCTGCTGCTGTTGGAGTTGTTTTTGGATATACGCCTGCAAAACGGGCTTCCGAAAAAGATCCGATTGAATCATTACGTTACGAATAAAGATATTTTCCATGATGATCAGAAAAGTTTTTACTGGTTTTACTATCGCAGGCCTGTTCCTGTTGTTGACCCATGGCCTGTTTGCACAGGATACCCTTCGCCTGAACATTCAGCAGGTTATCCAGCTGGCTACCGAACAATCACCCCAGGCCATCCTGGCCAAGCATCAGTTCAGGGCAAGCTACTGGGCGTACAGAACGTATCAGGCGAAGTACCGCCCTGCCCTGAGCATGAATGCAACATTACCGGATTATTTGCGTGTATTTGAAAAGGAGTATGATTTTAATACCGGCCAGGAATACTATGTGGAAAAGAATACCAATAATTCCACGCTGGGTCTTTCGCTAACACAAAATATTGGCTTTACAGGTGGCTCGATTTTTACGAGCTCCGATTTAACCCGTTTTGATGTATTCGGGTCTGACCGCTCTGTTCAGTACATCAGTACACCTATGAGCATAGGTCTTCGGCAGCCTATCTTTGATTATAACCCGCTAAAATGGGAGAAAAGAATTGAGCCGATTAAGTACGAGGAAGCTAAAAAAAGTTATCTCGATGCTATGGAATCGGTAAACATGCGTGCTGTTAATCTTTTTTTTAACCTTACCCTCGCACAATTGAATCAGGAAATAGCTCATGTAAACTATTCGAATGCCGATACGCTGTATCGCATTGCCCAGGGCAGATATAACATCGGAACCATTGCTGAGGATGAGCTTCTGCAGATGGAGCTGAGGCTCCTGAATGCCGGGACAGCTTTGAACAGGGCCGGAATAGATCTGCAAATTCAGGAGTTTCAGTTACGGTCATTCCTGGGTTACAATGAAAATGTTCAGATTCAGCTGATCATTCCCAGCGAAATACCTGACCTGGAGGTGAACGTGGACCAGGTGCTGAGCCTGGCCCGGAAAAATAATCCGGAAATTCTTGATTTTCAGCGGCAACTACTCGAAGCACAACGGGATGTAGCCCAGGCCAGGCTGCAGAAAGGTTTAAATGCCAACCTTTTTGCGACATTTGGCCTTACACAGCGGGCTAATGATTTTTCGGATGCCTATCGTAACCCTTTGGATCAGCAACGAGTCAGGATCGGGTTTGAATTGCCTATTGTTGACTGGGGTCTCGGGAGAGGTCGTTACAAACTGGCACAATCCAACGAAGAGGTAGTCAAAACAAATGTGGCGCAGGCAAAGATTGATTTTCAGCAAAGTATTATCCTTAATGTCGCCCAGTTTAATCTTCAGGATGATCAGGTGCTTATTGCTGCTAAGGCTGATACTACTGCCCGTAAAAGATATGAAGTGACCAAACAGCGGTTTCTGATTGGCAAAATAGCCGTACTTGATCTCAATGTTGCCGATTCGGAAAAAGATGTGGCCAAACGGGGTTATATTTCAGCTCTAAGGGATTACTGGACTTACTTCTATAATCTGCGGAAGATGACACTGTATGATTTTATCAATCAACGGGATCTCTCTGCCGATTTTGACCGGCTGGTGCGATAAGTACCGGATGAATATATATTTTAGCTATTTCTAACCGGATTGGAAAGATGTAAATTAAAATGTTTTTGTTTCTGTGGGTGGTGGATTTTCTCCGGAGAACTTCCGGAAGAAGTTCAGCTATGTGTATAATTCACGGATTTCTCTCCTCTGTTATGGCATAGCCATTAGGAAAAAATTTCTATCTTTGCCCGACATTTTTAAACACTTGAGAAACTTAGTATTTACAATAATTCTGAACTAAAAATGCAAAATAAAGGTGCAATTCTTGTTCTGGCCATTACTTTGGCTGTAGTAAGTATCTACCAGTTGTCATTTTCGTTTGTAACCTATAAGGTAAAAAAGGAGGCAAAAGAATATGCACAAGGTGATTTGGGTAAAGAAATCCGATATCTTGATTCTATAGCTGATTTGCCTAAAGAAAAATGGAGTTATCTGGGAAATACTTTCCGTGAGTGTCAACAAAAGGAACTTAACCTGGGTCTCGATCTTAAAGGGGGTATGAACGTTATTCTCGAGATTTCTGTTACGGACATTGTCGAAGCTCTTTCAAACTACAATACAGATACAACATTTCTTGAGGCGCTTAAAAGGGCACAGGAATTACAGCGAAACAGCCAGGAAGATTTTATTACACTGTTTGGGCAGGCATTTGAGGAGATTGCTCCGGATGCACGACTGGCTGCAATATTTAATACCATAGAATTACGAGACAAGGTTGATTTTAATTCGACCAATGAGGATGTATTACGTGTTTTGCGTGCTGAAACGCAGGACGCTATCGATAATGCTTTTAATATTCTGAGTAGCCGTATTGACAGATTCGGGGTGGTTCAGCCTACCATCCAAAAACTTTCTACCCAGGGCCGGATCATGGTTGAACTGCCGGGTGTTAAAGATCCCTCACGTGTCAGGAAATTATTGCAGGAAACAGCCGATCTGGAATTCTGGGAAACCTATGAAAATTCTGAAGTAGGTCCCTATCTCATGCGGGCGAATAATCTTCTGCGCGAAATTATAAGTACAACAAAGGACACCACTTCTCAGCAACCGGTAACTCCTGCACTGAAAGGACAGACCGGAAGTAATGCAGCAGATACTACGGCTGCATCGGATACTTCTGCCTCATCTTTGCTGAACTTAATCGAGCAGGACACAACCCAGCAGAAAGAAGCACAATCGCTGGAAGAGTTTAAAACACAAAATCCTTTATTTGGCGTTTTAATACCAAATACTTCTCGCGACGGAAATTTTGTACCTGGTTCTACCGTCGGATTTGCCCATGGTAAAGATACAGCCCTGGTAAACAGGTATCTGAATATGAAGCAGATTAAAGCTATTTTTCCACGGGATTTACGCTTTAAATGGCATTTTAAACCTTATAAATATGATCCTGCACAAACCCTTTATGAACTTCATGCAATCAAGGTGACTACCCGTGATAATAAAGCCCCCCTTACGGGTGATGTGATTAACACGGCAAGAGAGGAGTTTGACCAGAATACCGGCGAAGCGAAGGTAACCATGTCGATGAATGCCGAAGGTGCAAAAGTCTGGGCCCGTCTTACCCGGGAAAATGTTGGTAAAAGCATTGCCATCGTCCTTGACAATTATGTTTATTCAGCACCGCGTGTAAACAGTGAAATTAAAGGAGGGAATTCAGAGATCTCAGGTGATTTTACCATTGATGAGGCCAAGGATTTGGCCAATATTCTGAAATCAGGAAAACTACCGGCTCCTGCAAAGATCATCCAGGAAGCTGTTGTCGGACCAACGCTGGGACAGGAAGCCATCCATGCAGGTATGAATTCTTTCCTGATCGCATTTATTGTTGTGCTGATATTTATGATCTTTTATTATAGTGCCCGGGGTGGACTTGTGGCTGATATTGCACTGATAGTCAATATCTTTTTTATCATGGGCGTGTTGGCTTCCCTGAATGCCGTTCTTACCCTGCCCGGTATTGCGGGGATCGTTCTTACGGTGGGTATCTCTGTAGATGCAAACGTATTGATTTATGAAAGAATCAAGGAGGAACTTCGTGCCGGAAAAGGCATTAAAATGGCAATATCCGAAGGATACAAAAATGCACGTTCTGCCATTATTGATGCCAATGTTACTACTTTCCTCACGGGTATTATTCTTTACATTTTTGGTACAGGACCGATTCGAGGATTTGCAACGACACTGGTGATAGGGATTGTTACCTCCCTGTTTTCTGCAATTTTCATTACACGGCTTATTTTTGAAAGAGCACTCAATAAAAACAATAAGCTTACTTTTGCATCAAAGTTTACCGAACGGGCTTTTACCAATCTTGATATAAAATTTATTGAAAAAAGAAAAGCAGCCTATGTAATTTCCGGTATTCTGGTAGCTATTGCCATCTTTTCTTTGATAACCAGAGGATTAAGCACCGGTGTTGATTTTACGGGAGGACGGACTTATGTTGTCCGTTTTGATAAAGCATATCCAACCGCCGAAGTTCAGAAAACGCTGGCCAAAGTATTTGGCAAGTTGCCTGAAGTAAAAATCTATGGAAATGATAAGCAAATGCGGATCACTACTCAATATCTGGTTGACGATCCTGCTGCGGATGATCAGGTGGATGCGAAAATGTACGAAGGTCTCAAACCTTTTCTGGGACCGGATGTAGATCTCAAGAAATTTAATGAGGAGTACAAGCAAAGTTCTCAGACTGTCGGCCCGACTATTGCGGATGATATAAAAGTTCAGGCCGTATGGGCAGTCTTCTTTTCACTGGTTGTAATGTTTGTCTATATTATGCTTCGTTTCAAAAACTGGCGTTTCGGACTTGGTGCTGTCGGAGCATTGATTCATGATTCCCTGATCGTGCTTGGATTATTTTCACTGTTTCACGGAGTTATGCCTTTCTCAATGGAGATAAACCAGGCTTTTGTCGCTGCTATCCTGACGGTAATCGGTTATTCGGTCAACGATACGGTTGTTGTATTCGACCGTATCAGGGAATACCTGGGAATTTACCGCAAACGGGAACGGCGCGAAATTATGGATATGGCCATTAACAGTACACTGAGCCGTACTTTCAGTACATCTTTCAGTACGTTTGTCGTGTTGCTGGTTATCTTCATGTTTGGTGGCGAGGTAATTCGGGGATTTGCCTTCGCATTACTTATCGGCGTAGTCGTAGGTACCTATTCTTCAATATTTATTGCTACACCGCTTGTTTATGATACGGTAAAAAAAGAAGAGACAGAACGAATGCTCAAAGGAAAGACCAGAAAATAAATTAAAAAAACCGGATAAATTCCGGTTTTTTTTTGGTTTCTTTCTTAATTTCGCATGGTTATTTTACTTAATTTTATGGGTGATATGATACTATTTATCAGCGGCCAGGAAATTGTCATTGTGTTTGTAGTCGTCCTTTTACTCTTCGGCGCAAATAAAATACCCGAATTTGCCAAAGGACTTGGGAAAGGTATGCGCGAGTTTAAGAAAGCTACGGAAGATATTAAACGCGAAATTAATGATAGCTCGGACGAAATTATGGATGACATCAATGATCTGAAAGATAACCTGACCCGGATTAAGTAATGTCTTCTCCTTCCTCCATTTGTATGTTTTTCCCTTTACCTGATTCCTGGGGTGCAGCCGGAAATTATATTTATTTAATCCTTGGTTTAATTATTCTTCTTGGCAGTGGGGAGTATCTGGTTCGTAGTGGTGTAAGTCTGGGCAGACGAACCGGAATTTCCGAACTGGTTATCGGGGTTACCGTAATTTCCATAGGAACTTCAATGCCCGAACTGATTGTCAGCCTTCAGGCTGCCCTTAGCGGACATCCGGATATTTCGGTTGGGAATGTGGTTGGTTCCAACATATCTAATATTAGCCTGGTACTTGCACTTACCATATTGATTATCCCGTTGGCAGTGAATAGAATATCACTAATTAAGGACGGTCCGTTCATGATATTTATAACACTCCTTCTGATTCTTTTTTCAACGGATAAATTGCTGTCAAGGATGGAAGGGACTATTCTTTTATCATTGGTTGTAATCTATTCTGTCTGGATTATTCATAACTCCCGCCGTCATGAGAGATTGCATCCCCAGCACAGGAAAATTCCGGCATACTCAGTTTCGGTAACACTGCTTATTATGGTTCTTGCCGGGTTTGGACTTGTTTTAGGAGCTCACTGGCTTGTTTCCGGAGCTTCAGGTGTTGCCCGTTCTTTCGGAGTGAGCGAAAGAGTAATTTCACTTAGTATAATAGCATTAGGAACCAGCTTGCCGGAACTTTCCACTTCCGTTATGGCTGCCATTCGAAAGCATGCTGATGTCTCTGTAGGAAATATAATCGGCTCAAATATCTTTAATATTGGAGGGATCTTAGGAACAACCGCATTTATCGTCCCGTTAAAAATCAATGACAGAATCCTGCAGTTCGACTATTGGTGGATGTTTCTTATCTCAGGACTATTATTACTGCTTGCCTCCCTCAAGTTACGCCTTACCCGCTGGAAAGGGGCACTGTTATTATTCCTGTATCTTTTGTATCTTGTCTTGATTTTTACAAAAAAATCCGGAGTGTGAGGGTACTCTTGCCGGAAAATGAAACATAGAAATGATCAAAACAAGAAATATTACCAAGTCATATGGTACTTTGCAGGTTCTGAAAGGTATTGATTTTGATGTTGAGCGTGGAGAAATTGTTTCTATTCTGGGTGCCTCGGGTGCCGGCAAAACTACTTTTCTGCAGATTCTTGGCACCCTTGATCTTCCGGATGATGGCGAGATATTGTATAATGAAGTGAATATCCGTACGTTGAAGGAGCAGAAATTGTCCCGGTTCAGAAACCGGGAAATTGGATTTGTATTTCAGTTTCATCATCTTCTGCCTGAATTTACTGCGTTGGAAAATGTTTGCATTCCTGCCTTTATTGCCGGTGTTCCGCGGCCAAAAGCAGAGCAAAAAGCCCTTGAGTTGTTCAGTATCCTGAACCTGTCCGGCCGTACAGAACATAAACCCACTCAACTGTCAGGTGGTGAACAACAACGGGTGGCTGTAGCGCGTGCCCTGATCAATGACCCGGCCGTATTGTTGGCGGATGAACCCTCAGGAAATCTCGACTCGGATAATAAAAATGAATTGCATCAGCTTCTCCTAAGGCTAAACAGGGAGCGTAATCAAACCATTGTTATTGTTACACATGATAAGGAACTTGCCGGTATTGCACATCGCCAACTTACCATGAAAGACGGGAAATTTTTATCAGGTTGACAAAGGTAAAATGACAGATAAGCTGTTGAGACACTTGCTTTCGCACTCAGACAAGTTCGAGATAACAGGTCATGAAATATATAATTTTGACATGTTTGGAATGAGAATATGTGAAAATTTGGTTTGAAATGTCAAACAAGTGGTTTGCTTTTAAGCAATTTACCATACGGCAGGAACATTCCGCCATGAAAGTTACCACAGACGGGGTAATCTTTGGCGCATGGATAAAACCCCCTTTACAGGGCAATATTCTTGATATAGGTTCCGGTACGGGTCTGCTTGCCCTTATGATGGCCCAAAAAACGGGTGCAGAAATCGTTGCTCTTGAACCTGATACCGGATCATTCAAGGAGCTGAAGGATAATATTGCAGCAAGCCCCTGGCCGGACAGAATAGTTGCCTGTAACGAAACATTAGCACAATTTTGTAAGAATGAATCCGTATCGGGATCTTTTAACCTCATCATTTCCAATCCACCCTATTTTGAGAATGCCCGGTTACCAATGAATGAAACATCCTCTGCAGCACGCCATACCGTTGCTTTATCGCATGAGGATCTTTTGGATTGTACGGGGAAATTACTTTCTCCCGGTGGTAAACTAAGTGTTATTCTGCCTGTAGAATCTGGTGAAAAATTTATTTATCGGGCATTATGGCAGCAATTGTATTGTAACGAAATGATGGATGTGTACCCTTCGGATGTCAAACCGGCCAACCGGTGTTTAATGATCTTTGAGAGAGAAAAAAAAGGACTCCGGAAAAAAAAATTATTTGTCAGAAAAGGAATAGCTTACTCTTCCGAATACATTGCATTAACGAAAGATTATTATCTGTCTGTCGGTAATCCGACTGCCTAGAATGATGGCAAAGCTGATAGAGGCAAACCAAATTCTTCAGTCAACCGGATACCCATATTTTCAAGTTCTTCCAGTACAGGGAGATAAATTTCAGGGATTACGGGCCGGTAAACACCTGTAATCTTTATTTTTTCTTCGAGAATTAACCGTACAGCGATAGCTGCCGGCAGCGCAACCGTTCTGGCCACTGCCGTATTGGACTTCGGAGAACCGAAATCAAGCATTCTTGAGTGTATGACCTCTTTTTTACTATCCGGATAAGAGGCCAGAAATGAATGTTGCATTACGATCATATCCCGTTCATCTTCACCAAGCATCATCTTTTTAATCATAAGATCCGAAACAACCTCGAAAGCAGAGTCTTCTTCCCTTCCGATTTCTTCTGACGAAAACAAGCCAAGCCATTCAAGTGCTTCAAGGATAATATCCTGCTCATCTACCGAAAGATACTTAGCTACCTGTTTGCGGATATCTGCAGTATCTTTACTCCCCATCAACAGGGCAATCATACCGGAAAATGTCTTTCCTTTGAGATTCAATTTATCATAACTGATCAACCTGAGGGTTTTCATAGCATCAAGAATCCGGCACCAATTGGGATACCTGAATGTCCCCCGGAAAATGGTTTTTACTTCCTGTAGATTATAAATATCAATATATTGTACAGAATCCCTGTTAGGATAAACCTCCAGTGTTCCGATATCCGGAAAATGAACCGAAAAGATCTGTTTGAACAGATCTGCCGTCGGAACATATTTTTCTTTTCCGTCAAGTAGAAAGCGTCCGTCATTATTCCCTGCCATGACTACCCCTTTGGGACTCCATGAAAATTTATAACGGAAAGGATTATCTGTGGCTTCGGGAGCAGGTAAAGCTCCGGTAATGGAAAAGAATGAAAGGATTTTACCACCTTTATCATGTACATGATCAATGATTTTCATGGCTGACATGTGATCAATACCGGGATCCACACCGATTTCATTTAACAACAAGATCCCTGCATCCCTGGCCTCCTGATCCATCGCTGACATTTCCGCCTGGACATACGAAGTTGTCACCATATTCTTCTTGTGTTTAAGGCAATGCTTTGCAACCATGGCATGGTATGCATAAGGTAGCAGGCTTACGGTAAGATTGTGTTCTTCCACCATTTGATCAAGAATATCTTCCTGATCAACGGTCCATCCAATGGCTTTGCCAAGAGGATGTCCCTGTATAAGCAGGTCGGCTTTGGATTTTGTACGTGAGGCTACCGTAACTTCATAGCCGTGGTGTATCAGGTATTCAACCATAGGTTTGACAACCATTCCGGCTCCGAGAATCAGGACTTTTTTCATTTTTTTTTGCGCTTTAATTTGCGCTTAAAGATATAACTTCCGGTTTGGTTGAAAAATGTTTTTTGCTTTTTGTGATATTATTGATTTATGTTTTCAAACACATTGAAAAAAAGGACCGGAAGGGTTTATCTTTCTGCACTAACCCTGCATACATATCCTGCCGGTCCTTCATGTTTTCTGATTTTAGGGATTCCGGGGGAAAGCGATTGTTAAAAACCAATCCCTGTTACCTCCTTCCTTCTGTTTAAGCTTTTACCTTTCCTCCCTGTAAACAGCTCACGGTTGCGTATAAGAATCCAATGAGCTATTTAATATGAAATCAGCATGGGAAAGATAAAGCCCTCTGCATTTATGGTTTGTCATTTACCTGACAGATAAACCTTAATTTATTCCGGTTGTTGAAAAAGGAGTATAAATAGACGGTCTATTATTTTACACACCGAATGATTAATCTTATTTTTGTTTTGAGTAAAGCATCGAAAAGTGGCAGGAAATAAAAATATAGTTGAAACCCCTTTGATGAAGCAATATAACAGCATGAAGGCAAAACACCCTGATGCCATCCTGTTGTTCAGGGTTGGGGATTTCTATGAAACTTTTGGCGAGGATGCTATCAGAGCATCTGAAATTCTCGGGATTACGCTTACGCGTCGTGCCAATGGTGCCGCTTCGTTTGTTGAATTAGCAGGATTCCCTCATCATGCCCTGGATACTTATCTACCCCGCCTGGTACGTGCCGGCCAGAGAGTGGCTATTTGTGAACAGCTGGAAGATCCGAAGCTGACGAAAAAGATTGTTAAACGCGGGATTACCGAGTTGATCACCCCGGGCGTTTCTCTCAATGATAATGTACTCGAAAGAAAAGAAAACAACTTTCTGGCTGCGGTACATTTAGTGCAGAATATGGCCGGTATCGCGCTGCTGGATATTTCAACCGGCGAATTCCTGACAGCTGAAGGAACCACAGAATATATCGATAAGCTTTTAAGCAGTTTTTACCCAAAAGAAGTGCTGGTTGAAAAAAGCCAGCAAAATGTGTTTGCAGCAAATTTCGGGTCCCAATATTACTTATATAAGTTGGACGACTGGATGTTTGACGGGGATTCTGCAACAGACCGTCTGAAAAAACATTTTGAAACGGCTTCACTAAAAGGATTTGGTATTCAGAGACTACAATTGGGAACTATTGCAGCCGGCGCTGTTCTGCAATATCTGGAACTAACGAGGCATGAACAACTGAAACACATTACCGGGATTTCCAGGATAGAAGAGAACAGGTATGTCTGGCTCGATAAATTTACCATCCGGAATCTGGAAATTTTCCATCCTTTATACGAAGGTACCAGTACCCTTCTCCAGGTTATTGACCGTACGGTTTCTCCCATGGGAGCCCGATTACTGAAACGATGGATTTCCCTTCCGTTAAAAGATATTGAACCCTTGCAGCGAAGACAAAATATGGTGGAGAATATACTGCAGGATACTACTATTATGGAACTTCTTGAGGAAGAGATAAAACATATCGGGGATCTTGAACGAATTACTTCCAAAATAGCGATAGCAAGGATTAATCCCCGGGAGGTACTCCAGATTAAAAATGCTTTACAATCGATTGAAACAATCCGGTCGGCCTGTCTGGGAACCAGGGTCCCTGAACTCCGGGAATCGGGGAATGCTCTTGATCTTTGCCTGCCTGTCCGTGAGCGTATACAACGCGAAATCAATCCGGACAGCCCGATGCAGCTTTCTAAAGGAAATGTTATTTCCGAAGGGGTATCAGAGGAACTGGATGACCTTAGAAAACTTTTGTTTTCCGGGAAAGATTATCTTCGTGAGATGCAGGAAAGAGAGATTGTAGCCACCGGAATCCCTTCACTTAAAATAGGCTTCAATAATGTTTTTGGCTATTACTTCGAGGTAAGGAACACACATAAGGATAAAGTGCCTGAAACATGGATCAGGAAACAAACACTCGTTAGTGCCGAGCGTTATATCACCGAAGAACTGAAAGAATACGAAAACAAGATCCTTGGTGCAGAAGAAAAAATTGCAGAACTCGAAACCCGCCTGTTTTCCGGTATTGTGACAGACCTCTCCGGGTATATAAAGCCCCTGCAGAAAAATGCACAACAGATTGCCGAACTGGATTGCCTGCTCTCTTTTGCACGGACAGCTATCGAAAATAATTACGTAAAGCCTGAGTTAAACCCTTCGGATATTATAGATATAAAAGCAGGGAGACATCCGGTAATAGAGCAGTATTTACCTGCCGGAGAGTCATACGTACCGAATGATGTGTATCTGGATAATAATAAACAGCAGATTATCATACTTACCGGACCCAATATGTCGGGGAAATCTGCTTTTTTGCGCCAAACAGCTTTGATTGTATTGCTTGCACAGATCGGGAGTTTTGTTCCGGCAAAAAAAGCTTCTGTTGGTTTGGTTGATAAGATTTTTACACGTGTCGGTGCATCAGATAACCTTTCTTTGGGTGAATCAACATTTATGGTTGAAATGCTTGAAGCCGCCAGTATTGTAAACAACTTGTCATCCCGTAGCCTTGTGATGTTGGATGAGATCGGGCGGGGGACAAGCACTTACGACGGAATATCCATAGCCTGGGCAATGGTGGAATATATTCATGAACATCCATTTGCCCGTGCAAAGACACTTTTCGCGACCCATTATCATGAACTCAATGAGATGGAAAAATCCTTTAACAGGATTAAAAATTACAATGTCTCAATCAAAGAGCTTGATGACAGGGTGATTTTCCTTCGCAAACTTAAACGGGGTGGAAGTGAACACAGCTTCGGGATTCATGTAGCTCGTATGGCAGGGATGCCGAAAAGTGTTGTTGCCCGTGCAGATGAAATTCTGAAAGAACTGGAAAGCCAACAGAATGCGAGAGGTCTTACACGTCCGGTATCTTCACTGGCTGAAAACAGAGAAGGTTTTCAACTCAGTATTTTTCAACTGGATGATCCGGTGCTGAAACAAATTCGTGATGAACTCCTCGATCTTGATGTTGAGCATCTCACGCCGGTTGAAGCCCTCAATAAATTGTATGAGATCAAGAAATATCTCAAAGGCTGACAAGCCTTAAAGGAAGATCCGGGATTGTTCGTCCCGCAATTGCGGGACTCACGGACCCTATAGGGGGATGCCATCAACAAAAAGGCCAGCCAACTTCGTTGTCTGTTTTTTTATGCCCGTTCCCTTGTGCAAGCAAGCTTGCCCGGGATCCCGGGCATAAAAAAAGCTGCATGCTGCAGCCTTTTTGTTGAGCGGAAAACGGGACTCGAACCCGCGGCCCCGACCTTGGCAAGGTCGTGCTCTACCAACTGAGCTATTTCCGCCTCATAAAGTGGGGCAAAATTAAAACATTTTTAAACATCTGCAAAAGCAAAATATTCTTATTTTTACCTGAAATTCCGGGCTGAATACTATTACAGGAAATTTTTACGACGTTCTTTAAAATAAAAAAGCCCGGGTGGCAGGACCGACCGGAAAGCAATGGTCCGGTGGACCATTGCAGGGAGGAGCCGGCATGCAGGGGAGTCAATTCCGGCACCCGGTGAATAAGAAAGAGGCTAAAGAATTATTAACGAAAATATTGAGATCTGAAGAAACTAGATTAAGAAAAAAGCCCGGGTGGCGGAATTGGTAGACGCGCTGGACTTAAAATCCAGTGGTCATTTGACCGTGCGGGTTCAAGTCCCGCCCCGGGTACGAAAAAAGCCTTGTGGGAACAAGGCTTTTTTCTTTAAATATCTTCGAGCAATTATCTCCATCTTGCTAAAATACCGTTTTCAAAGATCAGTACATAACGGTTGTATTCCCATTCCTCACGGCGTGTCATACGCGTTCCGTAAATATTAATTGCCCGGGGTTTGCCCCAGCTGTCCATGACCATCTCCCGGGTCATTCCCCGCCAGATCTTATGCTGGGCTATCTTCCTCCCCCGTTCCGGGCCATATTTATTGATAAATGAAGAGATCCGGTCGGAATTTTGTTCTATTTGTTCTTCTGTGGCAGGAGGGGGCGCAAAAAAACTGTTCCGGATGTCTTCAAATCCTTTTACTTTTCGCTGGAAAATATATCCTTCAATGTTCTTAAACCGAACCAGGAAATAAGCGTCTTCACTGCCCAGGATTTCAACAGTAGAATCAGCCGGTATGTAAAGTACCACAGAACTCGTATTATCCTTATCACTGAATAATCGTGCGGTTTTATTTAGTACGCCTTTCCGGTATGACAGGGTGTCTTGTTGGGGTATCCGGCCGGGCAAAACCGTGGGGATATCCATACCAAAGATCTGTACGGACAGGGCCCAACCCATAAACAGTACCGGTAAACATTTTGCTTTCATTATTTTTGGCTTTACTTTAAAGGGAAACAACTTTTATGCCAAAAGCAAAAATCTTTACGGCAGATGTCGGCTTTTTTTAATGAAAGATATTTTATATTTTTATCTAAAATTAAAAGGAAATGGAAAAGAATAACTTAAACCAGTTTGAAACTTCCGAAAAGCTGCAAAACTCCGTGCTCAATATCATGTATGTCATGAAACAGAAGTACAGCAATTACCCGGAGTATAAAACTATCATGATGAACCTTACAACAGTTTCCAAGGAACTCAACTCTATCCGGATAAAGGAAATTACCGGTGAGCTTGAAGGTACCAAAGGAAATGAAGCAGGGTCTTAATGCAGGATTAACCTGGCGACAGAGACCTTTGTGTTGTCTGTAATGGAATGCACAAAGATTCCGATTATTTTTTTCTGATCAGAGAAATCCCGTCTCTTACCGGCAGGATTACTACTGAAACACGGTCATCTTCACGGGCCATCTTATTAAATACGCTTATCCCACGTGCAGCAGGGTCTTTTTCTGCATCTGGTTCTGCCACTTTTCCGTTCCATAATGTATTGTCTGCCAGAATGATTCCGCCCGGACGTAATTTATTGATTACCAGCCGGTAATATTCAGGATACTCCGCTTTTTCGGCATCAATAAAAACCAGGTTAAAATGTCTTTTCAGCGTAGGAATCAGTTTCAAAGCATCCCCGAACATAAGTTGAGTAAAAGATGAAATACCTGCTTTTTTAAAAGAGGTACGGATGGTTGGTGCCATCTCATCATTTTTTTCGATCGTTAAAATCCGTCCTCCCGGCAATAATCCTTTGGACAGGCAGATGGTTCCGTATCCGGTAAATGTTCCGATCTCGAGAATCTGCTGTGGGGCTATCAGGCGGCTGATGATTTCCAGAAACATTCCCTGCGGATGTCCCGTGATCATCTGTGGATTTACAGTATGTTGATGCGTGTAACGATTCAGCTCTGCAAGCAGGGGATCCTCAGGAGATGAAAATGCTTCAATATATTTTTCTATTTTGGGATTTAAGGGTAGCATGTATTTTGTTATTTAAAAACAACTATTGATACATTTTCGGGGAGAAGGATTTCATTGGCAATAGCTCTGATGTCATCGGCAGTAACATCTTCGATAGCCTTTAACTTTTCTTCGAGTAATACCCCCCGGTTGTGGTAAAACATTGATTTTGCCATACCCGGCAAACGGTTTTCAGCATATTCAGCAATACGGATAAGCATTCCGGTCATTTGTTTTTTTGCCCGTTGCATTTGTACAGGTCCGAGTTTTTCTTCCCTGAGCCTTGTAAATTCCGAAAGTGTAAGGTCAATACTTTTCTGCAGGTGACGGTTTTCTGTTCCGAAATAAACACTCAGTATGCCACTGTCTGTATAGGCATTATAAGAGGTTTCAACTATATAGGCATACCCTCTTTTTTCGCGCAGAGAGAGGTTTAACCTCGAATTCAATCCCTGCCCGCCTAGGATGTTGCTGAGGAGCAACAGAGCCGGACGTTTTGACGAAAGGTAAGGATATCCCGGGACACCGATAATGCAGTGTGTCTGACTGGTACGCTTGTCAAAAGTCTGTCTGGCCGGAATATAATTACTACTGAGATCTCTTGGAATTTCCCGGGTTCTTGCCGGGACATCTGAAAAATATTTCTCTGCCAGCCTGACGAGTTTCTGAAAGGGAATATCTCCTGTGCTGGCAATGACCATTTCATCAGTAAAGTAATGTGTCCGGTAGAATTTCTCAATATCTTCACGGGAAAACCTCTTTATTTTTTCAGGGTTACCCAGAATAAAGTGGCCCAGAGGTTGTCCGGGATAGGTCAGGTTTTCAAATTCATCATAAATCAGTTCTACCGGATTGTCATCATAAGCGCTGATCTCATCCAGTACGACTTCTCTCTCCTTTCCTATCTCACGTGACGGGAATGCCGACCCGAATATCATATCGGACAGGAGCTCCAGAGCCCGCGGATAATCCTCTTTAAGAAAAGAGGTATAGATAAATGTTTCTTCTTTGGTCGTAAAGGCGTTGATTTCTCCACCGGCATCTTCCATCCGGCTAAGGATATGATAGGCTTTCCTTTTCTTTGTCCCTTTGAATAAAAGATGCTCGATAAAATGGGCCATACCTTCTTCTTCCGGACTTTCATCCCTGCTGCCTGTATTTAGAAAAATACCACAATAACCGGTTCCTCCGGCTCTGTGCTGGTGTATCAGTCGTATCCCGGAAGGTAGCGTATACGTCTCGTAATTCATAATGATATTCCTGAGAGAGCAAAGGTAATAATTCAGCAGTTATGCTGTCAGGGGACAAACATTATATTAAAAACAGAAAACCCTGACACCCCTGTTTTATATAGAAATAAACTTTTTATTTTTTGTTTTGAAAAAATAAATTTTTCCGCTAAGTTTGCTGCCCGTTTAAATAAGGCTGGTGCCATAGCTCAGCCCCGGCAAATCACAAATCTGTGATTTGTTAGATTTGCCGAGGGTCCACGAAAAACTAAGAAAATCAACAGAT
>JAADHC010000021.1 GCA_013152085.1 Chlorobiota bacterium
AAAGCAGGACAAAAATTCTTTATTGCCATCAGGGTACAGAACAGCCGCGGCAGCGGCGCACTGCGTTATGCACGCATCATCACGCAACAGGAAACAGATATGAAGGCAGACCTGGAAAAGCTTCTGCACCATCTCGATCGCATAGACCGTTATTTCCGCATGAATCCTGTTCCGCAGATTGCCCTGATAATCGACATCAACAGGATACTGGAAAACTATGCAAAAGAGGATGTCCCCCTGGATGCCAGGTTACGCGACCTTAACATTTTCCTTACCAACGGACCGGAAAAAACCTATGAGCAAAACCCCGTTTTTGTCGTTCCTCCCTATTTACAGGATGTCAAAGATGACGGGATCACGATCATGTGGGAAACGGCATACCCGTCTTATGGAAAAATCATGTATGGGAAAGGAAAGGAAATTAACGATTCGGTAATTGAAGATCATATTCCTTCCATTATGCATGAAGTAACTTTATCAGGACTTGGTAAAAACACATCCTACTCCTATAAAGTTGAAACAGGAAATCTTTCCAGTCCCGTATACACTTTTCATACTAAAATTGACAGGGATGATCCTTTCAAATTTGTCGTTTACGGTGACAGCAGGACATTTCCCAGGGTGCATGAAAATATCTCACAGATGATTGCAAAAGAAAATCCGGATTTTGTCGCCAATGTCGGAGATGTGGTATCCTCCGGTTATCACCTGAATGAATGGATTGACGAACATTTCTATCCGATCAGGCATTACAGCGGCAGTATCCCATCCTATATCTCAATCGGCAACCACGAATACGGCGGATATTGGGACACGCGGGTAGTCCCTCCCTTTGAGCAACGTGTACATCATCCCCTGGAATCGACGGGAAGCACGGAATATTATTTTTCCTTTGATTACGGAAACTCACATTTCATCTTTCTTGACCCAAACAAATCGGAAATACCCGACGGCTCGGGAATAGCTCCCGGCAGCCAGCAATACGTATGGTTTGTCAATGATTTGAAAAAAGCTAAGGAAACAAGCGAATGGATCTTTATCTTTATGCACGAACCACCTTATTCGGAATGCTGGTCTGGCGGTTATTATGACGGAGAACCCCCGCTTCGCAGGGATATTGTTCCGATTATCGAAGCCAACAATGTGGATATTGTCTTTGCGGGACACACTCACGATTATGAACGGGGACTTCCTCACCCGCCTTATGATCCGGCAACCGGGAAAGGAAATAATGCCGTATATATTATTTCCGGCGGAGGCGGTTCAAACCCGGATAACCATAAATACAAGGAATGGGAACAAATCGACCTGCCGGATCATCCTGCGACAACTGACAGTGATGATTTTGATGGAGGCAAATATTACCTGTATCACTATATCGTTATTGAAATTAACGGTAATAAGCTGAAATACAGAGCTGTTAAAATGAACGGGGATGGCAGCTATGGTGGAATCCTTGACTCATTTGAGCTTAAGCATTAACAGAAATTAAATCTCAAAGAAATGACCGGAATAAAACTTTTTTTCATCGGATTTTTAATAAGCCAAACCTCATTCACCCAGCAATTTTATAAAGATGTCCCCTTTCTCCAGGACTATGCACAAAAGTTTGAGTTAAGGAAAAACATCCCCGGCAGAGAACTGCTTCAGGTAAAAAGCGACAGGAATCGTCTCGTTAATGTTTTGTCTTCATCCGGGCTTTTGTATCCCTGGGATGGAAATCTTGTAAAGAATCAATTGTATCCATTTATGCAGGATTTGAATATTCTGGCTGTGGATATCTTTCAGAATCAGTTTTTCTACCTGACAGATAAAGCCGTTTTCAGCAATGCCTGGGCAGGTAAAATATATATAGAACATGATATGCCGGAATGTTCCGTATTTAAAATGGGTGACGGGTTTTCATTCCTGATAGGCCAAAAAGAAAAGTTGGAATTTTTTCAGAATGATAAGAAAGCCTGGGTATCAAACATGAAGGGCCTTTCGCCGACTGAAATTCTCTATAGTACCAAAAACAAATATTTCCTGATTCTTTCCGGCAATGCCGTTTACATGTTCAATCCGGAAAATAAAAAACTTACAAAAGTACATTCCGGAAAGAACCTCACTGCGATGGAGATCGTAACAGAAAAAAACCGGGTTGTATTCGGGACAACGGATGGGATTTACTTTCTGGATGGAAAAACATTTGAATCATCAACACCTCTCAACAAGAAACTGCCGGATACCCGGATATCGTGTATTCGTGAAATCAGCGGAAAGCTATGGTTCGGGTCTTCACGTGGCGCCTTTGTATTGCGCAGCGATGGGAAATATGATTATTATGCTTCCAAAAGATGGCTGGTGGATAACCGTGTAAAAGATATTTCGGCTGGTCCGGATAACAGTGTACTGATTCTGACTGAAACCGGATTGAGTAAAATCGTTTTTAAAAGGATGACACTGGCAGATAAAGCCGCCTATTTTGAAAGGATTCAAAGACTCAGGCATATTCGTTTTGGATTTTCCGCCGAAACAAGTCTGGCAATATCCGGTGATCTTTCCACTGCTATCCTGCACGATACGGATAACGACGGATTATGGACTTCGATGTACCTGGCCGGTGAACTGTTTCGCTATGCAGCAACAAAATCAGAAGAAGCATTGCAAAATGCTTACGAAGCTTTCGAAGCCATGGAGCGTCTGACCGAAATTACCGGGTTGGACGGTTTTCCTGCCAGAACTTATGAGATTGACGGCTATCAGTCAAGTGACAGGGACCCTAACATGCCCGAAGATAAAAAGATATGGCGGCTTTCAGAAGACGGACGATGGAGATGGAAATCCACAACCAGCAGCGACGAATCCTGCGGTCACTTTTTTGTTTATGCGCTTTTTGCAGAGATTGTCCCCGATCAGGCATGGAAAGACCGGGCCATCCATCAGATAAAAATTGAAATGGATCACATAATCGAACACAACTGGTACCTGGTCACATGGAACGGTGAAATCACCCGGTGGGGAAGATGGAATCCGGGATATGTAAACAGTTTTCCTGTAAATGTCGGTGACCGACGTCTTAATTCAACCCTGATCATCGCTTTCCTGCAGACTGCTTATCATTTTACCGGTGAAAATATTTACAGGGAAAAAGCTTATGAACTTATGGATAAGTACGGATACCTGGAAAATATCCTCAGGCCTGCAACGGAAATCGGTTATGTTAAAAACCAGCCGCTGAGTGACGGGTGGAATCACTCCGATGACGAAATGTATTTCCTGACCGTGCCCGCACTGGTAAAATATGCATTTACAGATAAGCTGAAACAACAATACCTGGAAACGGTGAAAAGTCACTGGGAAGTAGAACGGTCTGAAAAAAATCCGTTATGGAATTTCATGTATGCACTTGTAGGAGGGAAAGACATTGATCTGGAAGAATCGGCATGGTGGCTTAAGGAATTCCCTTTGGATCTTGTTTCCTGGAATATTGACAACAGTCACCGGAAAGATCTGGTAAGAGTAAAACCGAATTTCAGGAATCAGGAATACACCGAAGTACTGCCACCCGATGAATGTCCCATGCACCTGCATAACAGTGCTTACAGAAATAACGGCGGAAATGGCGGAAAAGAAGAATATCCTCCTTATGTTTATCTCCTGCCATACTGGTTGGGCAGATATGTTAGCACCATCAGGCCGGAAAACTAAAATAAGTTATGGAAAGAGGTTGTAGCAAAATATTCCTGAGCAACTTTTTTTTAGCCGCTGTAATCAGCCTGGCCGGCGGATGCAAAGACCCGCCATCTGAACAAAAAATAATAAACATTCCCATGCCTGTTCTTACAAAAAACGTCAACGGAAATATTGTCAAAGATGCGGGAGGTCATGATTTCAGACAAATATTTGTGATGCCACTGGACTGGACACTCATCAATAATCAACTGAAAAACTCATTCTCACCATGAAAAACACATTTTCGCTAGTACCGTTTTTTCTACTCTTTTTATTGACCTCGTGTACAAAAAACAGTTCAACCGGATTAAAAGATTACGCAGCACTCGTTGATCCGATGATTGGAACAGGATGGAACGGGCATACTTTTCCGGGTGCGGTCATGCCTTACGGGATGATACAACTAAGTCCGGATACGAAAATGAACACATGGGCCAACTGTTCAGGTTATCATTATTCGGATTCTACAATCATGGGTTTCAGCCATACACATTACAGCGGCACCGGTGCCGGCGGGGGTTCGGATATCATGTTTATGCCTACCGTGGGGAAGATACATCTTCAGGCAGGTGATCCGACAGATCCCTCATCCGGGTACCGTTCAGCGTTTTCACACAAATCGGAATCCGCCGCTCCCGGCTATTATAAGGTTCTTCTGGATGATTACGATGTGCTTGTCGAACTGACGGCTACATTACGGGTCGGATTTCATAAATATACTTTTCCGGAAACCGGTCAGGCAAATGTTATTCTTGATCTTGTGCACGGAAACAGCGACTGGCCCGATAGTCTATGTCTTCAGATAAATGACGGTGAAATTTCAGGATACAGGGCTGCCTCGGGAGGCCTGGACGGACCAAAGATTTTCTATTTTACAGCCAGATTTTCCCGGCCTTATGCCTCTTATGGACTGGCAGTCAATGACTCTGTCCGGGAAAATATTTCTTCGGCCAAAGGAAAAAATGTAAAAGCATTCTTCCGGTTCGATACAAAAGGCAATAATACCGTTTTACTGAAGATAGCCCTGTCAACGGTCAGTATGGAAGGTGCCGGAAAAAACATGGAAACGGAACTGCCCGGATGGGATTTTGACCGGGTACGCAGGCAGGCACGTGAGGCCTGGAACAAGGAACTGAACAAGATTGAAGTGGAAGGCGGAACGAAAGCCCAACGGAAAATCTTTTATACGGCAATGTATCATTCTTTTATTCATCCGAGTGTCAATATGGATGTTGATAAACGATTCCGCAGCACAAACCATAAAATATACACGGCAAAGGATTTTGACAACTATACCAATTTTTCTTTATGGGATACCTGGCGGGGTTTGCATCCGCTGCAAACCTTACTGAACAGGAAAAGAACGGCTCAATTCATCAGAACCTTCCTGGAACGGTACGAACATTCAGGGAATATGCCTGTTATGGAGTTCTCGGGAAACGAAAGACGTTCAATGATCGGCTATCATTCGCTACCCGTGGTTGCAGATGCCTATGTGAAAGGAATACGTGATTATAATGTGGAAAAAGCATTCGAAGCCATGAAACACCTGGCCGACAGCTACCGGGAAGGGAAGAAATATTACCTGCAATACGGCTTTATCCCGTTTGATCTTGCCGCACAATCCGTTTCCAGAACCCTGGAATACAGCTATGATGACTGGTGTGTTAGCCGGATGGCAAAAGAGTTTGACCAGGAGGCTTTTAACCGTTTTAACCAGCGCGGTAAATTCTATCAGAACCTTTTCAACAGGGAATACGGTTTCATGTGTCCCAAAAGCAGCAACTATACATGGCTTGAAGACTTTAATCCGGGAGAAAGCACCGGCCATTATACCGAAGCGAACGCATATCAATATACACCAAGTGTATTCCAGGATATTGAGGGATTGATCGGATTATTTGGCGGGGACGAGGAATTCGAAACATGGCTGGACAAATTATTCACTACGCCTGTTGATACCACGATCATGACCATTGCAGATGCCACCGGGCAGATCGGACAATATGCTCATGGCAACGAACCGAGCCACCACATTGCTTATCTGTATAATTATGTCGGCGCTGCATGGAAAACCCAGGAAAAAGTCCGGCAAATACTGACATCATTGTACTTTGACAAACCGGGAGGAATAAGCGGAAATGACGATGCCGGGCAAATGTCAGCCTGGTATATTCTCAGCGCAATGGGATTCTACTCCGTAACACCCGGTATGGATTACTTTGTGATCGGCAGCCCCCTCTTCGACAAGATTACGATAAATCTCGAAAACGGGAATAAATGTAAGATCATCGTAAAAAATAACACCCCGGATCATCCGTATATTCAAAGTATGATGTTAAACGGAGAAAAATACACAAAATCGTATATCACATACACCGATATTATCAACGGCGCGAACATAGTCTTTACAATGGGCGGTAAACCCGACACTTCCTGGGGAAAACCGAAAGAAGACCGTCCTTTTTCACTGAAATACGTAGCTGCACCGTTGCCGAAGATCACGGCAAAAGACCGCTTCTTCCTGGACCGGTGTACGGTTACATTATCCTGTGACAGCAATAATGCGACTATCAGATATACCCTTAACGGCAGTACACCGGATGAAAATGCAAAGATCTATACACAACCACTGAAACTTAACAAATCGGTCACCCTGAAAGCAAACTGTTATATTAATGGTCTGTATCCCGGATACCCCGCAACCCAGAAATTTAAGAAAGTTACCCTTCAGCCCGCTGAAAAAGTCAATCATATCACACCAGGATTGAGATACGTATACAGGGAAGGTTTTTGTGAAAGTACTGCTGAAATAAAAAAATATCCCGTACTTAACACAGGTATTATTTCCACTTTCAATATCGACTCAATAAAAGACACCAGGGAATTCAGTTACCAGTTCTCAGGTTATCTGAACGTTCCCGAAGACGGATTGTATACTTTTTATCTGGAATCCAACGACGGAGCAACTTTCTTTCTTGATCATGAACTGGTCATTGACAATGACGGAGGACATCCTGCACAGGCCCTGATAGCCAAAGCAGGGTTAAAGAAAGGATTGCATCCGGTCCGTTTGAATTATTTCCAGATGGGCAGGGCAAAAAAGCTGGTAGTGAAATGGTCCGGCCCTGATTTTTCAATGGAAAATACTCCTGCCGATGCATTATTTCACTAATTTTAGGTTGTTATGCCAAAGAACCTGTTGTCATCCCTTTTCCTGTTTATATTATTGCTCCCGTCGAATGCCGGACCGGGAATAAAAGACACTCCTTTTGTCCAGGAATACCATCAGGCATTTCCTCTCGGCATTTCCGCCGAAGCGAATGACGTTCGTACAATCCTTGTTGATTCGAGGGGGAAAGTTTGGGCAGGAACCAAAGCAGGATTATATATTCTATCCGATAAAACGGGAAAATGGGAACCAGTTCTGGATACGGAAAACCAGGGTCCCGTAAACGACCTGTTTGAAGATGCAAACGGAAATGTGTGGATCGCCGCATGGAATGGCCTGTACAGGTCTGTAGATTACAACACGGAAAAAATCAATATTACGAACAGCCCTGTTGCAGTTGTAAACCGGGTCAATAATGAGATCCTGGCTATCGGGCCCGAAGGTGCCTGGAAATTAAGTGGTAATAAGTGGACAACGAAAGAACTGCATACTTCACGTGCACTGCGATGCCTGATTGATGACAATAATGGGGGTTTCTATCTCGGAACCGGGAAAGGTTTGTATCACAAAACCCAGGATAAATTATCCTTATTCCGGAATGAGGAAGAAATCTTAAGCGATGATGTCTATGGACTTGATTTTTCAGATCAGGGCGAATTATGGATTGGCGGACTGGGGGGAATAACGGTTTATAATACAAAAACCGACAAACGGATAAAAAGCTATACCCCAAAAGAAGGATTATCCGATATCTGGGTACGTTGCATTCAAAAAGCTCCCGACGGTACCATGTGGGTCGGAACTGACCTGGGAATAACCAGGATTAAAGATGACTCCTGTTCATTGCGTCACAGCCGGCGATGGTTATTGAGTGACAAAGTCCGTGACATCTCTTTTGACAAGGATGGAAATGCATGGATTGCCACAGCCCGTGGGGTAAGTGCCATAAAAAAGAGAACGATGACTCTCGCCCGGAAAGCAGCATATTATCAGCAAATCCTCTATAAAAGACATGTACGCAAACCCTGGCTGGTAGAAAAATGCAGATTCCGTATTCCCGGGGATACGACTACCTGGGAACCTATGGATGATGACAATGACGGCCAGTATACCGGCATGTACCTGGCCATGGAATCTTACCGTTATGCCGTCACTAAAGATCCCATAGCCAGAGAACATGCCATAAAAGCTTTCCATGCATTGAAATTCCTCCAAACGGTAACGGAAACCAACGGCTTTGTAGCCCGCTCAGTGATCCCGGTATCCTGGAACGGAATGGCCGATCGCAATGAAGTCATTACCGGCAGAATGTGGGCAGACCGGGTTACTAAAAATCCACGGGACAAAAAAGTTGAAAAACACTGGAGAAAATCAAAAGACGGAAAATGGTTATGGAAAGGGGATACCAGCAGTGACGAGATCACAGGTCACATGTATGGTTACCTCATTTTTTATGATCTGGTTGCCGATTCCGTACTACGCGGGGAAGTGAAAACGCATGTGAAACGAATCGTTGATTATATCATTGATAACGGTTATGTCCTGAAAGATATTGACGGCACGCACACACAATGGGGAGTCTGGGCACCGGATTACCTGAACGATGATCCTGACTGGGCAAGCGAACGGGGGATTAACGCATTGGAAATACTCTCTTATCTGAAACTGGCATGGCATGTTAGCGGGGCGGAAAAATACCAGGCAGAATATGAAAAACTGCTCAATAAGTATCATTACCGTGATAATGTCATCCAGGCAAAATCGGTCATGCCGGCCTGGCGCACTTATATTGATGATGAACTGGTTGCTCTCGCTTATCCGGCTCTGATGCTTTACGAGAAAGATGCGGACATACTTAATATTTACAGAACCAGCATGAGAAACTGGTATGAGGCCTGTAAAAATGATGACAGTCCTTTCTTTTATTATACCATTGATGCATTTCTGGGGGAAGAATATAAGCTTGACCGCTCCCTGTTTTTTCTGCGGGATAATCCGCTTGACCTGATCCGCTGGCGCGTTGATAATTCCAAACGCGAAGATTTGACATTAACCCATACGCCAATTTTGGAGGATATCCAGACCAGCCGGCTGGTTCCACCCGGTGAAAGGGGAATAATGCGCTGGGACAATAACCCGTGGGCTGCTGTCCGGGGAGATGGCGGCAAAACGGAAAGCAGCGGGGTTTACTGGCTGCTTGCTTACTGGATGGGCCGGTACTACGGTCTCATTGAATAATGATCATCATTAACGGTTAAAGATTATGAAACGAACATGAACTGAACGAAGCGATCTCATGAATAAAATGAATAAAATTTTAAATGTATGAAAAAGTTATTATTAACAATTATCCTGATTCCCCTGCTTATGGCAGAAACAGTTACAGGACAGCCTGTTTCATCATTGCAAGGGCGAATTTACACAGATGGTTCTCCTGTACTGGTCAGAATTAAAAACGGGAAAATTGCTGAAACGGTCCCTTTACCCCCAGACAGCTCAATACCACAGGTTTATATTGCCCCGGGCCTGATTGATATACAGATCAACGGGTATATGGGCGTGGACTTTACCGGGAGTAACCTGACCATCGAGGGTATCATAAAAGTAACCAAAGCATTATGGAAAGAAGGGATTACCTCTTATTTGCCTACGGTGATCACCGGCAGCGATGAAAGATTAAAAACCAACTTCAAAATCCTTGCCGGGGCATTAACCGATCCGGAACTGAAAAAATCCATTCCTGGATTTCATCTGGAAGGACCCTACATCTCGCCGGTAAAAGGATTCCGCGGCGCTCATCTTGCCAAATACATCCGTCCGCCTGACTGGAACGAATTTATACAATACCAGAAGGCTGCCGGAAACGGGATCAAACTCATAACCGTTGCTCCTGAAATTGAGGGAGCTATTCCTTTTATCAGGAAAGCAGTAGAAAACGGCATTGTTGTTTCACTGGGACATCATAACGGTTCGGCAAAGGATATCGAACAGGCCGTCGCTGCAGGAGCTGCATTATCAACACACCTTGGAAACGGTTGTGCAAATATGATTAACCGTCACAATAATCCGATTTGGCCACAACTTTCCAATGACCGGCTGTCCGTCAGCATTATTGTCGATGGATATCATCTTACAAAGGAAGAAGTACGTACTTTTTATAAAGTAAAAGGGCCCGGAAAAACCATTTTGATTTCAGATGACCTCGACCTGGCCGGGCTTAAACCCGGAGAATATATCCGTGGCGAAAGAAAAGTATTACTCACTCCGAATGTAATTAAATATCCTGCCGAAAATGTTCTCGCCGGGGCAGCTTCACCGCTGCGCAAAGATGTAGGCAACATGATGCGGTTTACCCAATGTTCTCTTGAAGATGCGGTAAACATGGCAACAAGGAACCCTGCAGAACTTCTGAAGCTCAAAGATATCGGGAAAATCCAAACCGGATATAAGGCCAATCTTATTCTTTTTACAATAAAAAACGGTGAAATAATCATTCAAAAAACCATTGTTGACGGGAAAGTGGTTTATTTAAGGAAATGATAGCATTTCATAAAGGTTTAATGAAACCATCCCTGAAAGTTTACAATATAAAAACTTCATTATCATGTCAGACAAACATTTATCACGAAGGAATTTTATTGAAAAAGCTGCTATTGGACTTGCAGGTACGGCGGTTTCGGCAACCGGCCTGTCAGCCATGCGTCCCTCCTCTTACAAAAGGATCCTCGGAGCCAATGATCGTATAAATATCGGATTCTTAGGCTGTGGATCACGAAGCAGAGGCCACCGTCACATGGTCGAAATGTCTTATGAAGATAAGAATCTCGGTGTCGTTGCGGTGTGTGACCTGTGGAAAAACAATCGCGAAAAAGCCGCAGCAGACTGCAAAAAAAGGTTTGGCGCCGATGTAAAGCAATTTAAGTATTCTGAAAACATGCTGGAGATGAAGGATCTGGATGCCGTCATGATTGCCACCGGAGATTTTCAGCATGCCAAACTCCTGGCTCAGGTCGTGAAAGCGGGAAAAGACTGTTACGTGGAAAAGCCGCTGGCCACCGACATGGAAGATGCCAAACTGGCCCGTAAAACCGTACTTGAATCAAAACAAATCGTACAAAACGGTTCCCAATGGGTAAGCGATCCGTACCAGATAAAAATCCGCGAGATTATCCGCTCCGGCAAGCTGGGACAGATCACAAAAATAGAACAGAACTGGAATGACAATAATCACCGCTGGCATAATCCCAATGACCCGGATGTAGCTGCCATTCGTGAAGAAGATACCGACTGGAACCGCTGGTTATTGGGAAAACCGTACCGGCCGTTTAATCCCTGGATGTATTTTGAATTCAGGATCTTCCGGGATTTTTCCGGCGGGATCACCAGCCAGTGGATGAGCCATGCCGTTGGCCTGGTCCATTTTTATACCGACACGGCCATCCCGGACACCATGGTTGCCAACGGCGGAATTTTTTCCTGGCCGGACATCCGTGAGAATCCTGATACCTTCCAGGCCCTGGCAACCTATGAAGAAAAAAAGCTGCTTTATTCATATTCATCAACTTATGGCAACCGGTTTGGCGATCATACCATTATCCGGGGAAAGGAAGGAACACTGTTTGCAGACGGAGGGGAAGGCAGCCCGCGCTGGTTTTTTATTCCCGAGCATGTTAAAGATAATTTCGATTTCTATTCCGGCTTCGATGAGGCAATTAAAAAAGGGAAAGCGCAACTGATTACCCTGGATGATAATAAATCCCTGCCTCCGCGAAACCAGAGCGATGACAGCAAAACCCATCTGGATAACTGGATTGATTGCATCCGTACCCGCAATCCGATGACCAATGGACATATCCACACCGGTTTCTGGCATGCTGCTGCCGTCATCATGGCAACCAGGGCATACAGAGAAGGGGAAAAACTATACTGGAACCGGCAAAATGAAGAAATTGTCGACCATAAATGAAAAAAAATAAATTCTTAACAAAAATAATTCTCGGACTCAGTGCTGTCGGTCCCGGTTTGTTTCTTATCGGATACAATATCGGAACAGGCAGTGTGACAACCATGGCTAAAGTAGGAGCGGAATATGGAATGTCGCTCACATGGGCATTGGTCCTCTCTGCTTTTTTCACTTATGTCCTGATGGTTGCTTATGGGAAAATGACACTGGTGACAGGTCATACCGCTCTCTATAACATCAAAAATAATTTCAGGTTCGGCAGTTGGCTGGCTGTTTACATTATGATCGCCCTGATCATCGGGGAATTGCTTTCGCTTGTGGGCATCATGGGAATTGTCTCTGACCTGCTTAGCGAAGGAACCCGTCTGATCTGGGGCGGCCAAGGTCTTCACAACTTCTGGATCACACTGATCCTGGTAACCGGACTCTACCTGCTTTTGTGGTTTGGCCGTTATCAGGTATTCGAAAAAATACTCATCTTTTTCGTTATCCTGATGGGATTATCATTTATCCTTGTCTTTTTCATGGTAAGGCCCAGCGTTACGGCCATTCTCGAAGGCCTTATCCCCGGCATCCCGCAAAAGCCGGGCGCCTTTGCTTTAATTGCCGCCATCGCAGGGACAACCTGCTCGGCTGCGGTATTTATCATGCGCAGCACGGTTGTTGCCGAAAAAGGATGGACCAGCAAGGATCTGAATATGGAAAAAAAAGATGCCGCCGTATCGGCTTCTGCAATGTTTTTGCTCAGCCTGATTATAATGGCTGTTTCGGCCGGAACGCTACATGTGATGGGTATGAAACTGAATGACACGATAGATATGATCAGCCTTTTCGAACCTCTTGGCGGAAAAGCCGCTGCCTTTATCCTTATACTGGGAATTGCCGGTGCCGGAATTTCTACCGTCTTCCCGATCATTCTCATAGCCCCGTGGCTGATCAGTGACTTTACCGGGAAAAAAAGGAATATCCGCTCACCTATGTATCGCATTCTGGGATTGACCGGTATTCTTTTCGGGTTCGGATCGCTTTTCCTGAAAGCAACACCTCCGATCATTATGGTGCTGTCACAGGCATTCCAGGCACTGATCCTGCCGGCAGTGAGTATCCCTGTATTCATTCTGATCAACAGGAAAAATCTGGTTAAGCAGGAAACAGCTAAATCCGGACTCAATGC
Source organism: Chlorobiota bacterium (assembly GCA_013152085.1). GTDB lineage: Bacteria > Bacteroidota > Bacteroidia > Bacteroidales > VadinHA17 > JAADHC01. The sequence goes on from JAADHC010000021.1 coordinate 13,024, forward strand.
AGGCTTGGTTGCTGTCATTGCCTTTAGCTTAATAACAAGCTACTTTGCCATTATCGGACTCATTCATCATTAAACCATACACAATGAAAATCATTATTGCCGAAACCAAACAGAAACTTGGTGAACAGGCTGCCGCAAAAGGAGCAACCCTGATCAATAATGCAATCAGGGAAAAAGGCAGTGCAAATATTATCCTCGCTACAGGCGCTTCCCAGTTCGAAATGTTGGCCGAACTGGTTAAAACGGATGTTGACTGGAACAAAGTAACCATCTTCCACCTGGATGAATATATAGGACTGCCTGTTACCCATCCCGCTTCTTTCCGGAAATATCTGAAAGAACGGTTTGCAGATATCGTTCATCCGGAAACGTTTCACTATATAAACGGGGAAAATGATCCTGAAAAAGAATGTAATCGCCTGGCAGACCTGATCGGTCAGGTTAAAATTGACGTTGCGTTTATCGGAATCGGAGAAAACGGGCACATCGCATTTAATGACCCGCCTGCCGATTTTGAAACGGAAAAACCCTACCTTGTCGTTACCCTGGACGAAGCCTGCAGGCGTCAGCAAATGGGCGAGGGATGGTTTGCTTCACTGGAAGAAGTGCCCCGGCAGGCCATAAGCATGTCTGTCAGGCAGATCCTTAAATCAAAACACATCATATGCAGCGTCCCGGATAAAAGAAAATCCGAAGCAATAAAAAATACGGTTGAAGGTGATGTCACTCCGGATATACCTGCCTCTGTCCTTAAACAGCATCCGGCTACCCGGCTTTATCTGGATAATGAATCTGCTGCATTACTTAAAGACTTTAAATATACCTCTTAACTGCTATATTACATAGTATGCTGATACACAGAATAAAAATAAATTTAATTAGGTATTTAATTACCTATTTAATTACCTATTTTCTATCTCTGCTTCTTATCGTTTTGCCATCTCCACTTTCTGCTCAAGAAAGGCAGCATACTGATATTATAAATATCGGTTCACGCCTCGAATTGTTTGTTGACAGTTTCCTCATTGATAAAATGATCAATACCTGTCTTTTATTACATGAGCCCGTAGATGAAGAAACTGTTCTTTATTTTGACAAGCCCTGGGAAGGTGCTTTTTGCGCTTATGTTACCGTAATAAAAGACGGAAACAAATACCGCCTTTATTACCGGGCACCCCATATTTATATTTCCGTTGCCGCCCGTTTCATGCCCCACAAGCAGGTACTTACTGAAGAACAGGCGAAACAACTGCATGTAAACCCGAAATATTTCAAGGATTGCTCGGATGCGGTTTTTTTTACCTCACGGGGTGGAAACCTGTACAACCGTACTTTCATGGAAGGATTCATCCGACCCGGTATCGGACTGCAAAACTGGGTGTCTCGTTCAAACTATCCGGCGCTCAATGCGGTTCAGACAAGTCCCACTGAAATATCCATTTACCTGAATGAAGATTATGCCCAACCTACAGCTCATCTGCACCGTTATTCCTTGCGTGTTGACGGTTTTGCTTCAATCCGGGCTCCCTTCGACGGTGGGGAACTGATCACAAAACCCTTCTTTTTCCCGGGTGATACCCTGACCATTAATTTTTCCACCTCAGCCGCCGGTTATATCAAAGTAGAAATACAGGATATGAACGGGATTCCGGTTGAAGGATTTGCCCTGGACGATGCCCGGGAGATCATAGGTAATGAAATTGAGAAAACGGTAACATGGAAGAACGATCCGGACCCGGGAAAACTGGCCGGCAAAGTGATACGTCTTCACTTTGTCATGAAAGATGCGGACATCTATAGTTTACGGTTCAAATAAATTATGAAAACCATCCGCTATGAAAAAAACAACGTTTGTTCTTTTTACGATTCTTATCTGCACAGGTCTTTATCTTTCATCCTGTAACACAGACTATGAGAACCAATATATCTATCAGACGGATTCGGGGTTTATCAAACTGGAGATCATTGACACCAACATCATCCGTGTCGTCATTTCTCCTGAGAAAGAACTGAAAGAACGGCCCAGTCTGATGATCACACATTATCCGGAGAAAAAAGTAACATGGGAACTCACGGAAACATATCAGACTTTAGAGGTATCCACCGGCAACTTAACGGCACACATTAAAAAGAGCAGCAACACGGTTTCCTTTTACAACAGGGCAGGAAATCTTTTGTTATCAGGATCCGGGCACCGGTTCAGGAAAGACACGGTCAGCGGCGAGGCCGTTTACAATATCAGGCAGGATTTCAGGCTCACCCCTTATGAAGCTATTTTCGGACTCGGGCAATTCCAGGATGGGATCATGAACTGGAGAGGTCATGATGCCGTCCTGTTTCAGGACAACACAGTAGCCGTTGTTCCAATGTTTGTATCTACAAAAAACTATGGGATACTCTGGGATAATTATTCACTTACCACTTTTCACGATGGTACAGACGGAACAGCATTATCCTCGAAAGTTGCCGATGCCATAGACTATTATTTCATCACCGGTTCAAATCTTGATGAAGTGATTTCCGGATACAGGTTTCTCACAGGGAAAGCCCCGATGTTTGGCAAATGGGCATATGGGTATTGGCAATCGAAAGAACGGTATAAAACTCAGGAAGAGACTGTTGGTGTGGTCAAGGAATACAGAAAACGCCGGATTCCTCTGGATAATATTGTCCAGGACTGGATGTACTGGGGTAACCTGGGCTGGAACGCACTCGATTTTGACCGTGCAAGATTTCCCGACCCTGAAGGCATGATGGATACAATCCACAGATACAATGCCCATATCATGATTTCCGTCTGGCCCAATTTTGCTGAAAAAACCGAAGTCTTCAGGGAAATGGAAGAAAGAGGTTACCTGATTGGGAACAAAGACAGTGAATCCCGTGGACTATACGATTCATATAACCCGGCTGCCCGCGATTTCTATTGGAGCTGGTTACGCAAAAACCTGTTCTCAAAAGGGATAGATGCCTGGTGGCTGGATGCAACCGAACCCGAAGTACCGGGAAGAACCATACCGGAGAAAGTAAAAACCATTGAAAACCGGGGGAATAATGCACTCGGAAGTATGGCCAGGTATCTGTTGCCCTATTCCCTGATGACAACAAAAGGAATCTATGAAAACCAGCGCAAGACAACGGATAAAAAACGTGTTTTTATCCTTACCCGTTCGGCTTATGCCGGACAGCAAAAATATGCTGCCGTCACATGGTCGGGAGATATCCATGCACAGTGGAACGTATTCAGGAATCAAATATCCGCCGGATTAAACTTCTGCATGGCCGGAATTCCTTACTGGACAACAGACATAGGGGCATTCCTTCCTGACAATCCGCTGGGGAACAGGGACAATGCATATCGTGAACTTTATCTGCGATGGTTCCAGTTCGGAGTCTTTAACCCCATCTTCCGTTCTCACGGTACCGGAACGGCACGGGAAATATACAATTTCGGCGGAGAGGATTCATGGATATATCAACCCCTTCTCAGATTTGACAGGTTTCGTTACCGCCTGCTGCCATATATCTATTCCATGGCCTGGCAGGTAACAAAAAACAATTACACCATGATGCGGGGGCTTGCTTTTGATTTCAACAACGACCCTGCAGTATATACTATTGATAATGAATTTATGTTCGGCCCTGCTTTTCTTGTCGCCCCGGTAACGAAAAAAATGTACTTCGAAAAAAATTATGTGGGTAAAACCATACCTTCTTCAGATCTTTTTGACAATAAAGGTGCCCGGGGAAGATTATACGCAGAATTTTATAACGGAATCAACTTTGACACCCTGGCAACAACCGGTTTTGTAAACGACCTTGATATTAACTGGAATGACGGAACTTCCCGCCCCGAAGAAGTAAACGACTATCATTACAGCATCCGGTTATCGGGAGAACTGCTAAGCCCGGAAACCGGAAAATACACCTTTGTTACGACATCAAATGACGGGATCAGGATAAAAATTGATAACCATGTTGTGTTGGAAAACTGGACCGGCCATGGCGTTACCCTTGACACGGGAGATATTTTTCTGGAAGCAGGCAGAAAATACCGGCTTACGATCGAATATTTTCAGTTACTGGG
>JAADHC010000063.1:0-22133 GCA_013152085.1 Chlorobiota bacterium
AGCAGCGTCGGAAGCATTTTTCTTCCACTTCCATTGGTTGATCGCCAGACCATTGCCTGGAGACATAGCAGCATACTTTTGCAGTGTCTGCACGAGATTTCCGTAACCGGGAGGCATGCCCACAAGATCAGCCCGGTAAAATCTGCAGTTATAACCGCTGTTTTGTGCCCTGACGGCCACTTCAAACTTGCTGCCGGCTTTTGCAGATAATGCCAGGACGCCTCTCCCGTGTTTTTCATCTGCAAGGAAAAGTTCTTTTCCGTTTACAAATACCTTACCTGACGGAGAAACATGAATGTACAGGATGACGTCTTTCCCGGCAAATTTATCAGGTATTACCACCTCTCTTTTAAACCATTTCACCAGGCCCTTTTCCCACCATTCATGGTTCAAAGTCTCTGTCTGCCATAAGTTGGGATTGTTTTCGAATACTTTATCCGTTGTAAGATCTCCTGTATGAACAAGCCATTTATTCAGCTCGATAACCGGATGGGGGTAAAGTGTCTGTATAACCGGACTCCCTTCTGCAACTCCCCGGTATCGCATAATAACAAGCAGGATGATTATAAAAATGAATCTTACCGTCTTAACTTTTTTCTTTGTTGTCATCTCAATCAGTATTTGCAATCTTTTATTTATTGTTTTTTATCTATCAAAGAAATAAAAAATCAGAATCTGTTATGAGCTCCGGGGAGTTCACCATGACTGTTTACCGAAATAAATGTGATAATCGCAAGGATGATCAGAAGCGATAGCAGGATCATTCCCCACCGCTTCCACGTTTCAATGATCCTGTTTCCCTCAGGTAAATCTGTGCCTTTTCGAAGGAAATAGTACCATATAATAAATAATATTGCTGTAATGAACACGTATACAGAGTCGGAATATCCGAAACTGAAACGCCTGTAAAAAGTTCCCAGTTTGATATATGAAAACAGATTATATTCAATTGTAGTTAAAAAGAACAGTAACGGAACTCCGCAAAGCATGGCTTTCTTTTCTCCGGCACCGCATTTTCTCCAGATGATCATAAAAAGGATAAAAAACAAAACCAATGAAATACCGGCAAATACTATTTGTCCCGTTGCAAACGGATGAGCATCGGGAATATTAAGATTAAAGGCAAGTTTTATAAAATCTTTCATATTCATTCCGTTCACGAAATTGGTAAACGGAATAAAGAGAAAGACGAAAGCAAGTGCAATCCGGTTTCCGGTTTTAGAAGGTTTAACCGTTTCCGGCCATGTCCGGGTGAGAACGGCATATCCCATTCCGAGACCGCCAAAAAAACCCAGGGTGAATTCCATCACATTCCACCAATTGTATGCAATACCGGAAGCACTACCCATAGCTTGAATGAAATTCCCAAAAGCAAAACCGAAGCCGGCCCCCAAAGCCGAGTAAGCAGCAACCCTTAAAGCCCTGTAAAATTTATTCCTGGATAAGAACCACGCCAGCGCAAGCGCTGCACCGAAACAGGCGGCCCACAATTCAGACCGGGGAGGGGTCATAAACCATTCCATCTGATAGATCAAAAGTCCCCATACGAGAAACCCTCCGGTAAACATTTCAACAATCAGTTTAGCCCATTTCGGCTTGTTTTTTTCTGTTGATTCCAGGCCCAGACCGAATAATCCGCCTCCGATAAAACCGTACAATCCCCCGATTACCGCCAGCATGGTGTAGCCGTAAAAAGAGTTCAGGAACGAAAGGCTTTTGCAATATCCTACTACGATACCATAACTCATCATTCCGCCGGCTCCCCAGCCAATAGCCCCGAGAGCGGTTAACAACGGGGTTCTGGCAGCCCAGTCACCTCTTTTGGATATGAGTAAAACGGATAAAACACCCATGGCTCCTGCCCAGGAAGCTCCCCATTCATGGCCGAAGTGTCCCCGCATGGCCCAGGCCAGTCCCAGAGTAACAGCGACAAAAAGTATATTCAGTTTTTTTAACATGATTGCTGAGTTTAAAACCGGCTAATCTTTTACCGGCCATTTGCCATGAATATAATCTTTGGTTTTTATTTTCAGCGGATCAATCACAACATGTTTAATTAATTTCCGGTTCCAGGTATAGGTAATATGGATCATGCCGTCTTTCGTCTGAATTACGGCAGGGTATGAGTACTCCGCATCCTTATCCGGATCATTTTCAAGCAGGATGGCTGCTTTCCAAAGCAGACCATCATTTGATAAGGCAACATTCAGGATATTCCTGTCGCCCCAATAATCCCCCGGCTTACAGGAAATATGATTATATACAAGGATATATTTGCCGTCATTTGTTGTTACAGCATCTATCCCGGAGTTTGGGTTAGGTAATCCGATTGATGTAAAAGGCCCCCAGGTCAAACCGTTATCCGAAGACCATGATGAAAAAACAGCATTGTTCTTACTTCTGCATAATATCTGCACTTTTCCATTCCGATGTTCCAGGATAGCCGGTTGGATCAGACTCAGCTTTTCCGGGTTGTTTAACGGAGGTGTAGATGTCCATGTTTTTCCCGTATCCCGTGATATTTCCACATGTACCTGCCATCCATGATCTTCCGTGCTGGATGGACTTACCAGCCATCCGCCGGAAAGGATTACGGGTTTATTCTTGATTGGGCCCAGGATTCCTTCCGGTAATTTTACCGGTTCAGACCAGGTATGTCCGTTATCTTCAGAAGAAATTACTTCACCCCACCATTCACGTGGAGAAGGGCCGACCTTGTAATAAAGATTGATTTTTCTGCCTGTGTTGAAAAGTACCGGATTCCAGGTAGGAAACCGCTTTTTATTTTTTTGCCTGCCGTTTGCAACCGATTCGGGCATTGACCATTTTCCGTTTTCATACCGGCTGATCCAGATAGTGACATCCGGATCTTTTTCTTTTGTTCCGCCAAACCATGCAGCAATTAAACCGGTATTTGTTTCCGCAATGGTTGATGCATGACAGCTTGGAAAAGGAACTTCACCGGACCGGAAAATAAATTCGGATTTCACCAGTGCTTCCGTACCTTTAAAAAGTTGCTGACCGGATGCCTGTATGGCTAAGAAAGCGTACATTATAGTAAACATGACTGTAAGTTTCATCCTTAAAAGAATAAAAAGAAGTTATGAGCCGGTTTGTTTCATTACATTTTGATTTGAATTTCTTTTATTAAAAAAAACAAAAATCAAGGCAAGCAAGACCATTCCGGTGGTTCCGACGGCTCCGATAATGATCGGGTCGATCCTGCACTCCAGCCAGCTTAGGTTTCCCGGCAGATTCCTGAAGAAAGACCCCCAGACGATAATTATAATGCTGAATACGACTGAAATAATGCCCTGTTTCAGTGTGATCTTAACATTGAAGATACCTAAAAGAAATAATCCCAGAATTCCGCCTCCGAAAATACCGGCGATCTGCCACCAGATATCAAGCGCACTGGCCGCATTGATCATGAGGATGGCAAACACAATACCCAGGATTCCCCAAATGATTGTTGTTAACCGGAGAAAAGCAACACTCTTTTTTTCTGAGATATCCGGTTTAAAATACTTCTTATAATAGTCAACAAAAAGGACGGTTGCCGAACAATTCAGAGCAGAATCAATAGTACTCATCGAGGCTGCCAGAATTGCGGCAATAATCAGCCCTTTCATCCCGACCGGTAATTCATGAGCTATAAAGTATGGAAATACCTGGTCTCCCTTGGTAATGGTTTCGGCCAGAACATGTTCAGGGCCTGAATAGAATGCAAACAGTGCCGTTCCGATATACAGAAACATGGCAGTGAGGGGAAGATAAATGAGTACTGCGATCCAGACCGATTTTTTTGCTTTTTTTATGTCGGGAACCGAACTGAATTTCTGCGTATAGTTCTGATCGGCCATCAGGTTCCGCAGATTCTCAGTAATGCCATAAATGATCATTACCCAGATGGTTCGGCTGTTAAATGAGAATGTGGTTTTACCCCAGTTGAATTTATGTGCATCAATGGCATTCTGAATAAGAAAACCGGGTTTGGAAAAAATATCCTTTGTTAAAAGATAACCTATGATCAGTATCCCCCCGATCATAATAACCGACTGCATGACATCAGTCCAGATAACCGCTTCCATTCCTCCCATCAGGGTGTATACAACAGTGACCAGCCCGATGATAAGAATCAGGTAACGAATATCAATGGAGATGAACTGGGAAAGAAGCAGGGAGGATAAGTACAAAATAACGGCTGTTCGCCCGATCATAAATAATACAAAAGAAAGGGAAGCATAAATACGTGCCCAGGCACCCATTTTTTCTTCAAGATAAGCATATACGGAAATAATATTTTTTTCCCTGTAATATGGAACGACATATTTTGTAATAAACCATGCTACCGGGATAGCCATAAGGGCAAATATCAACGGGTGCCAGTTTGCATCGAATGCTTTGCCTGGAACCGCAATATATGAGATACTGCTGGTATAGGCACTCATTACTGCTATTCCGGCTGCCCAGGCGGGAATGCCACGTCCGGCAACCATAAACTGCTCGGAAGTTTTACTTTTGCGTAAAAAATATATGCCCATCCCTACCAGGATGGCGGCGTAGAGTATCAGGACAAATGTATCTATAAAGTCTAGCTGATAAACCATTACAGACTTACATTAAAACTATCGGTAAATTTTTTCAAAACATGTTCAACCTGCGCCCGTTCTGCCTGATTCAGATTATGTAGCGGAGGTGCCAGGTAATCATTACATATCCCCATTACAGACAATGTGCATTTTATTCCCATCGTAATTCCTGACGGATGTTTACTTATCTTATAGACGGTATGGTAAAGTTTCATAACTTTTTCCTTAAGACAGGCAATTGTTTCTATGTTTTGTGCCACAGATGCTTCATATAATCTGACAAAAAGCCGGGGAAAAATATTGGCACCACCGGCTACCGCACCGTGTCCACCACTGGTAACCGTTTCCGGCAGAAATAATTCTGTCCCCGTAAAAATCGAAAATTCAGGACAACTTTTAAACGTTTCAATCAGGGAATGAAGATAAAACATATCTCCTGAACTGTCCTTAATCCCCAGTGCTCCCATTTCTTTTACCTTTTTGACCGTATCCACAGTCATGTGGATTTTTGTATGACTGGGAATATTATATAAATAAAAAGGTAAAGGCAGCACCTGTGTCAATGTTTTAAAATAACTGATTACTTCTTCCTGATCTATCGGGAAATAAAAGGGGGGGGCTATAACAACCGCATCGGCACCTGCAAGGTTGGAAGCTTTAGCCAGATCCACCGATCCAGAAAATGAAGTGTCTGTTATGCCGACAAGTAATGGTACCCGGTGGTTGACGATTTCACAGGTCCTTTTTATAAGTTCTTTTCGAAGCCGGTAATCTAAAGAGGGGGCTTCGCCATTGGTGCCAAGAATAAATATTCCGTGTACTCCTCCTGAAATAAGATGTTCAATTAAGTGATTTAACCCCTGAATGTCCAGTTTATCATAATTCTCCAGAGGAGTAACCAGCGGCGGGATGATTCCTTTTAGTGGTAGGTGCATGAGAAGAAAAAATTTTCAACCGAAAGAGAATATTATCAATATTTAACAAAGAAATACAAACTATAACGAGAGTGCTTCTGTTATTTTGGTCAAATTGCATTAATTTTTAACCTTGGAACCATTATTTATTCATAAATTTGGGTGATTTAAACCGTAGTTAATGTTCCGGAGATGGATTATGTATTTGAGAAAATAAATGTACCCAATAAGCATTCTTTTATTACCCGGGAAATTCAGCTGGCTGAACGCGAGCCTAAAATTCATTCGCATAAAAATTATGAATTGAATTTTATTGTTTCGGGAGCAGGAAGAAGAATTGTAGGGAATAATATTTCCAGTTTTGAATCGGGCGATCTTGTCCTACTCGGGCCTGAAGTCCCCCATTGCTGGGAAATACTTGAGAGTGATAAAAATACACCTCCTTCATGCATAACCATTCATTTTTATGAGAATATCATTCGTTCGGATTTTTTTAATATTCCTGAACTCGAAGAAGTTGAAGAATTACTGAAACAAGCAAACAAAGGGATTTTTTTCAAAAGGCATGAAATTAATGAAATAAAGAAAAGGTTGGTCCGGCTGGTTCGCCTTGAAGGATTGGAAAGTTATATTGAACTTTTGAATGTTTTCAATGTTTTGCTTAAGATACAGGATGTTGAATATCTATCGGATATTCAAGTATATTCAAACAACTTTGCCAGAGATCTTAAACAGATTAACCGTGTGTATGAGTATGTCTTTATGAATATCGGAGAGGGGATACAACTAAAAGAAGCCGCAGGGCTTGTTAATATGGCTCCCGGATCTTTTTGCCGGTATTTTAAGAAAAAGACCGGCATAACCTTTATGGAATATGTCAAAAAAGTTCGTATTGGCCTTGCAGCAAAAATGCTTGTGGAAACAGATAAATCAGTAACCCAGATTTGTTATGAAAGTGGTTATAATAACCTTGCCAATTTCAACCACTATTTTAAAAACATCATGAAGAAGACACCATCGGAATATAGGAAAATGTTCAGGTGATCATGGTGTCCTCTGGTATTTCACAGGCCCGGATAACATATTCTTATAGAGAAATATATTGATAAAGGAATTTGATTTATAGCTTTACACTCTTTCATTCTGATATGATCTTCTTACTTCATATGAAACGACCATGAAATTTAATCTGCTAATTTTTCATGCAAAAAATTTTAAACGTATGAAATATCGCTTTTTACTACTTTCTGGTCTGGCAGTGCTTTTAACCTGCGGGTTTTCATCAGGACATAATATACTGGTTATTGCACACCGGGGCGGATCATACAATGCTCCTGAAAATACCCTGGCCGCATTCAGGAAAGCAATGGAGATGGGTGCCGACATGATAGAAATTGATGTGGAACAGACTAAAGATTCTGTTGTCATTGTAATGCATGATAAAACGGTTGACCGGACAACCGACGGATCAGGTCCGGTTGACAGCCTTCGTTACAGATATATTAAAACACTGGATGCCGGAAATTGGTTTGATAAACGGTTTAAGGGTGAAAAGGTCCCGACACTTGACGAGGTTCTTAAACTTATCGACGGAAAAGTGAAATTACTGATAGAAATTAAGGATGGCAGTGAACGGTATCCCGGAATTGAGCGAAGAACAGTTAAAGCGGTTCGACAATATCGTGCCTGCTCATGGGTTATCGTTCAGTCCTTTAACATAAAGGCAATTGAGCGGGTTAAGGCTTTGGATCCGGAGATTAAAACCTTCTATTTACTTGGCAGAAATTTCAAAATATTTTACCAGACATTCATGGAGAACAAAAGCCGGCCAGACCCTCCTGTTTTTGATTTTGATGGGATAGCGGCACATTACAGTGTGTTGGATGCAGCATCCGTAAATAATATTAAGCAATCGGGCCTTGGCATATTTTGCTGGACAGTGGATGATATAGCAACCATGAAAAAGATGATGGACGCAGGGGTGGATGGAGTTATTACAGACGCTCCTGACAGGTTAATTACATTGATTAAATCCGAAAATGAATAATCACGGACGGGAAATGACCATGTAAAAAAGTCAATCGGGTTTCATATCAACGACCTTAATAATTTTTTCTGTTAGCAAGCTTGCATAAAAAACGGCCATATCAACGAGCGGTTTTTATCGGTATAATGCATCCGGGAAAAAGAATGCACGATGGCGGATTACGCGAATTTTCCATGCGGAAAATCCGCGTGATCTCGTGTTGGGGGAAACTAAAAGCAAAAAATTCAGGCAGGTTTCATATCAACGACCTTAATAAATTTTTCTGTTATCAAGCTTGCATAAAAAACGGCTATAACAACGAGCTGTTTTTATCGGTATAATGCATCCGGGAAAAAGAATGTACGATGGCGGATTACGCGAATTTTCCATGCGGAAAATCCGCGTGATCTCGTGTTGGGGGAAACTAAAAGCAAAAAAGGCCAATACCTTTGGTATTGTTTTTTGTTTTTAGTTTCGCTTACAAAAACAAGTTTTTGACGCTCCATAAAAACAAAAAAACAGTACACCTTACGGTGTACTGGCCTTTTTTGCTTTTGTCGGGATGGCGAGATTTGAACTCGCGGCCCCACGCCCCCCAGACGTGTACTCTAACCGGACTGAGCTACATCCCGAAGTTTTGACAAAGATATGTTAAAAAATAAAAGAACAGACGTGTACTCTAATCCCGAAAAAATGCAAATCTGTGATTTGCTGATTTGCTCTTTTTTCGAGCCAGCCTGCCGGCCAGGCAGGGATCCTCGATTTTTCAACCAAATCAAAGATTTGGGAAAAATCGGGACCGGACTGAGTTCCGAAATTCACGAAATCTTTGATTTCGCATGAATTTCGAGAATCCTCGTGTTTCTAACGGATCAGAGATCCGAGAAACACGGGACTACATCCCGAAGTTTTGACAAAGATATGTTAAAAAATAAAAGAACAGACGTGTACTCTAATCCCGAAAAAATGCAAATCTGTGATTTGCTTTTGCTCTTTTTTCGAGCCAGCCTGCCGGCCAGGCAGGGATTCTCGATTTTTCAACCAAATCAAAGATTTGGGAAAAATCGGGACCGGAATCGGAATGCAAAAGTACAATTCCCGGTTGTAAACTGCAAAAGTTTCAGGTGTGGAAAATTGGTATGAATATTGTTATCCAACCGACAGTTTTTTGGAAACCTTTTATCTTTTTATTGTATTTTGCAATGCTTAACTAAATAAAAACAAAAAAATGAGCCTATTTAAATCAATGGATAACCTTGAAGCAAAGAAAGAAAAGCTTACACCTGATGGTACCAGCGGATCAGAACATGTAAAATGCCTGATTATCGGATCCGGCCCTGCCGGATATACAGCTGCCATTTATGCTGCCCGTGCCAATATGCAGCCTGTGATGTATCAGGGAATGGAACCCGGAGGTCAACTGACAACAACAACCGAGGTGGAAAACTATCCCGGGTACCCTGAAGGGGTTTCCGGTCCGGTGATGATGGAAGATTTTAAAAAACAGGCAGAACGGTTTGATGCCGATATACGGTGGGGTATGGCTACCGCTGTCGATTTTTCAAATCTCCCACACAAAGTGACGATCGACGATAAAAATGTGATCGAAGCGGATACGGTGATCATTGCAACCGGGGCCACAGCTAAATATCTTGGTATTGAAGCAGAAAAGAAATATGCCGGAGGCGGTGTCTCTGCCTGTGCTACCTGTGACGGATTTTTTTATAAAGGAAAGGATGTTGCCGTAGTTGGAGGTGGAGATACTGCCTGTGAAGAAGCCCTTTATCTTGCCGGCTTATGTCATAAGGTCTATATGATTGTCCGGAAACCTTTCCTCAGAGCTTCTAAGATTATGCAGAAACGTGTTCTCAATACGCCAAATATCGAGGTGCTGTTTGAACATAATACTAAAGATCTTTTTGGAGACGGGGTTGTGGAAGGAGCCATCCTTTTGAAAAAAATGGGAACGCCCGAAGAGGAAGAAGTGAAAATTAATATTGACGGATTCTTCCTGGCCATCGGACATAAACCCAACTCGGAGATCTTTAAAGGTTCCCTGGAAATGGATGAGGTTGGGTATATCAAAACCATGCCGGGTACTTCCAAAACCAATGTAGAAGGCGTTTTTGCGTGTGGTGATGTACAGGATAAGGTTTACCGTCAGGCTGTAACTGCTGCAGGAACCGGTTGCATGGCCGCCATTGATGCAGAAAGATACTGGAGCGAGAAACAGGAATAAAAGACCAGAACAGAAATAGTATAAAGAAGAGGCTGTTTTGGCAGCCTCTTCTTTCTAATGTTTCTCATACAGTTTTATAAACTGATGGTCTCTTTTGAGTATTTCCCTTCTTTCAGTTTTGAACTGATTTTTGAGAATGCATCAATGGTATAATTAACATCATCGAGGGAGTGTACTGCCGTTGGAATAAGACGAAGCATGATCACATCTTTAGGGACCACCGGGTAAATCACGATAGAACAGAACAGGCTATTATTTTCCCGCAGGTCCATAACGAGATTTGCTGCCTCATAGACTGCTCCCTTAAGAAATACGGGAGTTACCGGGGATTCGGTATCCCCAAGGTCGAATCCTTTCTCTTTCAGTCCGTTTTGGAGCGCGTGAACAATCCTCCACAGGTTTTCACGCAGTTGAGGTTCGTTTTGAAGAAGATCAAGCCGCTTCATGGCCCCAATAACCATGGGCATGGGAAGTGACTTGGCAAAGATTTGTGACCGAAGATTATAGCGAAGATAGTTTACAACTTTAGCATTTCCGGCAACAAATCCGCCAATCCCGGCCATGGCTTTGGCAAAAGTGGAGAAGTAAAGATCCACTTTATCCTGTACGCCGAAATGTGTCCCCGTTCCGGCACCTTTTGGTCCCATGGTGCCAAATCCGTGAGCATCATCAACCAGCAATCGGAAATTATACTTCTCTTTTAAACCAACAATCCCTGCAAGATCACCAAGGTCACCGGCCATCCCAAAAACACCTTCGGTGACTACCAGGATTCCGCCACCTGTACTTTCGACAAGTTTCGTTGCACGCTGAAGTTCTTTCTCCAGATTGTTAATATCATTATGGGGAAAAACATAGCGTTTTCCCATATGCAGGCGTAACCCATCCAGAATACAGGCATGAGCCTCTGAATCGTAAACGACTACGTCTTTGCGGTCAAGGAGAGCGTCAATGATAGACACCATGCCCTGATAGCCGTAATTCAACAGGTAAGAATCTTCTTTATCCACAAACCGCGCCAGCCTGGCTTCCAGTTCTTCATGCTTGCTGGTATGTCCCGACATCATACGGGCACCCATAGGATAGGCAAGTCCCCATTTTTTAGCAGCCTCTGCATCGGCTTTACGGACTTCGGGGTGGTTGGCCAGTCCGATATAATTGTTCAGACTCCAGGTAAGTACTTTCTTCCCGCGAAACGTCATCCAGGGTGCGATTTCTCCTTCAAGCTTTGGAAACGTAAAATATCCGTGTGCATCCTGGGAATATTGCCCCAGTGATGACCGGTCAACATTAAATTTGTCAAAAATATCCACGATATTCAGTTTAAGTTGGGTTAGTGATACTGCAAAAATACATTAATTTATCTTTTCCTGCGAGTTACGGGAAAGAATGTTGATAAAAATTGACGTGATTAAAATGCTGAAAAACGAAAAATATTCATTAATTTTGCGCGTTTCTTTACCTGAGTGTACATCTTTCAAGATATCAGGAAAAAAGAACAGGAAAAATATGATCAGAAAATACCCGAGGTACATTACCATACTCTTTATAGTCTCTCTTTTATTCACTGGAGCTTGCAGCGAATATGACAAGTTGCTTAAAAGTGATGATATTGAATTGAAATATAAGGCAGCTCTTGAGTATTACCAACAGGAGAAATATACCAAAGCGGCTACGCTTATCGAAGATGTTCTTCCGCGATATAAAGGAACGACCAAATCGGAGGAACTTGATTATCTTCATGCCAAGTCCTATTACGAGATGGGTGATTACGTGATGGCAAGTCACTATTTTCAGACGTTTGTTCAGACATACGTGGCCAGTGAGCATGCTGATGAAGCTGATTTCTTTATGGGATATTGCTATTACAAGCTCTCCCCCCGTCCCGAACTGGACCAGTCCAATACTTACAATGCCATTAATGCTTTCATGTTGCACAAGACCAAGTTTCCCGACAGTGAATATAATAGTAAATGTGATTCGCTGATTACGGTACTGAATGATAAACTGGCTGAAAAATCTTACCTGGCTGCAAAACTTTATTTTAATATGGAACAGTACAAGGCGGCTGTTGTTGCCTTAGGAAACAGCCTGGAAGATTTTCCGGAAACCAGTTTCCGTGAAGAACTGATGTTCCTGCGTCTGAAGGCCAGGTACCTTTATGCACAG
Organism: Chlorobiota bacterium; assembly: GCA_013152085.1. GTDB lineage: Bacteria > Bacteroidota > Bacteroidia > Bacteroidales > VadinHA17 > JAADHC01. Next base: position 11,941 of record JAADHC010000063.1, read on the forward strand.
CACAGTGTACACGATAAACAACCGGAACGATATCAGGATACCATAGACGAATATTATACTTTTATTGATGAATTCCCTAAAAGTAAATTTGGCAGGGAAGCAGAAAAGATTTATACCTCATCAACAGATTTTTTAACTAAAAAGTAACCGGAAATGGATTACAAAAAATCGGAGGCACCTGTAACCACGGTGACCCAAAACGTCAGCGAACTGGATAAACTTACCGGAAATATTTACAAAACCGTTGTAATTGTTTCCCGCAGGGCAAACCAGATCGCTGTGGATATTAAAGAAGAACTGAGCAAGAAACTGGAAGAATTTGCTTATTATACCGATAATCTCGAAGAGGTTTTTGAAAACCGCGAGCAGATTGAGATATCTAAGTTTTATGAAAGGCTGCCTAAACCTACAGCCATTGCACTGGAAGAATTCAAGCAGGGAAAGATATATTTTCGCATGACCGAACAATCGGAAGAAAGTTCAGACTGATCTGATATAAATAATGCTGAAAGGGAAGCGGATATTACTTGGCGTTACCGGCAGTATTGCTGCCTATAAATCGGTATGGCTTGTGCGCTCTCTTGTTAAAGAGGGTGCCGAGGTAAAGGTTATCATGACACCTTCAGCCACTGATTTTATTACACCGTTAACCCTTTCCGTTGTTTCCGGTAACCCGGTTTATCTCAAACCGTATAACCCTGATACCGGAGAATGGCACAGTCATATCGACCTGGGGTTCTGGGCGGATATTTTTCTGATTGGCCCTGCCACGGCAAATACTATTGGTAAAATGGCGCACGGGGTTGCCGATAACCTGTTGTTGACCACATACCTTTCAGCCCGGTGCCCGGTAATGGTGGCACCGGCAATGGATGTGGATATGTTTCGTTCAAAACCACATCAAGATAATCTGAAGATCCTTGCCGAACGAAATTGTATTATCCTGAATTCCCCGGAAGGTGATCTGGCCAGTGGCCTTACCGGGGAAGGACGTTTTCTTGAACCGGAAGAAATTATTTACGAACTCAAGAATTATTTTGCCCGTTTCCCCGAAAAGAAAACGAAAATCGCCGGGAAAAAGATACTGATTACCGCAGGACCTACCTTCGAACCCATTGATCCGGTACGATATATCGGAAATCATTCGTCCGGGAAAATGGGTGTGGCCCTGGCAGAGAAAGCTGTTCAAATGGGTGCCGAAGTTGTCCTTATCCTGGGCCCGACATCAGTGAAACCGGTTCCGGGAAAAATTGAAGTAATACATGTAACCACGGCCGAAGAAATGTATAAGGCAGCCAAAACCCATTTTCCTGTTACTGACATAGCTATTATGGCAGCTGCTGTTGCCGATTTTACACCGACAGAAACTTTTAACCGGAAAGTGAAACGTGGGAAAGAAGATCTTGTCTTAAGACTGAAACCTACCCGTGACATTGCTGCTATGCTCGGAAAACAAAAGCATACCAACCAGCTTATTGTCGGTTTTGCCCTCGAATCAAATGACGAAATAGAAAATGCCCGCAAAAAACTTGTCCGGAAAAATCTCGATTTCATTGTCCTGAATTCGCTGAATGACGATCAGGCAGGTTTTGGCTATGACACCAATAAGATTACTATCCTGGATAAATCGGGAAACCAGAAGGAATATCCTTTGAAATCCAAATCCGAAGTTGCCGGAGATATTCTTTCGTATCTCCAGGAACAAATCTGATAACGGATGCGCAACCTGAAAAAGATAATATTTATTAGTTTTTTGTTTCTCTTCATTACCCGGGTGTCATCTTTACAAGCCCAGGAACTTTATTGTAATGTCTCTGTTTCTGCCCAGAAAATCCAGGGTTCGTACCTGGAAAAATTCCGGACGATGCAAACGGCCATCTATGAATTTGTGAACAACCGGGCCTGGACAAACAATGTATTTGACCCTAACGAGCGGATCGAGTGTAGTATCCTTATTAATCTTACCGAACAGGTCTCATCGGATGTTTTTAAAGGGACGATGCAGATACAATCGCGAAGGCCTGTGTATAACACTTCGTATAACACGACCATGTTTACTTTTGTCGATAACGATATCCAGTTCAGCTACATCGACTACCAGCCCCTCGAATTTAACGAGATGTTACACCTGTCAAATCTGACTTCTCTTCTGGCATATTATGTTTATATCATTATAGGTATGGATTACGATTCCTTCTCCCTTGAAGGGGGCACGCCTTATTTTGAAAAGGCAGAACGGATTGTAAACAATGCCCAGAATGTACCGGAACCAGGGTGGAAACCCTTTTCCGGGTCGGGAAACAAAAACAGATACTGGTTGATCCAGAATATCCTCGACGATAAATACTCTCCTGTACGGGAATTTATATATCGTTATCATCGGCTGGGACTGGATATTATGGAAAGTAAACTGACAGAAGGCCGGGCCGAAATTGCAGATGACCTGCGCCTTTTGCAGAAAGTTTATCGTGAAAAACCCGATCCGTATCTTTTCTTTTTACGTGTTGTATTGGATGCCAAGCGGGATGAAATGATCAAAATTTTCAGTGAATCCTTTCCTGATGAACAGAGCCGGGTAATACAAATCCTTTCAGAAATAGACCCGGCGAACAGCTCAAAATATGAAAAGATAAAGAAACAATAGCTGGCCGTAGCCGATAATTTTTTATTTTCGTTTCTGAAACCGAAGTTTGAAATTGCATGCTGAAATCCTTACAGATCAGTAATTATGCCCTGATCGATGAGCTCGGAATGGAGCTGGATAAAGGGTTGACGATTGTTTCGGGAGAGACAGGCGCCGGGAAATCAATTATCCTGGGCGCACTGGACCTGATCACGGGGAAACGAGCTGATACATCCGTATTGTTAGACAAATCAAGGAAATGTATTGTTGAGGCAATGTTTCTGATCGGAGCCTATCATCTTGAGCCGTTTTTCGTTGCATATGACCTCGATTACGAAGACCCAGCCATCATCCGAAGAGAAATCAGCCCGGCCGGAAAATCCAGGGCATTTATTAATGATACGCCTGTAACCCTCCCGGTATTGCAGGAACTGGGGAAACAGCTCATTGATATTCACAGCCAGCATGAAAATATCCTGCTTTCTTCAAACCGGTTTCAACTCAATATTCTGGATACATTTGCCAGCCACGAACGAAAATTAAACGAATACCGTAAGCGATATGCACAACATCTGGCTCTGACGCATCAATTCGAAACATTGCAAGAGCAGGCAGACAAAGCATCGGCTGATCTGGACTATCTTACATTCCAGCATACTGAATTGGAGGAAGCCGGGCTGGAGCCTGGTGAGTTGACCTCTCTTGAAAAAGAGTTGGAGATCCTTACCCACGCCGAAGAGATCAGTAGTGCTATGTTTCAGTCATGGCAACTGCTTTCCGAACAGGAAACTGCGGCAGTGCTTCGGGTTAAGGAAAGTATGCAGATATTACGAAAGATCATTCCTTACTATCCTGATGCAGAAGAGTATACACAACGCCTCGAAAGCGCTCTGCTTGACATTCAGGACCTTGCCCAGGAACTGGACAGGAAGGGGAATGATATAGAATATGATCCGCATCGCCTTGAATCCGGACGGGAAAGAATCAGTCTGATCTATCATCTTTTGGAGAAACATCACCTGAAAAACGAGGAAGAGCTGATAGCGTTGAAAGAAGATCTGGCCGGCAGGATTTCCAGAATTGCTTCGTATGATAAGGAAATCAAAGATCTGGAAAAGCAAATCGGGGAAAACAATAATCGGTTGCAGGTGCTGGGGCAGGAACTTTCAGACAAACGCAGAAAAGTAATCCCGGCCATCGAAAAGGAAATTACCGGAATGCTTAAAAAACTTGGTATGCCGGCGGCCCGGTTTTCGGTTCGGCAAACTGTACAGGATAATCCCGGACCGTATGGATTTGATGAAGTCTCTTTCCTTTTTACTGCCAACCCGCAGGTACCGATGCAGGATGTCAGGAAGGTAGCTTCGGGAGGGGAACTTTCGCGTCTGATGCTGAGCCTGAAATCTTTGCTTTCGGCAACTTCCGGTTTGCCGACCATTATTTTTGATGAAATCGATGCCGGCGTGTCGGGTGATGTTGCCGACAGGGTAGGGGAGATCATAGACCGGATGGGCATTTCCATGCAGGTGATCAATATCACACATCTTCCCCAGATCGCCTCGAAAGGCCAACACCACTACCGTGTTTACAAAACCACCACTAACGGGCATACTTACACACGCGTGAAATTACTGAGCGAAGATGAACGCATCTCCGAAATCGCCCGTCTGCTCAGCGGCCGCGAACTCTCCGAAGCAGCTTTCCGGAATGCCCGTGAATTATTGGGAATAAAGTAGTTTCAATGCAGGAGAGATTACATAAATAATAAACCATCAATATTATACGTATGTTTAAATAGGTATTTAAATACCTATTTAATTACCTAATTTTCTGTAAGTATCCCTTCAGGGAAATAAATAATCCTTTATAGGCCTCCAGTTTGTCTTTTTGCCTGATTTTACATTAGTGGTTTTAAACTTTCCGTGACGCTTTTTCATCAGTTTGGAAGCCACGAATGCACGAATTTAAAGCAATCGTAGAGTTGGATTTCCGTTTTTCCCTGCCAGATACCTGCCTACCGGCAGGCCAGGCTGACAGGATATTCCTTCCCACAGGTTCGGAGCACAACTGTCAGATCTTAGGCCGTACGTCTCTACTTTTTCCTTTTTCCTTTTATCTTTAATCTTTCTGTATTTTATCAATACCCTGAACCCTCCTCAGACCTCTATTTTCCCCCTATGGCAATATAAGTAACGAAGCGGTGCAGATTGGCATCTGCGGTAACACCCATTCCTTTGTCTTTTAACGGTAACCACGGATCTGAAAGACAGGAACCATGACTGAGGAAATACATTACCGGAGTTCTGTCTTCCATTGCAAGGGTCAGCCGGGTGGCAAAGTCGGCAGAGAAAGTGACGGAAAACCGGCCGCACCAGGTTACTTTGTATTCGGAGATATTCTGTTCATTAATAAGTTTACCGTATAAATCATGAATGTTTGAAACCGAAAGAGGCCCGGTCAGATAATTATTTACAAGCGTTTCATCCAGTTTCATGGATTGTTTATAACCGTCAGCATCACACCCGAAAGGATGAAAATTGTAGTAACTCCATCCATAATCCCCGTAATGCTGTCCATCGGTAGTGCAGAGAATGGCAAGGTCTTTTCCAAGAGTCAGCCCTTTCTTTTTCATTATTGCTGCAACGGTCTGAGCGAGTTTTTTTCCGAGTTGGTTCATTTGATCCCAACCGGTAAACGGAATGAGGATGGGGATGATCTCAACATTCCTGTTATAATACTGTAAAAACGGGATTAATGCTTCGAGTGAATGTTCGGTTTCAATTATGGTCCGGCTTATCTTGATATCCTCAGGAGGCATAGACCCAATAAGTTCTTCCCGTAGCGGAGAAACCTTGACGGGCCCGTAAGGCCCGCGCCAGTATCTGAAATCCCCGAGGATCAGCCTGTTTCGTATTCCAAAAGCTTCCGACCAGTGCGCATTTCCAATGAGAATAACCGTGTTGGCTTTAATATAGGGATATATATGAACATAATTCCTGGCGGCCAGCATGTAATCATCATGCGGGGAAATGGCATAAATAAATGAAGTTTTGCCATTAAAATTAAATTTATTCCTGTTGGCTTCCATCTCCTGTTTTTCCGCTTCCGCTGTGTAACGGGCTATAAAATCCATCTGTTCTGCGGTATGCGGAAATCCGATAGTATCAACAAGCCCGCGCAAATCACCTTCCGGAGGGATGGTTACACGGTTTAATATTTTTTCCATGGGGATTTGGGCCATGGCAAACAGGGGTGTTAAAATGAAGCAACACAAAAGAAATGTAGATTTCATGCCGGTATTTTTTTGAAATATATTTTATTTTCTCTGCATAAGAACATTTTTTTCATACTTCCGGATTTCCTCTATATAGCCATCCCCGGGCGGGACATTATTTTTCAGGCAGAAATAATCCCATACGGCGCCAAAGGGCATGGTCTTGAATTCCTCCAGTAATGCCAGCCGCTCAAAATAGTTTTCCTGCCGGTCAAGTTCTTTCAGCTTGTCAGAAGGTAAGAGCAGTGCCTGTAACAGGGCTTTCTGTGTATTTCTTGCCCCAAGGACGTAAGCGCCGATACGGTTCAGGGTGGCGTCAAAGAAGTCAAGACCGATATGTGTGTTCATCAACTTTCCGCTCCATACGATTTCCTGCATAAGTTCGGTTACCGGATCATTCAGTGTGACAATATGGTCACTGTCCCAGCGAAGACCACGGGTCACATGCAGCAGTACCTCGTCAAGATATTGATACACTGCGGATATCTTGTCGGCTACCGACTCGGTAGGATGAAAGTGGCCGATATCCAGTGTAAGGATCAGGTTGTTCCGGATGGCATATCCGAGGTAAAACTCATGTGATCCGGCAACAAAGGTCTCCGACCCGATGCCGAATAGTTTGCTTTCGACAGCGTCTTTCATATATTCCGGAGGGTATGGTTGTTCCAGTATCCGGTCAAGTGAATCTTTCAGAAGTGTACGGTGTTCCATCTTAGACGGGGTAATATCTTTCGACCCGTCCGGGATCCAGATGTTGTGGATACAGCAGTCATTCAGGTTTTGGCCGATGAAGGAGGAAATCTCACGACATTTTTTTCCGTGTTCGATCCAGTAGTTCCGGATATCTTTATCAAAACCGGAGAGTGTATATCCGTTTTTTACCATCGGATGGGCAAAAAAGGTGGAATTGAAATCAATTTTCAGATTCTGGTCTTTGGCCCAGTCAATCCAGCTCTGAAAATGTTCGGGAGCAATCTTGTCCCTGCCTGGAAAACCGGATGAGAAATCTCCGTAGCTGGCATGCAGGCTCAGACGGTGATGCCCGGGGATCAGGGAAAAAACTTTCTGCAGGTCATCTCTGAATTCGTCCATGGCCCGGGGTTTTCCGGGGTAATTTCCGGTTACCTGTAAACCGCTACCTTCAAGGCCGGATTGTGCATTTTCAAACCCGCCGACATCATCGGCCTGCCAGCAATGGACGGAAAGGGCTGTGTTCTCTAAAGAATCGATTATCAAATCGGTGTCAATACCACAATCAGCATATTTCTCACTGGCTTTCCGATACCCGGAAATAATCTCCCTGTTCATATGTGATCTGTTTAAATGAAAAACAAGATACAATTTTTTTGTTGTTTGTGGAATATGAATATCTTTAAAACAGATATTTCTGTATGGATTGAATAGAAATCAACACCGGTATAATAACAGATATGTCAAAAGCACAAACCCTTGCACAACGGCTGGATGCACTCTATGAGTTTGACCGGGAGCCGGTGACAACCAATAAATTGCAAAGCATAGGAAACTTCCTCGGGATGTATGCCGGCGAGCATGTGGCGGGGACCGAATTTGTCATCGGGATGCTGTTTGTAGCCCATGGAGTGACGGTTAAGGATATGTTTATCGGAGGTTTGATCGGGAACATCCTGGCTGTGCTGAGCTGGGCTTTTCTCACGGCCCCCATTGCCGTTAAAGTAAGGTTATCTCTGTACTGGCAGTTACGGAAAATTTGCGGTCCGATCCTGGTTTTTATTTATAATATTGTGAATGCCCTGATGTTTTGTTTTCTGGCCGGGGCAATGGTAGCTGTTTCTGCCACCGCGGTGGGAATACCGTTTCATATCCACATGCCGACATTATCGGATTTGTTACCCAATAGTGTCGGTTGGGTAATTACCGTACTGGTTGTCGGTTCTGTAATTACGGTAATGGCTATCCTGGGTTTTGACGCAATGGCCCGTTTTTCCAAACTTTCCGCTCCGTGGATGTTTCTGGTTTTTGTAGTGGCTGCCATAGCCGTATTGCCTAAGCTTGGAGTAATGCCGGACGGGGCAGGATTCTGGGAAGTGGCCCGTACGAAAATCTGGACCGGTATTGCCAAAACCGGGCAATCACAGTTTACGATCTGGCACGTGATTTTTTTTACCTGGCTGGCCAATGCAGCCATGCACCTCGGAATGTCTGATCTGACCATCCTCAGGTATGCTAAAAAATGGCAGTATGGTTTTGCTTCCGCCGTGGGAATGTTCATGGGACATTATGTAGCCTGGATTGCATCGGGAATCCTGTATGCAGCTGCCCACTCGGACGCTCCGGGTGTGGTAGCCTGGGAAGCTGCAGGCTTAACGGGTGCCGTTGCGGTGGTTATTGCCGGTTGGACAACGGCTAACCCGACCCTTTACCGTGCAGGTATGGCATTGCAGGTTGCCAGCGGCTGGTCAAGGTGGAAAGTCACACTTGTAGCCGGCCTGGTAACTACACTGGCAGCACTGTTCCCTGCCCTGGTGATGCGCCTTCTCGATTTTGTAGCCCTGTACGGACTGATCCTGGTGCCTATGGGTGCAGTGATTTTTGCGGATTATTATCTGATCCCGTATCTTAACCTGCAACCTTATTATGCTGAAAAAACCGGTATCAATTTTAATATTGCAGCCGGGGCTACCTGGCTGATCATGCTGGGGGTTGCATTGCTGGGCAATCTTTATTTCAAAATAGACCTGTTTTTCCTTCCCGTACCGGTATGGATCATCTCCCTGCTTGTCTACCTGGCTTTAAGTAAATGGACTCAGAATGAATTAAAAACCGTATCATCATGAAAATATTTTTCAAAATTATTGCCTTTGCCGGGCTGATCATCCTCTTTATCCCGGCTCTTCTACATTATTCCGGTACGATGTCAGAAGAGACCATGAAAGAGGTAATGCTGCTCGGAACCTTTGTCTGGTTTGCCGGAGCCATTCCCTGGCTGGGACAAAAGGAACAGACAAATTAAACAATTCTGAAAAATGATAAAAGAGCTGAAAGATCTGGTTGAGATTTCCCGGTTTTACGGATCCGATCCTGATTTTGTCATCGCCGGGGGCGGAAATACATCTTTTAAGGATGACCGGCATATCTGGGTGAAGGCCAGCGGATTCTCCATGAATAATATTGATATACAGGGTTTTGTGCAGCTTTACAGGGATAAGGTAAAAGATACCGGAAAGAAAAAATACAGTGCTGATCCTCATCAAAGAGAAGTTCAGGTAAAAGAGGATTTGCTTACTGCACGCGTACATCCTGAATCGGGATTAAGACCCTCGGTAGAAACATCATTGCATGAAGTGATCGGGTATCCCTTTGTTATCCATACACATCCGACGTTGGTCAACGCTCTGATGTGTTCCGTTAGTGCTGAAGAGAAAACCAAGGAATTTTTCGGTGATGAGGTGCTTTTTGTCCCATATGCACCCGGATACCGGTTATTTAAGAGTGTATCTGCTCTTTTGGGCAGGTACAGAAAAACCCATGAACGGGATCCTCAATTGATTTTCCTTCAGAATCACGGGATTTTTATCGGGGCGGGTTCAGTCAGTGAGATCAAAGATCTGTATGATTTTGTAATCGGAAAGATCCGTAAAACCGTCGATGAGGAACCGCTGTTACCCGTTCCGAAGCATCCGGATACGGATTTGCTGACAAAAGGACTTTTATCAATGGTTCCTGATAAGAACAATACCATTGTCATCAGGCATAATTCACTGCACAGGTATTTTTACGAAAGAACCGGACGGTTTAACCTGATATCGAGACCTTTCACCCCGGATATTATTGTCTATTGCGGCCCGGCTTATTTGTATTCGGATAAGGATGATCTTTCATCCGTTTTGTCAGATCTGAAAAATCAGTGGGATGCATATCTGCAAAAGTTTAAGAAGCAGCCCAAAATCATTCTGGTTAAAGAATACGGCCTGATAGCTGTTGAAGAAAGCAAAAAGCCGGCAGAGACTGCATTGGGTGTGTTTGAGGATTTTATGAAGATCAGCAAATATTCAGAGGCCTTTGGAGGGCCACATCCGATGCCGGAGGAGGAAATTGATTTCATCGACAGGTGGGAAGTAGAGAATTACAGGCGGAATATTTTAAGATCTGCAAACCGTATCTCCCGGAAAGCAAGATAAACTTAAAAAAATCAGAGACCGATTGATCATAGAGTATATTACCTGTTTATTTAATCTTAAGAATTCCCCGAGGCTGGCCTCGGGGTACTACTTGTACCTCTCCTTGAGGAGAGGTCAAAACTTTCACAGAAAGTTT
>JAADHC010000063.1:22184-25256 GCA_013152085.1 Chlorobiota bacterium
GTCAAAATAAAACGAGCGCCTGCCTGCTGCAGGCAGGAAATACCCCTATGGCTTTGCCTCGGGGATCGTTCGTTTTAAGAAATTTCTTTATAAAACATGAATATCATGAAACGCAGGAACATGTTAGGTCTTTCGGCTTTTGCCGTTGGGGCCACGATATCTCAACCTTTGCAGGCCGTTTCTTCCGGAAAGCAGAATGAACCGCAAAAAAAGTTAAAAATACTCGTTGCCGGTGCCCATCCCGATGATCCCGAAACCGGATGCGGCGGAACCATACTGAGATATACTCAGGCAGGCCACGAAGTAACGGCTTTTTATCTTACAAGAGGCGAAGCGGGTATCCCCGGCAAAAGCCACGATGAAGCGGCCCGGATCAGGACCGCCGAATTAACCGGGGCCTGTAAAATCATGAAAGCCCGTCCGGTTTTCGGCGGTCAGATTGACGGGGATACGGAAGTGAACAGGGCACGGTATGAGACCGTAAAACAGATGCTGGATGAGGAAAATCCCGATATCATCTTTACCCACTGGCCGGTTGACACCCATCGTGACCACCGGGCATGTTCTGTTCTGATCTATGATGCATGGCTTGCACAGGGGATGAAAGCGGCACTTTATTATTTTGAAGTGGATACCGGCGGACAGACACAGCATTTCCATCCGACGGATTATTGTGATATTACACCGGTCGTTCAAAAGAAACATGAAGCTTGTTTTATTCATAAAAGCCAGAAGATCAGGGAAGAAACCTATCCTGAATTTCATGCAAAAATGGAAAAATTCCGGGGATTGGAATATGGATGTAAATACGCCGAAGCATTCGTTCATCATGAGCGGAGCCCTAAAGGGTGGATTCCCGGATAAATTGAATACAGATGAAAGAAAATGAAAACTAAAGTTAATGTTCCGGAACTGGCGAAGATGATTGATCATTCCCTGCTGCATCCGGCAATGACGGATGAGAAACTGAAAAAAGAATGTGAAATCGCTGTAAAATACGGGGTTGCCTCTGTGTGTATCAAACCATATGCGGTCCGGTTGGCAAAAAGCCTTTTGAAGGCGACAAATGTTAAAGTAGGTACAGTCGTAGGTTTTCCGCATGGTAATTCCCCCGTTGAGACGAAAATCTTTGAAACTGAACAGGTGTGCAGGGAAGGAGCCGAAGAGGTGGATATGGTTGTAAATATCGGAAAGGTGTTGAGCCGTGATTGGGAATATGTACGCTCGGAGATAGGAGAAATGGTTGCAGTTACCCACAGTAACGGAGCAATCCTGAAAGTCATTTTTGAGAATGACTTTTTACCGGAAGATGAATTTAAGATACAATTATGCAGAATATGCAGTGACCTGGGTGTTGATTTTGTCAAGACATCCACGGGATTTGGTTTTATAAAAGGTCCGGACGGAAAATATGCATACAATGGAGCTACTGATCATGATCTGAAGCTTATGCGTAAATATTCGGCTCCTGATGTCCAGGTAAAAGCCGCCGGTGGAATACGGACGTTGGATGATCTGCTCCGTGTGAGATTGCTGGGTGTTACCAGGGTTGGCGCTACGGCAACTGCTGCTATTCTTGAAGAAGCTAAAAAAAGGCTGGAACAATAATGAAAAATACAGGACTTTATTTAATATCGTTCCTGCATTAGTACGATCCCCTTCTTGCGGGGACTCCGTTGAAAGAGTCAAGAGAATAAATTTATAATCCTAAAATACCCGCCATGAAAAAATTCAATAGCAAACAAGGTCCTGCTTTTTACAGTTTGGTAATTGTACTTTTCATGATACTGCCTTTATCATGTAATGTACATCCGGATGAGTCCGGAAACAACGGGAGAATTTTTAATGGTCCTTATGAAAATGAATACCTTAACCGGGTCGCATTTCCCCTGGGAGGGATCGGAGCCGGTATGATCTGTCTGGAAGGCACGGGAGGCATTTCACATGTCTCTGTCCGGAACAAACCGGATATTTTTAATGAACCGTTTATGTTTTCGGCTATCTCAATAAAGGGATTGAAGAACGGGGCAAAAGTCCTTGAAGGTCCGGTGCCGGGCTGGAAAGTATTTGGCAATCCCATGTCAGGGAATGGTACAGGGAAAGGTGCAGACGGTTATCCGCATTTTGAAAAAGCGACATTCTCAGCCCGTTTTCCCTTTGCCACAGTCAATCTTGAGGATGAAGACATCCCCCTTGAAATCCATATTACCGGATGGAGCCCGTTTATTCCCGGTGATGCCGATAATTCATCCCTTCCTGTAGCGGCGCTGGAATATACCTTTAAAAATACTTCCGGTAATACGGTTCAGGCCCTGTTTTCCTTTCATACGGAAAATTTTATGCAAATTGGAAAAACAAGTGAATGGGGCGGGGCCTTTGAAAAGGGGGGCTCTGTTTCCGGTATAAGGAATGGCCTTCTGCTGAGTCAGTCCTGCCTGCCGGAGAAAGCTCAATATAAGGGCGATTTTGCAATATTTACAGACGATAAAAATACTGTGACAGACCTGGCCTGGTTCAGAGGAGGATGGTTTGATTCAAGGACCATGATCTGGAAGGATTTAAGTGAATTTACCTATACGGCGGATACAACAACCGTGGGTTCAAAAGGAGCGTCTCTGTATGTTCCGTTTGAGCTGAAACCGGGAGAAGAAAAAACAGTGCGTTTACAGATGGCATGGTATGTACCCCACTCCGATCTGCGTATTGGCCCTAAGCCGACCGCCGAAGAGCAGAAAAAAGCTGAGGAAGCCGCCTGTGTTCCCGGAACAGGTTGCTGCCCGTCATCCGAAGCAGGGCTCTATTACGAACCCTGGTATTCAGGCCGCTTTCGAAATATTTATGAATTGATATCCTACTGGACCCGGCAATACAGTGATCTCAGGTCCGGATCCCAACTGTTTTCAGACGTATTTTATAATTCAAGCCTGCCGTCTGAGGTGCTTGAAGCTGTTGCTGCCAACCTTACCATTTTGAAATCCCCCACTGTCCTCCGTCAGAAGGATGGCAGGCTCTGGGCCTGGGAAGGTTGTCATGACGCCAGCGGGTGCTGCTATGGTTCCTGTACACATGTCT
>JAADHC010000012.1 GCA_013152085.1 Chlorobiota bacterium
AATAAAATTATCAGAACAATTAATTCATATAAATGTAGTGATAAATATTACAATGCTTCTCAACACTAATAAAAAACTGATAAATTATAGAAATACAGTTTACTTGAGACTGGACAGAATAGGGATAATTGTTTTTTTATTAAAGAAAAAGGGAACCCGAAAGCTCCCCTGAAGTTTAGCCTATAAAACCACAATGGAAATGGAATGAAATTGCGGTATTACCGCAGATTTAATTAAACAAATACAAGGATTTATAAAAAAACCCGGTGTTAACCGGGCTTTATGTTGTGATCCGGCAGGGTCTTCCCGTGCCGTTCCGGCACGAGGATAAACTTCTCGACCCTGCTGGCTTGAACGTATGCATAATAAAATATGTAAAAAAAAACCGTCAACGAAAGTTGACGGTTGTGATCCAGCAGGGTCTTCCCGTGCCGTTCCGGCACGAGGATAAACTTCTCGACCCTGCTGGGTTGAACGTATGCATTATAAAATGTGCAAAAAAAAAAGCCTGATGGTTTCATCAGGCTTTCCTTCGGTGATCCAGCAGGGTCTCGAACCCTGGACCCCATCCTTAAAAGGGATGTGCTCTACCAACTGAGCTACTGGATCCTGGTTTTGGACTGCAAATGTAATACCTTAATTTTTTTCCACAAAACTTTTTGACAGACAACAGAAAAAAAAATCCTCCTGATTTTTTTTTAATAATCCGGAATAAAATATCTATTTCATATATCTTTGACACCTATGGGGAAAACACTACAGGGAAAAGTTGTGATCGTTACCGGAGCTTCATCCGGCATCGGGTTTGAAACAGCACGGATGTTTGCCGAATCAGGATGCAGGATTGTTATGGCTGCCCGGAATACTGATCATTTATACCAGGCCGGTGATGAACTGAAAAAGGCCGGTTATGATGTATTACCCGTACAAACCGATGTAAGCAGGGAAGAAGATTGTGAACGCCTGATCCGGAAAACCCTGGATGTTTACGGACAAATTGATGTTCTGGTTAATAATGCCGGTATATCCATGCGGGTCTTGTTCGGGGATATTGAACTGAAAGTTTTTAAAAAGATCATGGCCACCAATTTCTGGGGGACGGTTTACTGTACAAAGTTTGCGCTGCCCTCGCTTCTGAAAACAAAAGGATCGGTGGTCGGTGTAACATCCATTGCCGGAATTCAGGGCCTTCCCGGCCGTACTGCCTATTCGGCATCAAAATTTGCCATACATGGCTTCCTTGAAACATTGCGCCTGGAATATAAAAAGCAGGACTTACATGTTTTTCTCATTGCTCCCGGGTTTACGCGTTCAAATATCCGTATGGCTGCGATGACTGAAAAGGGAGAATCACAGGGAAAATCCCCCCGGAATGAAAAGCGGATGATGTCTCCTGAATCGGTGGCCAGATGTATTGTCAAAGGGGTAAGGGGACGTCAATACCTGAAAATTTTAACCTGGATGGGCATCGGCACCTTTGTCCTGCGGAAAATCTCACCCCGGCTGCTGGACTTTTTTACTGTCGAAATTATGCGCCGGGAAAAAGATTCCCCCTTCCATTGATCGTCATTTCTTTGCTTTCGGGGCATTCATGATCAGGATCGGAAGATTTGTGAAGGAAATTTTATATCTTCCGTGTCTCATAATCCTGACTGGTAAATGACAGATCAATGGATACGTACGGCTTGTCCCAGAAACTGTTACAGTAGTTGCGGTTTTCTTGTTCGTATATCAGACGGGCGCGTAATCGAATGTGCTCCTGATCCTGAAAACAAAGCCACACCCGGAGGAATGTGCCTGAAAGGGCAAAGTTATCCGGAACGGGTTTATTCCCCTGACAGGCTGCTTTATCCTTTGCATCGAAATGT
Source organism: Chlorobiota bacterium (assembly GCA_013152085.1). Lineage (GTDB taxonomy): Bacteria > Bacteroidota > Bacteroidia > Bacteroidales > VadinHA17 > JAADHC01. The sequence goes on from JAADHC010000012.1 coordinate 1,869, forward strand.
TGCAGGCGGATTTAACCGGATACCCTGGCCGGAAGCCATCGATGAAATCGTTCATCATTTAAAAACGATAGCTTCCGAATATGGCCAGCAGGCCGTGATGTATTATGCAGGCAGCGGTATGGCCGGACTGGTAAATGACCTGGCCCGGAAGTTCTGGGAAGCATATGGCGGTATAACCACCACTTACGGAAACCTTTGCTGGCCAGCAGGGCTGGAAGCTACGCGTCTTACCCTGGGTGAAAACAAGCACAACATGCCGTGGGATCTGGAAAATACCCGCCTGATCATTATGTGGGGAAAGAATGCCGCCGAAACCAATGTACATGAAATGGTTTTTGTTGACCGTGCATTGGAAAGGGGCGCCGAAATGATCGTTATTGATCCGCGCCGGACTCCTACGGCCGACAGGGCACACCTGCTGATCCAACCCCGGCCCGGGACCGACGGGGCGCTGGCGCTGGGTATTGCCCGTATCCTGATTAATGATAAGCTGACAGATACGGCATTTATTGAAAAACACGTTTTGGGCTATGATGAATTTGAAAAGCAGGTACGGCAATATACGGTTAAAAGGGTAGAGGAGATTACCGGAATCCCTGCAAGGTATATTCATTTACTGGCCGAAAAGACGGGAAACCTGAAACCCATGACCATCCTTCCCGGATTCGGGCTGCAACGATATACGAACGGCGGCCAGACCATCCGGTGCCTGTTGTCACTCCAGGTAATTACGGGAAATATCGGTAAACCTGGCGCCTGCTGGCACTATGCCAACCTGCAGGGTTATGTCTTTGACAAAATCAAGGAACCGCTGTCTTATTACCCTCCCGCTCAGCCGGGCAACATCCGGTATGGCATCTCCAAGGCACGCCTGGGTAAAGATATGCTGGCTACTGATCATCCGTCACTCCGGTTTGCCTGGGTGGAAAGAGGAAATCCGCTGACACAAAACCCCGACAGTCCTACGGTTAGAACTGCATTTCAGCAACTTGATTTCCGGGTGGTTATCGATCAGTTCGTTACGGATACCGCACGTGTCGCAGATATTATCCTTCCGGCAAAATCACTGTTTGAACAATCTGATATCATCGGATCTTACTGGAATCCCTATATACAATATAAACCCAAAGTGACGGACCCGCCGGGAGAAGTAAAAACCGAAACGGAAATTTATTCGCTGCTGGCACAAAAACTCTTTCCCTCCGAAGTGTGGGAGCAGGAAAGGTTCCCTGAAGGAGATAAGGCCACCGAAAAGTGGCTTGAGAACAGGGTGCATGAAATTCCCGGAATTCATTGGAAACAAATCAAAAAGGGAGCTGTGATCCCTCCGGATACCGAAGAAATTGCTTTTGAAGGTTTGGAATTTGATACGCCCAGCGGACGGATCGAATTGTATTCGAAACGAGCTGCCGGTATCTGGAATGTCTCTCCTTTACCGGAATATGTCCCTCCCGAATTTCCGGAAGATATGCAGGCTCTCCCGCTTTATCTGCAAACTCCCAATACCAAAAACCGGATACATTCACAGTTCGGGAACCTTGCATCGATACGGAGTGTTGAAGGACCTCCGGTACTGGATATGAATCCCGAAGATGCAGCCTTCAGACAAATAAGGGAAGGGGACAGGGTCAGGGTTTTTAACCGGCGGGGAGATTTCAGGGTCAGGGTACACATTGATTACGGTTTGATACCCGGAGTCGTTAGCATTCCAAACGGTATCTGGCATAGTGAAGGTGCCGGAGCGAACGAACTGTCGGCACCGCTGGAGACCGATATGGGTTATGGTGCAGCATTTCATAATACACGTGTCGACGTCGAAAAATTCACAGGCGAATGAGAAAGGGGTTCATCTTTTACCGGGACAGATGTGTGGGCTGTGAAGCCTGTGTGGTGGCATGCGGCCTGGAGAATGGCCCTTTTCCCCCTTTATCCTGGCGAAATATTTATCATTTCAATGAAAATCATCTTCCCGGCGTCCCCGTTTTCTCATGGTCACTGGCCTGTAATCATTGTGAAGAAGCTGCCTGTATGCTGGCATGTCCGGCTTCTGCCTATTTCCGGGATCCTGAAACCGGCGCCGTAATCCTGAATGAAGACCTGTGTATCGGCTGTACTTATTGCCAGTGGGCTTGTCCTTATGATGCCCCGGTATTTAATGTTTACAGCGGGATAATGTCCAAGTGTACCTTATGTATTCACCGGCTGCAGGAGGGCAGTGATCCGGCCTGTGTGAACGGATGCCCCGTTGGTGCGCTGCAGTTTGATTCCCTCCCTGAAAAAAATGATAAGAAACAACCTCCCGGGTTTCCGGAGACAACCCTGAATCCCGCCGTCAGAATTATTTACGGAAAACATACGGTAACACCTGAAACCACTTATATTTATAAGATCCCACCCGGGAAGGGCCATTCAGATAAGATATCGGGAAGTTTGGGAAAAAAGAAAAATCTTTCCCCGGGAAAAGAGTGGCCTTTGTTGATCTTTACGCTATTGCTGCCGCTAATGGCAGGTATGCTGGCCAGGTATATGTTCCGGCCCGAAGTATGGCTTGGATACGCATTCCCTGCAGCAGGGGTTTTTTCCGGCGTTGCATCGTTGTGGCACCTGGGAAGAAAAGAACGGGCCTGGCGGTCCGTTCTGAACATCAGAACTTCCTGGCTGAGCCGTGAGATCATGGGTTTTACCCTTACTTTTATCGCCGGTATCGTCTTCTTCATTTTTCCACGCTCGATGTTCCTTGCCTGGATCGCCTTAAGCCTGGCGGTAGTTTCGCTCGTTGCTGTTGACCAGGTATATGCTTATGCAAAAAATAAATATACATTCCTTTTTCATAGCAGCAATGTGTTACTGACCGGTTTCCTGTGGATTAGCCTGGCCTGGTTGCAGGCACGTCCTGTCATTTTTATCGGGGTATTAAAACTGCTCCTTACGGCAATTGCCGTTATCGTTTTATACAGGCATGAACGTATGCCTGTTGCTAAAATAATCATGTATGCCATGAGGATACTGACTTTGGTGATCGCATTGGTTTATCTGATATCCGGCCCGGCCTATCTGCCTTATGTCGTTGTACTTTTCCTGACCGGTGAAATTATTGACCGGTTGCTTTTCTATATCGAACAGGAACTTACCGGAATGGCATCCCATTTCGCGGGATGGCAGAAAGACCATGTTAAACAAAAAATGATACCATCCAAAACACTGTTACCATGAAGATCATTAAGGTTAATGCGCGACTGATACCGGTTTTCAGGGATGCCGGTTTCGACCTCGGCAATGCCGATGAAACCCGCAAAGCTTTTGAATCCGAACAGCAGCATCCTCATTTTCCGGCGAAGTTTATTTATTCCCGGTACCGTAACCCGACGGTTACCGCGGTTGAAGAATCCCTGGCGGAAATTGAAGGATCAGCCTGGTCATTGCTTACACAGTCGGGAATGTCGGCCATTGATACGGCTTTGTCCGTATTTCAGGCATCGGGGAACCTTAAACCATGGCTTTTTTTCAGCGAGATCTACGGGGGTACAAATACCTTTATTGATAAAGTGCTTACCGGCAGGCGGGGCGTGAACATACAACGGTTTAAACCTTCCGCTGCCCGTTATGACCCGGAGAGGTTTCGTGAAACGGTAAATACACTCAAACCCGCTGTTGTTTATTTTGAAGCCGTTTCCAACCCGATGCTTATTGTTGTTCCGGCAGGGGAAATTATTGCCGCTGCCAAAGAAAACGGGGCCCGGGTAATCATTGACAATACTTTTGCCACCCCTTATCTCTGGAAACCCCTGGATGATGGCGCCGATCTGGTGATCCACAGTGGTACGAAATATCTTTCCGGACATGGAAATCTTTCTGCCGGGGTGATTTCAGGAAATGATGAAACTCTGTTAAAAGAGCTTCTTGAATACCGGAAACTGGTTGGCCACATGATTTCTCCGGATGATGCTTCCCGGCTGGGATCATTTCTGAAAACCTTTTCCCTGCGAATGGAACGACATTGTACCAATGCTTCTGAACTGGCCAGGCTCCTCCATACCCATCCGGCAGTGGAGAAAGTATTGTACCCGGGGCTTCCGGATCATCCCTCATACACTGAGGCAAAGGCTTTATTCGATGATCAGGGCTGGGGAGGAATAGTAACTTTCGACCTGGCGGGAAAGGATCTCCGGGAAAAAGCCCTGCACCGTGACAGGTTTATACAAAATCTTGAAAAACACATACATCTTGTCCCGACTCTCGGGGATGCCGATACCATCCTTTTACCTATAGAACCGGTATGGGGAGATAAATATCACGAACCGGGGATGATCCGCCTTTCGGCAGGACTGGAACCCACAGATGATTTAACCGGGATCATCAACCGGGCGCTGGAAAAAATATAAAAAGCAGCAGGCCTGTAAGCCGGATTCTGTTCCCGGTAAATGCCTCTGAAAGGCGTGTCCGGGTTTCTATCATTTATCTGGGCGCTTTGTCACCAAAGCGCTCGATCGACCCACCCCCCGGCATCGGGCGAGCAACCCTGAAACGCCGGTATACGTGGTCTTTCAACCCGCAAGCCGAACGGCTGCCGGAGTCACCCCCGGCACCGGTGGGCTCTTACCCCACCTTTTCACCCTTATCCCGACAGGTCGGGACGGTTGTTTTCTGTTCCGGTACTATGCCCTCGCGGACATCTTCCCGTTAGGAAGTGCGGTGCTCTGTGTTGTCCGGACTTTCCTCCCTTCTGCAAAACAGAAGAGCGATAGAACAGCCTGCTGCACTGCAAAAGTACAAAAAAGTAATGTTAAAGTAAACTTATTAGGTATCTTCTGTTAATATAACTTATTGAGAATGAATTGGAATTGGAAGCAGGCCTATGTATTTTGAGATTTATTCCTTAATTTTGTTCATGCAACCTTTGGGATTTTGCAAGAATTACAGGGATGAAACCCCTGAAAAAAATATTGGGCGCTGCTATTATAATGATTGTCAGTGCTATATGGTGTGACGGTCAGTCGCAGGTTCAAATCTCTAAGCCTGCGCTAACGTATGCTGATCATAATGTAATCATTAGCTTTGATATTTTAAACAGCCGGCCTGAGGAACGTTTTAATATCAGCCTTGAAATTTCCGATTCGGCCGGAAACATTATCCATGCTAAAACACTTACCGGTGATGTAGGAAACAACATTCCCGGTGGGCCCGGTAAAACTATTGTCTGGAACCTCCTTTCGGATAATGTTCTATCCCCGACAATTATCTTTGTTCAGATTAATGCTGAACCCATGCCAACCATGCCTGTTAATACAAACATGGTTATAACGGATTTCAGTACCGGAAAGGTTTTATTACAGAATGCCGTATTCCCGGGTTGGGGAATGTCAGGGATCAAGAAGAAAAAACCGCACTGGATCGTTGGTGTTTTGGCCTATGTTTCGCTGGGAGATGCCATCTTTTTTAACAGATTGGCCTATCATGACTATAACCTCTACCGGAATGCAACAACGGTTGAAGAAGTGCAACGATCCTATGATTCTGCTGTCATGGAAAAAAATATCTCCAGGGCTGCCGCATATTCAGCTGTTGCACTCTGGTCTGCCGAATTTATCCGGACCTGGATTTATATGAAGAAAGTGAAAACCGGGAAAGGAAATCTTACAAAGCTTTATCCTGCGGTTTTTCCCGATTATGATCCGGTTTCGGAACAACCGTTACTGACTTTTTCAATCAGTTTTTAATACGGAAAAACACCTCGCCATGAAAAGAGTGAAAATGATCCTTTATCCCTTCCTCACGATCCTGTTGTACTGTCCGCTTCATGCCCAGGTAGTCAAAAGTGAGAAATCTTCCCTCAGGATCAATGTCCCGGAGACCAATACAAAAGCGACCAATTCCTATCAGTTTAAAGTTATTTCACCTCAACTTGAAGAAAACAGGTCCATGGTATCTGATACGGGTAAAATCAATATTATTGGCAGAGTTTCAGATCCGTCCGGTATTGTATCCCTTATCATTAACGGTGAGATTGAACCGGTTTCTGAAAATGGGCTTTATACATATAATCTGACGCTGAAACCGGGGGAGAACCGGTTAACCATTACTACAATTAACGGTAAGGAAATTTCAAAAGAGCACATTTTCCGCATCAACTATGTGCCGAAAGTTGTCACTTTTGCAGATAAGGTAGCACGTGAATCCAGGTATTTCGGGTTGATTATTGGAATTAACAACTACCGCGATCCGGTCATCACACCGCTGGACAATCCAATCCGGGATGCCACTTCCCTGTATAATACATTAATTACTAATTATACTTTTGATTCTTCAAATATTATTTTCCTGAAGGATCCCGAACGTGAAGCCATCATTAACGCGCTGGATGATCTTTCCGGGAAAATCACTCCCAACGATAATCTGCTCATATTTTATGCCGGGCATGGCTGGTGGGATAAAGATGCGAATATCGGATACTGGATCCCGTCAAATGCTTCCAGTACGAACAAGGCCAACTGGTTCAGGAACAGTACACTGGTTGATTATCTGAAAGAAATTAATACGCATCATACTTTATTAATAGCTGATGCCTGTTTTGGCGGCGCTATTTTTAAAACGCGCAAAGCTTTCGGTGATGCGTCAAAAGCGATCGAAAAACTGTATGAACTGCCGAGCCGTAAAGCCATGACCAGTGGTACGCTTACCGAAGTCCCCGACCGGAGTGCTTTTACACGTTTTCTGATCGACCGTCTGATAAACAATAAAGAAAAGTACCTTTCGTCGGAGCAATTATTCAGTAGTTTCCGGATTGCAGTGATCAACAACAGTGATGTGATTCCGCAATATGGAGAAATTCGTAATGTGGGTGATCAGGGTGGGGATTTTATTTTTATTAAAAAGGATGAACCTTAATTTTTTCATCCCGTGAACAATGTAATTTTAAACATAATACGTAGACTGGTCCCGGGCATGATTCCCTTCGCGTTGTTATGCGCCGTAACTTTTACTTCGTGCCGTAAAATTGATCTTACCCCTCTGCTTAAGGTGGCTACTGATTCGGTTGCAGATATCGGATTTACATCCTGTACCCTGCAGGGAATTCTTCTGGATCCGGGAGCAAAGAATATTTCGAATATAGGGTTTTTCTGGGGACCCAATGCCGATTTTGAAAAAGGATCCTTTGTAGAGAATGTTTCCGTAGGCTCCGTGAAAAAAGGTACTCGTTTTGTAGCCCAAATACAGGGATTGACACCTGCCACAACCTATTTTGTTACCGCTTATGCATCTGCTGACATAGAACAGGTTGTTGGCAATACCATATCCTTTACCACGTTAGATAACCATGGTACTGTTGTCGATATTGACGGGAATAGTTATCAAACGGTGATAATTGGATCACAGGAGTGGATGTCGGAAAACCTGAGAACTACAAAATTCAATAACGGTACGGAAATACCGTACATTTCCAATGATACGGTATGGAATAATCTTCAATCACCTGGATTCTCTATTTATAATCATGACTCAACTACTTATCGTATCCCATATGGTGCTTTATATAATTGGTATACAGTTAACAGCGGGAATTTGTGTCCGGCAGGATGGCATGTACCCTCATCTGCCGAATGGCAGGTTCTGGTTGATGCGGCTGGCGGAAATAGTGTTGCCGGCAGCAACCTTAAGGAAACGGGTACGGCACACTGGAGCGAACCGAATGTTAATGCAACCAACCAGGTGGGATTTACCGCCTTACCGGGTGGCCATCGCCGGATAAACGGAACCTTCGAAGACCTGTGGTATATAGGGTACTGGTGGTCATCCACTGAGGAGGATACCCAGTATGCCTGGCAGTGGAGTATGAGCAATGACGTGGATTTTGTTGAAAACAACGGAGGTTATGATAAGCGGGAAGGCTTGAGTATCAGATGTGTAAAGGATCAGTAATCTGTATTTTCAATTTTCTAAATACGATGTAAATCCTTTCTCGTATTTAAAATTCCACCCTGATCGTTGCCGTTTGCAGTCTGGCTGCAGGCAGGCTCTCGTATCGCTTTGTTTTCCGTGTGTCAGGGTCACCCACAACAACGGTATAATTTCCCGGCTCGAAAACGAAAGGTTTGAATCTTGTCCCGCGGATACGGAGTGCATAGTAAAGCTCCCCATTGGATTTAAGGATCTTGAAAACCGGATTTTCCATACCTGTACAGGTAACTTCGGGAAGGTATCCATAAATCCCGGCTCCGTAATTATCGAGTTGATTAATCGTGACCGGCCATCCGGGATACTGCTCTTTTGTGCCGGGAACTTTCTCAATGTACCGCGGCCAGCATTCAATAATGATATTGCGTGTCTCTTTCTCAAAACGTACAATACCAAAACCGGTTGCCCGGTCATACAGACTGGAAGGTTTAATCCCGGTATACACGGGGTTGGATACAGCATATACGGTTATTTTGTTGCCAAAACCATCACGGAAATCACCGGTATATTTTGGTGCTCCCGGCTTTCTGTTCATCCCGCCCTTTGCCGGGAACCATCTTCTCGGCCAGATGTTTGAAACGGCCGGCACACAAAAAGCATATCCGGCATCATGCCAGTTATCTATCCCGTATTGAATGGTGCTGCCCAGATGCTGGTCACCGGCGATGTGCAACGCAAACGCTTTGCGCATTTCCCGCAGGGCACGGTTCCGTCCGCTCTGTGGCCATCCGTCAGAATCCATATCCGTTACCGGCCTGTCATTGGGCGGATAGGCTCCTTCAGGGAGTATCCGGAGTTTCGGAACAATACGATCGTGATATTCACCGGCCGGAAGCGTAGCCACATTGGCAAAAATAGTCTGGGACAGCACTACCTTCATCCATGTGTCATCCGACCAGTCACCTGCCCAGGTTTCCAGAAAATCAAGCTGCCGGTGTCCCAGCAACGGTGCATCAGGCACATCTCCCTGCCGCGCAGCATTCCAGTTCCGGTTCTGCGGCCAGCCATTATTAATTCTTGCCCTGGGCAGTAATGGTTTGGGTGCTGCTTTGAACTTCCGGTCTTCGATTATGGCAAACGAAACGCCTCCCCAGTGAAGATCGGTGTAATAAACCGTAATGCCCTGTTCTACGGGTGTGGGATCAAACGGATCGGGAAGATGACTCGTCTGTGTGCGTTGGACCATATTTACCCATACCGCCGGCATTTTATATCCGCCGGCATCCTGGGCTGCATCCCCGGTCAAACCCGGCGGGGTAGCTTTGCCTCCCGCACCCCAGATATTACCGTGATAAACATCATGATCATCCGGAATACTTACGGAAGGTGTGTTTCGCAACAGCCCGCCATATTCCCAGCCAAACAGATACCATTTACGCAGGTAATCAAGAATCGCCTTGTTTAACGGAGCACGTTGCACACCATACCCGCCAACCCCTTCATAAATCTGATCACCGGAGAAAAACAGAAGATCCGGTTCTTTTTTCCTGACGGCCTGCACGATGTCATCGTTGGGAAAACCCAGGTCATTGTTCCCGGTAAATCCCGCAACGACAATCTCTGCTTTGTTCACCGGATTCTTACGAATGAACCCTTCATAATAATGCGGTCCCTCTTTGCCATCGTTCCCCGTAAAACGGTAAACCACACGATATTCGATATCACGGGTGTCATCCCAGTTTTCAACCCGGAACGTTCCGGTAAAAGAGAACGAATCAATCTCTGCTGATGCAGCTTCCTTCCACGAATCGGATTTGTTTTTTCTGGTTTCCAGTATCAGCAAATTATTTTTATTAAGGTTTAACGGCGGCATCTGGGCCGTAAGTTTTAATATTTTCCTGCTGAGGGTATATTGGGTAAATAAGACAGGCCCGAAAGCTCTTTCCGGATCGTTTTTTACTTTCGAACCCGAAACCTGCCATTTCTTAAACCAGACACTGGCAGAGTCTTTCCGGTTTCCGGGATCAGAAAAAGAGCTGACCAGGGCTACAGAACCGGATATATCCCTGTCCGTAAAGCCTCCCTCTTCAATCTCTGCCAGCACTTCCTTTTCTTTCGGATCCCATGCCTGGAGATGAAGGATATAGCCATCATTTTTATTTTCCGAAGCTGTGGTCCAGGTTTTCAGAACCATTCTTTTCTGAAGCACCGGGATCAGTGTCCTGGCATTTCCGTTAAGTTTTACCGGGATCTTCCCGATAAAAAGGTTTCCGGCGGTAGTAACGCCTGCATCAATCCCTTTTCCGTATATGGCATCGTCACGGTAGTCGTGAAACCGGCCTTTCGCACCGATCCTGAAACCAATCCAGTTTCTCTCCGACGGAGCAACATCAGGTTTCAACAGTCCTGTTTCAACCTCCATGCTTACATTTCCCCTCTGATCATTAAGCCGGTAAGTCAAAAGATTTACATTCCGGTTCCAGTCGGAAACCACACATTCCAAACGGCCATTCTGAATCTTCCAGTCCTGAAGGCGGTTGGCCCAGAAATCCGGGCCTGTCCAGACCCTGTTAACTTTTCCGGAAACCTCCATAATAAATTTTTCGGAGGTACTTTTCTTTACACATCCGGAAAAAAGAAAAAGCAGGAAGACAACAAGCGGCGCCGTGCTCACGGGATATTTAGCTGATCTCATTTGTACCTGTTTTTATTATGCTGATATTCTGTTTATTATAATGACAGTTATCTTTTCAGAAAACAAAAGCAAATAAAGAAATTTCTTAAAACGAACGATCCCCGAGGCAAAGCCATAGGGGTATTTCCTGCCTGCAGCAGGCAGGCGCTCGTTTTATTTTTATTTTGACCTAAAGGTACAAAAACCAAAATTTCTTTATTACACCTCACCCAAAACTTTCTGTGAAAGTTTTGACCTCTCCTCAAGGAGTGGTACAAGTAGTACCCCGAGGCCAGCCTCGGGGAATTCTTAAGATTAAAAAATCAATGGCTTTGTTTTATTTTTCAGCCAGGTTTTTTCTTCCGGTGATAAACCGGGAGAGAGCAATTCATAAACGCGATGATGGTATCGGTTGATCCATTCTTTTTCTTCGTCGGACAGCAACTCCGGTTTAATAAGGTTACGGTCAATATGGCAAAGGGTTAAGGTTTCAAAAGCATAAAATCTTCCAAATGCCGTCTCCGTATCCGGAACGCAAAGGATCAGATTCTCCGTCCGGATACCGTACTCATTTTCACGGTAGATTCCGGGCTCATCAGATACGATCATTCCGGGCGTAATGGCTGCATTTTGTGATTCGGAAGCTCCCGTGCCGATAGATTGCGGTCCTTCATGTACATTCAGGAAATATCCCACACCGTGGCCGGTTCCGTGGCCGTAGTTGAGGCCTGTCTGCCAGAGGGCCCTTCTTGCCAGAATATCCATTTGAAAACCTTTCGTCCCTTCGGGGAAACGCAACATGGCAAGTGAAATCATCCCTTTCAGTACCCGCGTGAAATCATCTTTTTGTTGACCGTCAGGGGTTCCCGTAGCAACGGTTCGTGTAACATCAGTCGTTCCGGAAAGGTATTGACCTCCCGAATCGAGGAGATAGATACCTTCGGGTTTCAGTTCAATATCACTTTCGGGAGACGGGATATAGTGAACAATGGCGCCATGTTTACCAAAAGAGGAGATAGTGGAAAAACCGGGTCCGCGATAATGCGGATGCTTTTTCCGGAAACTTTCCAGTTTTTCAGCTGCGGAAATTTCGGATATGCGTTCTTTCCCGATATGATGTTCGAGCCAGAAAAAAAACCGCTCAAGGGCAATCCCGTCATGGATCATGGTTTCCCGGATATTGCTGATTTCAACCGGATTTTTAACCGCTTTGTCCACAGCGACCGGCGAAGGAGCTTCAAAGACGGTATAACGTTGCTTCAATATATTGTAGGTAAGGATGTTGGTGGTTAAAGGCGGACACCAGACACGAATTCCTTCCGGCAGACTGCTGAGATGATCCCACCATTCCTCATAGGGATAAATATCAATACCTTCGGCATTCAGATGACTTTCGGTTTCAGCATCTGTTTGTCCCGGATTGACAAACAACCGGGCTTCTTCGTGAAAAATCATGGCATGGGCAATCACTACCGGGTTGTAAGCAATATCCGATGCACGAATATTAAACAACCAGGCAATTTCATCAAGGGCACTGATGATTAAAATATCACTTTTTTGTTGTGACATCCGGTGGCGGATCTTTTCCATCTTTTCCGCAGCCGAAATCCCGGTAAACTTTTTATCATGCAGGAATACAGGAGTGCGGGGCAGGGGAGGGCGGTCTTTCCACAAACCGGAAATCAGGTCGGCATTTTCGTTGATAATAAAATGGCTGTATTTTGCCGTTTCATCGATTTTCCGGGAAAGAGACAAAGAGACCGTCTTTCCGTCATAACCGATGCGACTCTTTTCAGGGAGCGTGGCGGCCAGCCATGCAATATATTCAGGCGTGTGCGGGATAACCAGTTTGACCAGGGAAAAACCGGAACCGCTCAACTGTTCCTCAGCCTGGATAAAATACCGTGAATCGGTCCATACCCCGGCAAAATCCTGTGTAATAACAACGGTACCGGCAGACCCGGTAAAACCTGTAAGCCATGCCATAATCTTCCAGTGTTCCGGAAGATATTCACTCATGTGCGGATCGGCAGAAGGGATAATGAGGGCATCCAGTTCCGAAGCATGCATAGTTTCCCTGAGTTTTTCAAGCTTTTCCCGGTGTGTCATATCTTCTTCCTCTACAAATTTTGAAGTTTCGCTAAGACAATATAAAACCGTTACCCAGCGGATCGGAAGGATCAATCCAGAATTCGTGGGTGCCGGTATAAAATGCGCTGCCCCGTATTTCAGGAATAACCGCCTGGTATTCGTCGAACCGGGTTATCTCAGCAACAGAAACATCCATGGTTGTCCCGAGGATGGATTCAATGGTAATGGTGTCTCCGACATGCAGTTCTCCCCTGAGTACGTGGATAGCTGCCCTGGCGCTTATGCCCGTTCCTGTGGCAGAGCGGTCTATCTGGCCATCGGCAAAAATACAGACATTCCGGCTGTGATGACGGAAGTCGTAAGGAGCGCCGGTAATTACCGTACCATATAAAAACCCCAGGTCCGGTTCCAGGGGATGACGAATATTGAAATTATCCGTTATGGCCTTTTTAATTTTCATACCGATATCTGCCAGTTGGGCTGCATGGCGCTTATCCATGTCCAGGCCCAG
>JAADHC010000060.1 GCA_013152085.1 Chlorobiota bacterium
CCGTTAGTAACAGTATGGACTATTTTGTTAACAGTAAAGGAGCAACATCATCGCTTCAGTTTTATACCCAGTCGAAATATTATTTAAGGAAGAACCTGGTTGTAAATGCAGGTTTGCATTTGTATTATTTTAACCTGAACAATGATTATTCAATTGAGCCGAGATTAGGTATAAAATGGAATTTCATGCCAACCCGGTCTTTGAGCTTTGCTTATGGGAAACACAGCAGGCGCGAACCCCTGCGCACCTATTTAATGGAAGTACAAACACCTGACGGCTGGAGCAGGCTCAATGAAGATCTCAGCATTACAAAAGCACATCATTTTGTGTTGGGTTACGATTGGAATCTTGGCAATTCCACTCATTTGAGAATAGAACCTTATTATCAGATTTTATATGATGTGCCGGTGATTCCCGACAGTTCCTTTTCTATGATAAATTACAAAAACGATATGTTTTTCAGTTCAAAACTGACAAATGAAGGAACCGGGAGGAATATTGGTGTTGATGTTACATTTGAACATTTTTTGAAAAACGGGTTTTATTATCTTTTTACTTCTTCTGTTTATGATTCAAAATATAAAGGTGGCGATGGTATTGAAAGGAATACCCGTTACAACCAAAATTATGTTATGAACCTGCTTATGGGCAAAGAATGGCAGGTACGAGACAACAATATTTTCAGCCTGAATGGTAAATTTACAGTATTAGGAGGGCAGAGGTATGCCCCGGTTGATGAGAAAAAATCAATCCGGTATAAGTTTGTAGTTTATGACAATTCCAAAATTTATGAAGAACAATCGCCTGCAAACTATTACCTCGACCTCTCGGTTAACTACAGGATAAACAAAGCAAGATGCAGCCATACAATAATATTCCAGATTAAGAATCTGCTGATGCAAAAGGAATTCCTCGGCCATGCATATAATTACGAGACAGCCACGGTCGAACCTTATGAACTCACGATTATGTATCCGTATTTAAGTTATAAAATTGAGTTTTAGAATTAAAGTGAAGTTTTCTTTTCTGCAGGGCTTTCAGGAAATACAACCGTAACCCGGTTAATAAGCCAGGCAAAGTATAAAAAAACCGGGCATTATCGGAACCGGCTTTGGTTTGACCTCTGAATACTGAAAATAAAAGCGTATATTCGCATTAATTTCTGATTTGAAAACTTGTGCATATATCTACTAAATCCCGTCACCGTTAGTTCATTGCTGCTCATCTTTTTTAATCATTTATTAACTTTTAAATAACAGAAATTTTGAAAGTCAAACCTGCCCGGATAAAGTTGCTTGTTCTGTTTTCCGTTACGGCAAAAACTGTAACAGCAGATTATTTCCTGACCGGCAAAAGAGCGTGTTGTTAAAAAATATTAACCATTAAATTATTGAATCATGAACATTTATGTAGGAAATCTTGATTTTAAGGTATATGAAAATGACCTGGAAGCAATATTCGGAGCATATGGAACCGTAAGTTCTGTTAAAATTATTACCGATAAAATAAGTGGCAGAAGCAGGGGCTTTGGTTTTGTCACCATGGAAAATGAGGATGAAGCAAACAAAGCAATAAAAGAACTTAACGGCACGACATTAAAAGACCGGGAAATAGTTGTAAATGAGGCGAAACCAAGGAGAAACAATTATTAATATTTAATTATGGAAAAAGGGAAAGTAAAATGGTACAACGCAGCCAGGGGTTTTGGTTTTATTGAATCGGATAATGGCGAAGATATTTTTGTTCACCGAACCGGTTTAGATAGTGCTATTAAAGAACTTAAACCCGATGAGGAAGTTGTTTTCGAAACCAAACAGGGCGAAAAGGGTCTG
Organism: Chlorobiota bacterium; assembly: GCA_013152085.1. Lineage (GTDB taxonomy): Bacteria > Bacteroidota > Bacteroidia > Bacteroidales > VadinHA17 > JAADHC01. Next base: position 1,833 of record JAADHC010000060.1, read on the forward strand.
ACGGCTATTAACGTGAAACCGGCAAATTAATTCATTTATTCTGATATCATTTAATATCGAAGATCTCAAAGTTCCTGTTTCAGTCGTTCAAGGAAGAACGGGTATGGGTATTTTCTTTCCGGAATGGCGTCAGGAGTAACCAACATGGAAGGAATGGGTGATGTTTCGGCCGTGGAAAATGCTTTAACCGGATTCAGAAACGAAAACCTTCAGGCCCAAAAAATAATTAAATAAATTTCAGTGCGGCAACTTAGAATCACAAGACAAATAACCCAGCGTACCGATAAATCCATAGGTCGCTATTTTCAGGAGATAAACAGGTATCCGATGATTACCACCGAAGAGGAAGTTGAATTATCGGAGCGCATCAGGAATGGCGATACGGATGCCCTGGACAAGCTGGTTCTTGCCAACCTTCGTTTTGTAATCTCAGTAGCAAAACAATATCAAAACCAGGGCTTGTCATTTTCCGATTTAATTAACGAAGGGAACCTCGGATTGGTGAAGGCAGCTAAGAAATTTGATGAAACACGGGGATTTAAATTTATTTCGTATGCCGTCTGGTGGATCCGCCAGTCAATGATCCAGGCTATTTCTGACCAAACCAGAATTGTGCGTTTGCCATTAAACAGGGTTTCGTCGATTAATAAAATTAACAAGGCTATTCCTTTTCTGGAACAGGAATTTGAGCGGGAGCCGGTTGATGCTGAAATTGCCGAGTACCTCGATCTGACCCATGACGAAGTAATCATTGCAAACAATATTAAGAGGCGTGAGGTTTCTTTTGACAGACCCCTCGCGCGCGATGGCAACAATGATTTCAGCTTGTATGATTATGTCCAGACCGGGGATATCCCTACACCCGATAGCAATGTCATGAAAGAATCTGTTGTGACAAACATTAACCGGGCATTGAAAAAACTTACCGACAGAGAAGCTGTGATAATAACCATGTCTTTCGGATTGTGCAGTTCACCAACCTATTCCCTGAGCGATATAGCCACAAAATACGATATGTCATCCGAGCGCGTCAGGCAAATCAGAAGCAAGGGACTATTCAAGTTGAAAAATCTGCTGAAAGGAAAATATGCTTTTCTAGATTACTGAAAGCCCTCCTGACCCAATTAACAAACAATTATTATCTTGGTCTGACCCCGGTACCGGGTCCACGCACCACACGTCCCGGCAGGGCACCGGTATGTTTACCGTCTTTCAGCACCTGCTGACCGTTGACAAAAACATCAACCATCCCCACGGCATATTGATGGGGGCTGGTAAAGGTGGCCTTGTCAGCGATCTTTTCCGGATCGAACACCACCACATCGGCATAATATCCCGGTTTCAGCGAACCCCTTTTATATAATTTCAGGTTAGATGCAGGGAATGAAGTCAGGCGACGTACAGCTTCTTTAAGCGGGATCACCTTCTCCTCCCGGACATATTTTCCGAGCAGGCGGGCAAAGGAGCCGTAAGCCCGGGGATGGGGATTGGTTTTAAGGAAGACCCCCTCCGGAGCCAGTGATCCGGCATCCGAACAAAAACTCATCCAGGGCAGGGCGATTTTTTTCCGTATGTTGTCTTCGGACATCGTAAAAAATACCGTACCGATGCGGCTATCGTCATCCACGATCAGGTCGAGGACGGTATTTTTGAGGGAGGTTCCCCGGAGGCGGGCAACCTCGGCCAGGCTTTTTCCGGTGAGATATTTCAGCGAGTCGTTGGCGAACCCCACCAGCAAAATACTGTCCGGGGAACAGGGGAATTTGATCTTATCCAGGATCTTCTTCCTGGTTTCAGGGTCTTTGATCCTGCCAACCTCAACATCATGACCGCCCTCTCTTGCCCATGTGGGCTCCACGGTATTCAACCCAGTGGCCGAAGCGGGATAATTGTACATGTCGGCAGTAATCCGGAGGCCTTCTTTCCGGGCCTGCTCAATTTTTTTAATGGCCGTATCCAGTTTCGTCCAGTTTTTCCTGCCGCCGGCTTTAAAGTGGTAAATCTCCGAGCGGCATCCGGATTCACGGGCAATACGGATCAGTTCATCCACCGCTTGCAGCAAATGGTCATTTTCATGACGGATATGAGAAATATAGAGCCCGTCATATTCTGCAACGACTTTAGCCAGTTCGATAAGCTCCCCGGTAGAGGCAAAAGTTCCCGGAATATAGATCAGGGCGGAAGCCATCCCCACAGCGCCTTCCTCCATGGCCTGACGGACAAGGGATTTCATCTGCTCCATCTCCTCAGGTGTTGCCGGCCGGTTGTTCAGGCCGATCACATATTCCCGAACGGATCCCTGACCGATAAACGAAGCCACATTGGGTGAGATCCCCTTTTTCTCCAGGAAACGGAGATACCCGTCCAGGGTTGTCCAGGGAACATTATATTTAATATCATCCTGATCTTCCACCATTTCTTTTTTCATTTTTTCATTCAGTGGCCCCATGGATGAGCCCTCTCCCATCACCTCCAATGTGACACCCTGGCGGATGTCGCTTTGCGAGCGGCCGTCTTGGATCAGGGATTCGGTTGCCCAGCTCAGCATGTTGATAAAGCCGGGAGCTACGGCAAGCCCGGAGGCATCCATTTCCTGCACACCTTTTTTATTCCCCAGGTCACCGATCGCAGCAATGGTGTCACCCGAAATAGCCAGGTCGGCTTTGTAAGGTGTTCCCCCACTCCCGTCGTAGATCATGCCGTTGCGGATGATCACATCGTAATCCGGTGAAGAACAAGAGAAAAGAAAACCCAGCAACACCGGGAGCAGAAAAACAATTTGCCTGAATGATTTCATGATATCCGGAATTAAGAGACAGATGACCGGCAAAATAGAAATAATGTTTCAGGATTACAAACAAAACAGAACGGTATCGGTAATAAAATATTAAGGAGAAACCAAAATAAAACCATACAACCGGACTCACCGTGCCTGTCATCAGGTACGAATCACATTTAGCATGATTTCTAATGTTTTTGTAACTCCTGCTCACAGATCATATTTGCAGTTTCAATACATCGGCTCTCCCCGAATTCCTTTTTACCTCTAATGTGTGAAATTGTTAACAATCATCCAGGGGAGGTGTCGTGCTTTCTTCTGCAATTCCGTACGTATGAAAGCAAAATGGGCAGAAAAGTTGCAGAACCGGAAATTTCTTTCGTTGCAATATGTTTCGTATTCCGGGCTGACGGCCGTGGTCAGTGATCTTTTGCCATATATTAACATCCCTGATAATGTGCGCCGTTCATTTGAGCGGAGCACAGTATCTACGTAGATAAATTTATTTAACTACGTAATTAATTATAAGAAACTACGTAGATAATTTTTATTAACTACGTAGTTAACTTTTCATAACTGATTTAAATACAAAACTCTCACAAGATCATCTTATTGTGCCACTATGTAATATTTCTTTCCGGGAAGGGATAATTCCGGCAAAAAAGACACTCTTCAGACACCTAATAAAAATCAAGTAATTTATATTATACGACTCCGCCGGAGTCGTGGATCGGTAACATAGTCAATTTACAATAATCTGACTCCTACGGAGTCATCCTACGCTCATTACGGCCCAGGATTCAGGTGTTTTTTATCTTTTTCATGCGAAGGCCTTTATATTGGCAGAAGAATATTATAACGAAAAATGATTGTTTCAACTTTTTCAATCCGGTACAGCCAGGCTCAATGTTCTATTTTAGTTCAATCCGCTCTGTGCTTTATTGAAAATACAGGGTAATTCCGATCCGGGTAGGGCCCATGATATGGTTGGAATAATTCCATGTCCAGCCAGGATAAAACAGATCTTTAATAAGAGGTCTGGCCACCGGTGAACCAAAGTCCCCGAAGAACGTCAGGGTCATATCCATAATTTTAAAATCAACCCCGGCAAGCAGGGAATATCCGAACAGATACCCTTCGTCATTCCCATATGTTTTGTCTTTCTTGCTGTTAGCATAGTTAGCATTCCACACATAATATCCCAGGGCAGCCCCAATCCATGGGGACATTTTTTCCCCATGTAAGAAATATTTTCCGCCAATACGGAATCCTGTCGACTGCATATAAAAATTAACGTCCGTCTGAAACGGGCCTGCATTCATTGCTCCCGCATCGGTAAGGGTATATTGTTCGACAGTCCAGATACTTTGAGCATAGCCTCCCTGATCCACCTGATTAATTTTATAGGTATAGAAGTTTGCATCGAAAAACAGGCCAACAGCATTTCCGAATTTCCGGTCAATGATCAACCCGAAACCATAGCTTGAATTAAAGGAAACGGAATTTTTCAGGGCTGTGGTTGCAACCCCCATGGGCAAAACACCGGAAAATCCTATATGGCATTTTTTACCTTTTTCCGCCACATCCGCACTTTCCTGTGCCGGGGACTTCATTGTCACTGCCAACAGTGCAATGATGGAGAACAAAAATGTAAAACGATTCATGGTATTATTCATTTAAGGGTACAATTTTTAAAAGTATTATAACCAATAAGACTTATAAAAACATGAAAAGGTTGTCTCCTATAACCACACTTGTAACCATTTTTTCAGAGTCTTCTTACGGTACTCCTACCCAACGTTCATCCGGGGACCATGTGCAAGCAGGTACTCCTCCGCCTCCACCGACCAGAGACCGTTATGACGGCGTGTGATCTCATCCAGCTTTGCAAAGAGCGGGTCTTCCCTGCCTTTTCCGGCAAAGTCCTCTATAGCCGTAAGAGGCAGGCTGAGATGGGTATAGATCAGTTTTTTGCCTCCGGGGATATCAGGCAGGTGCAATGTCGTGGGGATTACGGCATCCAGTCCGCCGATGTGAGTGATGAGCCCGGAAGGGTCCAGTCCCTCTGAAAACATCTGCAGCGCTTCTGCCATATCTTTATTGTTTCCGCCGCTGGTACCGGTGATATGGGTCCCTTCGTAATGCACATTATAGAAATTGAGACGGGCAGAAAAGTCCGGATCCGGCGGACCCGCAAAAAAGTTGAGGCATCCGTCACGGCGGAGCAGGCTGTCGGCGATTTCTATTATTGCCGCCACAGGTGCAAACACAAATACATCATCATATCCTTTCCCTCCGGTCAGCGCCTTCAGGGTCTTTTCCGGATCATCAACATCCGCTGTATTCACATAGTGCAGTTTTATTCCCTGCTCGGCAGCTATTCCGGGCGGGAAAAGCGTGGCCGCCCTGTCGAGACGGGCCTGGTCAATATCCGTAACAACCATTACGGAAGGTTTGCGCGGCTGGTGGATGGCAAAGTTTATGGCCGCCAGGCCCATGGGGCCGGCGGCAGCCAGCAGCGCCAGATTTCCGCCCTGGCGTATTCCCATATCGTGATGATAAGTTCCGGGGGGTATATGATAACTTGCATGGAAAGCCCCGAGCACACAAGAGAAGGGCTCGGCCAGGGACGCGGGAAAAAATCCGGGGCCTTCATACGGGAGCAGACAATCCATCTCCATCACCTCACGAGGAATGAGGATCGTTGTGGCATCCCCGCCGATATAACGGTATGAATAGCCGGGCGCGTTCAGGCTATCTTTGTAATTGAGGGCAGGCTGGACGGAAAACTTCATACCCCGGAAAAATTTATCCTGCCACTTTTTCCCTACCGCCACGATCTCCCCGGCGAATTCATGCCCGATGATGGTCGGGTTATCAGCCACATCATCCGGAACCCGTTTATGATCAGCCCCCTGCATGGCAGCTTTATAACTGGACATACAGATACTGTCTGTGATCACCTTCGCGAGAATTTCATCATCCCGCATGGGAGGCAGTTCAAAGGTTTCGAGGCGTAAATCCTGCTTACCGTATATTCTGACTGCCTGTGTTTTCATTATTGACTATTTTTATGCTCATACATATTTTACCCACTCTGTCAGGTTCACTTCGTTCGCTGTTATTTATTTTTCGCTTCGTTCACTGTCATTTGCACACTTCGTGTGCGTCATACGTTGTCATTAGTCCTTCGCTGTGCCCGCCGTAGCCCTGGCGGAGGTGAGCTGCGATCAGGACGTCACTCTTTGTCTCGTCCTAAAAAAAGTTGACATGTTAAACAATAATTTCATTTTTCTTTATTAATTTTTTTGTCAACCATATTCAGGGAACTTCAGTACTTCATCGATCATCATTCATCCTTCATCCTTCGTCGTTCATCCATTATATATTATTACTTCAACCTTTTTACTTTTTACTTCATTACTTCTTACTTCAACATTACCTGACCGCCGGTAACCGGCAACGCCTGTCCCGTTTCATATTGTTGTCCGATGATATAGTTTACGGCACGGTAGAGGTCTTCGATCCTGCAGCCGCGCTTCATAGGGACGAGGTTTTCATAATATTTTCTCACCTCTTCCACCGTCCGTGCGCCGGGGACTTTCCCTGTTCTGAGATATTGTATAAACAATCCGTTATCCGGATCGGACCACAGCGGCAGGTCAAAGAAATTTCCGGGACAGACGGCATTGACCTTGATGCCGTATTCCACCAGTTCCATGGCAAAGGACTGCACCAGTCCGATACTTCCGAACTTACTCCCGGCATAGGCAAAATTACGGTTACTGCCCTGTAATCCCGATTTGGAATTGATCTGGATTATGTCGGCAAACCGTGACGGGTTGTACCGGTACTGTCTTTTCATTACGGCGGAAACATATTTTGCCAGCAGGAAAAACCCGTGGTAATTCACATCATTTACAAAGTCGAATTCCTCCGGTGTCATCTCTTCCAGTCCGCCGGCCTTGAGCACGCCGGCATTACTCACGGCGATATCTATCCCGCCGAAACGTAGGACGGTTTGCCGGACCATCTCTTCAACAGAAGATGCATCGGTAACATCAACATGCAGGAAAAGCGCTTCATTGCCGGATGACATTCTGTTCAGCCTATCCGTTTGTCCTTTTCCGGATTCTTCATCAATCTCGGCAATAACAATATTGGCGCCGTCACGGAAAAAACGTTCAGCCAGCCCGGCTCCCACACCGCGTCCGGCACCGGTGATCAGGACAACTCGCTGATCAAACGGTTTTAAACTCATTTGCTTAACCGGTTCCGGCTTTTCCCCTTTCAGTATCCGGTTAACATCTACAGCCCGGAGAGCCCAAGCAATCAGTCCGTAACCTTTTACCATAGCCATACCTTCCCCGGCCGGCAACCGTGAAGTTACAAATCCGGTCATTTGCTCCGGTCCGGGAAGTTCCGGGATATAAACAACCTGTCTGCCGGGATTTTTTTTCAGCCAGGCAGCATGGGTTTCCATATTTTCCGAAGCACTTACAAGTTCGTCTGTTCCGGCCATCCGGACCACTCCGGGAGATCCGCTGCCGGTTCTTAACATGCGTATTGCGGTAATAAACTCGCCTATCAGAGATTCAGGTATTTGTCTGGACATAACCGTTTATTTTAATTGCCGGAAAAAATTGATTACGGCATTTCCCAGCCGGACAAACTTATCATACTCACTTATCCGGATTGATCCGTCCGGGTTACAGTATCCTTTTTCACCCCGGGATACCAGGTATTGGTGGGCAGCTACCACACATGCGGAATCCCAGCCGGTTTTCCGGATATCCTCAGGCAGCGGTACACCGTTCCGGGCGAATACCTTCAAGGGAGTCATGGCAGGGGTATTATGCTCCGTACCGAAAAGCACCAAAAATCCGTCCCGTGCAAGGCAGCGTACATAATCCGAAAGGAACCCTACATCATTGCGTTGCGGAATAAATTCGACGGCATGCACATTCAATGACCGGAGTCTGCCGGCCAGGCTTTCCGGATCTTCTTCAAACTCCGTACATTCTCCGGCGGCATTGTCCAGCAAAACCGGATAACACGGAATTCCTCCCGTCTTTAACAGGGCATCCCGCACATCCGTCAGAAAAGGAAATGTTTCAGGATCTTCCGGGACATAAGCCACCCCCCCTTTTTTCAGGAGCCGGCCGCGGATCTCATTTTCGAGCGCCGCCGTTTCATCCATAGCAGAAGCCGGTTTCATTCCGGAAAATATTTTTTCATAAACCCCTATCCGTTCTCCTGTATCCGGATAGTGCCGTTCAACGATCATACGGATGGCCTTTGCCAGATGACGCTCACGGACCAGTTGCTCAGCCAGCTCCGATTCCACCCACTCCCGGTTAAGTTTCAACACCGGATCAATTCGGGAAAGATGTTTTGCCACCCGTTCCGCCATCTCCCTGACCCGGGCATTTCCTGTTTCCACCAACCGGTCAAGAAAATCCGGAAAATCACCGGTCGGCGAAAAGGGAAACGGCAATCCTTTTCCGCAAAAGTAGGTACGGCCGGGATTATCCGGGTCGTTCACCCGTAATCCAATTTCATGAAATTCTTCCGGCAACGCAATAAACTCAATATTAAACAACGGGAAAATACGGTACCGGAGGGCGTAATGCATAAATTCAGGATAACCGCCGGTAGTAATAAAATCATTGATCCCCAGAACTTCCACATGCTGTTGTGCGGCAAGGGAAAAAGCCTGTTCGATACAGGTAAATGCGCTGAACGACCAGGGTGTATGAATATGGGCGTTTACCTCCGGAATTCCCTCACGAAAAAAAGAGGTGATCTTTTCACTGTCAGGGAAACGGTCAAATACCGGATCGTTCATTTCCGTTTTTTTCTTTTTTATTTCCATAACACACTGTCCACATCAGCAAGGTCGGGACAGATCAAGTCCGCTTCCTTTGGTTCGGAGGCGGGAAAACCGGTTGTCGGTGCCATTATCTTTGCTCCGGCAGCTTTTCCTGCTTCAGGCGATTAATATACACAAAAGTATCATTATCCGGAATGTGATCCGTCATGAACTACGAACATGCCTACATACCCTTTCTTTTCAGTTTCAATAGTTTATCATTTGTAAAATTATTCTTCACCTTATGGCCCTCAAGTGGCATTATCCGTTCATGGATCGCATCAACCATCCATTCCGGTTGCGGGAAGAAGTAATCCTCCAGTTCATATGCCGGAGTGATCCAGTTTCTTGAGCCCACAACCACAGGAGGGGCATCGAGATCATCAAACGCAAGGTCAGCGATGGTTTGTGCCATTTCCTTCAGGAACGATCCCCGTTCCGTGGCATCTCCCGAGATCAGGACTTTCCCCGTTTTCCGGACAGATTCAAGGATCAGCGAATAATCAAGAGGAACCAGGCTGCGGACATCAATGATTTCGGCCGACACGTTATATTCTTTTTTCAGTATTTCTGCCGCTACTACCGCACGGTACAGTGTGGCGCCCACCGTAATGAGGGTTATGTCCGTTCCTCTGATTTTCACGTCCGGCTGACCGATGGGAATTTCATAATATCCTTCCGGCACACCGCCTTCGTGGAAATATTCACCCACATCGTAAATACGCTGGCTTTCGAAAAACACCACCGGGTCGGTTCCCTGGAGGGCGGCATTCATCAGGCCTTTGGCGTCATAGGGTGTAGCGGGAAAGACCACCTTCAGTCCCGGGATGTGTGCCACCAGAGAGGTCCAGTCCTGCGAGTGCTGAGCTCCGTATTTTGAACCGACCGACACCCGCAACACTACCGGCATTTTCAGTACCTGCCCGCTCATGGCCTGCCATTTGGGCATCTGGTTAAAGACTTCATCCCCTGCACGTCCCAGGAAATCACAATACATAATTTCCGGTATTACCCGTCCCCCGCACATGGCATATCCTATGGCCGTCCCGGCAATAGCCCCTTCAGAAATTGTCGCATTAAATAAACGGTGATAAGGCAATGCTTCGGTCAGGCCGCGGTAAACAGCAAAGGCACCGCCCCAGTCCCGGTTTTCCTCACCATAGGCAACCAGCGTGGGATCTTTATAAAACCGGTCGATGATGGCCTCAAAGATACCATCACGCAACTGGAAGGTTTTGACTTTGGAATACGGGCTACCCTGCGGATCCAGGCCAAACCGTTCTTTCTTTTTCAACTGCTGCACCCGCGAATTTTCTTCCAGCGGCATCAATACTTCCGGTTCCCGCTCTTTCATTCTTTCTGCCGATCCGTTGGAAAACATCAGTTCACCGATCTCATCCGGATGTTTGACCAGGTCCATGCGCGGAGAAACCTGATCATCAACTGCCCAGGTAAGGATCTTCATTATCCGTTGTACCGTTTCCGTATGCATCTCATCCGTTTTTTCCTTTACCAGAAGCTTATTTTCGACCAGCTCGTTGGCATAGAATCGTAACGAATCCTGTTGCATCCATGCTTCCACTTCTTTCCTGGTACGGTATGAAGAAGCATCGGAAGGAGAATGTCCGCTGTAGCGGTATGTGAGGGTATCCAGCAGGACAGGGCCTTTCTTTTGTCTGATCACTTCCATTTTTCTGCGGAAGGCATCAATCACAGCAAGGGGATTATACCCATCCACACGTTCGGCATGCATCATTTCCGGATTTACCCCGGCACCGATACGGGCGAGGATACCATATCCCATGGTTTCGCCGGCGGTCTGGCCACCCATCCCATACTGATTATTCATGAAATTAAAAATGAGCGGTAACCCGCCACGATAAGGTTCATCCCACAGGGTTTTAAACTGGTCCATGGTAGCAAAGCTGATCCCTTCCCACACAGGCCCGCAACCCATTGAGGCATCTCCGATATTTGCAACAACAATACCCTTTTCCCGGTTTACCTTTTTATATAAAGCCGCACCCACGGCAATATCCCCCGATCCGCCCACAATGGCATTGTTGGGATAGATACCGAACGGGGGGAAAAAGGCATGCATGGACCCCCCCAGGCCCTTATTAAAGCCGGTTTCCCGGGCAAATATCTCAGCCAGTGTCCCGTACAGGAGAAAATCGAGTGCCAGATCATAAACATCTTTGTGTTCTTCCCGTTCCACGACTTTCAGTGTCCTGCCATCAAAATAGGACTCCATGATTTCTGTCAGCTCCTGCTCCTTCAAACGGTGGATCGCAGACAAACCTTTGGCCAGAATCTCACCGTGACTGCGGTGTGAACCGAAAATAAAATCTTCCGGACCAAGAAGAAACGCCATTCCGACAGCAGCAGCTTCCTGCCCGATGGAAAGATGCGCAGGACCCGGGTGGTTATAGGTAATTCCCTGGTATTCATTGGTGGTTTTGATCAGGTTCAGCATCGTTTCGAACTCACGGATCACGAGCATATCCCGGTAAATCCTGACCAGGTCACCGGCAGAATAGTTTTCCTTCTCCTCCTTAAGGGCTTTGTTATACTGATTTACGGGAATCTCACCAAAGGTGATTTTTCCCGGTTTTCTTACTTTCTGCGGATCAATAAAAAGTTGTTTCGGCATCTTTTTTCAGCTTTAAAATCATTGTTGTAACTATTCCAATTCCGGGATTCCGGGATGAATGTTTTCTGTTTCAGCACAAAGGTCTTTCAGGAACCTTGAGGCAGGAGCGCCGTCAATCGCGCGGTGGTCATAGGTAAGCGAATATCCGATGTGGGGGAAGAAACCCATGCCTCCGTTTTCGAGGGGTTTGGGCTGATACCTGATCGTGTTTACACCCAGTATCCCGATTTGCGGAAGATTTAGTACCGGGGTAAAATACTCAATACCAAAACTACCCAGGTTGGTAACGGTAAAAGATGCTTCACCGGCAGCAAGCAGGTCCGGGTTAATACTTCCGGACTGGCAGGCCTGAGCCAGTTCTTTCATTGTCATACTAAGTTCCGGCAGCGTGAGCCGTGAAGCATCCTTAACCACCGGTACCATCAATCCCCGTTCGGTATCCACGGCAAATCCAAGGTGAACAGACCGGAACACACGAATGGTTTCACCCAGAAAATGACCGTTCATCTCAGGATGTTTCTCCAGCGTTCTGATCACGGCATAACAAACCATATCATTAAGGGTTATATCGGGCAACCTGCCTCCGGTTTCAAGTGTTTTGACCTTTTGTCGCAGAGCAAGTATCCGTCCTGCACCGGCAGAGATGTGATGGGTAAGCTGTGCCGATTCGCTTAAAGATCGTTGCATACCGGCAGCGATCAGCTTCCGCATCCTTGACAGTGGCCTGTCCGTGTAAACGGTCCCCTCTTCCGGTTTTTCAATAAGGTCCCCGGAAGTAATACGGATCCCGGGATGAGCTTTTTGCTGTGGCATCCCAAGCTTTCCGGATTTCAGTTTTTCTCTGGCCAAAGGAGTGACAACCGGGCTTTGTCGGATTGCCTGCAGGATATCCCGTTCGATGATCCGTCCTCCCGGACCGGTACCTGCCAGGTTTGTATAGCCAATACTTTTTTGTTCAGCCAGCTTTTTTGCCCTTGGAGAGATCGGGATTTCTCCTGAAGTTGCCCGGTATGCAACTGTAGATACGGCCGGTTCTTCCTTTATCATCAGCTCTTCAGGTTTCTCTCCGGATGCACTTTCCACCTCTTCAGGGCTTTCTTTTCCGCGCTCAGCGGGGCGGAATTCATCCACCGGTTCGCCCTGTTCACCGATCACAGCGACATTGGCAAGAACCGGGACTTCATCGCCTTCTTCATAAAAAATATCGAGAAGAATACCCGAGACTTGTGCCTCTTCGTCGAAAGCGGCCTTATCCGTTTCAAAAGCAAACAAAAAGTCACCTTCGGCAACTTTTTCTCCTTTTTGTTTATACCAGCGGGTAAGGATGCATGTTTCAACACTTTGTCCCTGCCTGGGCATTATAACGGGATGTGCCATTGCTTCTGTCATTAAGGTTCGCGAAACAAAGGTAAGAAATTTACTTGTAATTACAAGTTAATTTATAAATTATTTTCATTACTGATAGACTGCTTATTACAACATATCTTCAACTATCAATATAAACATGTATATACATTTTTCACTCACAATCCTGTTGAGGGGAAACATTTTTTCATATCTTTGGAAGAAAAAGATCAAAGGCATTTTGAATCTTCAGGATCAACATACGCCACAGTACCGGAAGTTATATGAACTGTTGCGCAGGCACATCGTAGACGGATTATACCGTGAGGGTGACCTGTTACCGTCGGAAAATGAGTTGTCGAGAATATACGGGATGGCACGGCCTACCGTACGTCATGCCCTGGACGAACTGGTCAAAGACGGGTTTATCCGGAAACAACACGGAAAAGGCAGTATTGTACATCCCCTGCCGAAAGGGATCGGTATTCTTTCCATTGCCGGAACAACTTCAGCCATTGGTCAGAAAAATCTTGAAACGCATATCCTTCAGAAACCTGAAATCAGCCATTGGCCTGAACCGTTCATATTCCCGCTGCCCGACCTTATCCGTGAATCGGGATGTATATACATGAAACGTCTGAGACTGGTGGAAGGGAAACCGCTTTTCCTGGATATCACCTGGATACCGAATATCAATTTACCCCGGTTCACTGCCCGGAAATTTGAAAACCGTTCGCTTTTTGATACATTACGCAAACATTACCGGATTGAGGTAACCGGCGGAGAGCAACGGTTGCGTGCCATCCGTGCAGATAAAGACCTTGCTGCCCTTCTTACCATCTCAACCGGTAACCCGGTTCTGCATCTTGAGCGGAAAATTGATACCAACCGTACCGGATTCAGCTTTTATTCCAGCCTCTATTGTAACACATCCGGTCATGCCCTGTATGGTATTTTTTAGTTCGTAACCGGGATAAAAAAAATCTGTTGTAATTCGGCGGGGTTGTTTAATTTTGGGGCATGCCTTTAAAACCTTATTCGGAAACCGGGTATCACCGGGCAGGAACGATCATTACGTTCGTCCTGATCCTGTTACAGGCCGTTCCGGTTGCCGCACAGCACCGGCCCAAAGTAGGCCTGGTACTTAGCGGAGGTGCGGCCAAAGGGTTTGCGCACATCGGCGTACTTAAAGTCCTTGAAGAGGCAGGCATGCCCATTGACTATATTGGCGGGACCAGTATGGGCGGTATTGTAGGCGGGTTGTATGCCATCGGCTACCCTGCCGACAGCCTGGAAGCCATCGTCCTGCGTCAAAACTGGGATGTATTGCTTACCGACGAGATCAGCCGGAATCAGTTATCCATAAATGAGAAACAAAGTCAGGACCGTTTTATCCTCAATGTTCCTATCGGGAAGAAAGGAGTACAGTTACCTGTCGGGGTAATTCGCGGGCAACATATTGAAAATTTACTCTCCCTCCTCACCCTGCCTGCATATAACATAAACGATTTCAACCACTTCCCGATTCCGTTTCTTTGTGTTTCACTTGACGTTGACCAGGGAAAAGATACGGTATTCCGGAGCGGGAACCTGGCTGTTGCCATGCGGGCAAGCATGTCCATCCCTTCGGTATTCGAGCCTGTTGTGATCAATGGAAACCGCCTGGTTGACGGGGGCGTTGCCGACAATTTCCCGGTAGATTATGTAAAAAAGATGGGGGCGGATATTATTATCGGCGTTGATGTCGGTTTTGTAAGGAAAGACAGTACCGGCAAGGATGATTTTTTCAGGTTACTGGAAGATGCTCTTCTTTATCGTACCCTCCGCACCAATGAGGAGAACAGGAAGAAAGTAGACATCTATATCGAACCTGACCTGAAAGGACTTGGTGTTACCAGTTTTAACAATGCCGATTCATTGATCGCATACGGAGAAGCTGCTGCCAGGGCGATCTTTCCGCGTATAAAACACCTGGCCGATTCTATACGGGGAATTCAAAACCCGGAATCCCCAGTCCCTCTCCGGCAGCCGGATTCATTATACATTATGGCAATCCGGATGCGGGGGTTGAAAAATATTTCGGGGAAGATCATCAGTAAGCGTCTCACTTATCATCCCACAGAATGGGTAACCCCTGCAGAGATTGCCCGGGAGGCTGAAATCTTTTATAATACGGGACTGTTTAATAAGGTAAACTTTACCATCACCCCTGACAGGGAAGGTGTTACTGTTGATTACCTGTTTAAAGAAAAGGAGGAGGGCTTACTGCGGTTAGGATTTTACTACGATAATAACTTTAAGTCTTCTGTTTTTCTGAATACCACTTATTACAACCGGCTCATAAAGAATACGCGCTTTTCCGCTACGGCCGGACTGGGGAAGAATCCCACGATTGATATTGAATATTACCTGGATAAAGGGCCTATACTTTCCCCCGGGATCAGGGCCAACGCAGGATTGATGGAAACCTGGAGTTACGGAACCAACCGGAACCGGCTGGCAAGCACCTATTATCTTGTCGGCAGTGCCGAGATCTTCCTGCAATCTTCGTTTGCAAACCTGATGCAGATTCGTCTGGGCTCGGTTTTTAATCACACGACCCTTCAGCCGGGGATCGGGAAACTTGACCTGGGAACCGTCAGTGACAACCACCTCGGGTTTTTCGGACAGCTTTATCTGGATACCCGTGACAGGGCATATTTTGCGGAAAAAGGGCATCTGCTATGGATTCGCGGAGAATATTTCCTGAACGGAGAACTACCCTCATTCCATTATATAACAGGACATTATATGGCAGCTGCAAAGCTTTCGAAACGGATTACACTTATGCCTGAATTTTTTTCAGGCATTGCTGTCGGGGATACCATACCTTTTCCATATACTTTCAGAATGGGCGGGACAACACAGACAACCTTTATCGGGAACATACCTTTCCCCGGTTACCGTTTTCTGGAAGTTTCCACTCCTTCGGTGGTTTTTGGTGGAATTACGGCAAATATTGAAATATTCCCCGGCGTGTCTGCGATCCTTTTTGCCAAAGGCGGGTTACGTGCAGGGAATTTCCCGGACATGTGGCTGAAAGGAACCCCGATTTCCGGTTTCGGTGTCGGGGCAGGTATTAACGCACCTTTTGGTCCGATAAAACTCACCATCAGTAAGTCGGGAGAATTCAGACAGACTTATGCCTATATACAGGCAGGATATTGGTTTTAATCTTTGAATATTTTACCTGAATAATCCGGGAAGGATGATCTCACTGAAGGTTATTGTGAAACGCAACCTTTTAACCCCGGTTTTCATCTATATTACAGGTTTGACTTTTTATTTTCGTCCATGCCTTGACACATGATGTTACTTTTCCTGCAACCCGGCTGATTTTCTCACGCTGGTTGTATGACGAAAGGTCAGTCTGCAGGAAAAAGGTGTTTTTAGGGTTAGTGGAAAAATTGCCATTGGTTCACCAATGGCAATTTGCTTTTTATCCGGATCATATCAGGTCACAGGCTTCCGAAGGCATCCAGTGCGGATCTTTTCCATCCCATTTGATGGTACAGCCGATAGGGTTGGTGACCGGAACACGTACCGGTCTGCCTGCCAGGTGGTCTTCAAGGGCATTTTCCAGGTCGTTCACCTTAATCCGGGAGGCATCTCTGGGGCTGTCCACGCCCCTGCCGGTATAAACCAGTTTCCGGTTTTTATCGAATATGAAAAAGTGAGGCGTTTTCAAACCACCGTATTTACGGACAACTTTCTGTGTATCATCACGGAGGTAAACCCAGGGAAAATGATATTGCTCCATACGTCTCACCATGTAATCAAATCCGTCTTCGGCATAAGTATTTTCCGAATTGGAATTAATGCCAACAAATTTCACCCCTTTAGATGCATATTGGTCTGCCGTTGCTCTTGTCACTTCATCCGATCCGATGACATAGGGACAATGATTACAGGTAAAAAAGATGACCAGTACGGGATATTCATCAAAGTCGTGCAATCCGTAAAACTTACCATCGGTCGCTTTCAGGTTAAAATCAGGAGCTGTTGCCCCGATCTGCAGTGTGTAAGCCATAATAATCTGATTTTAAGGTATAAGGAGAATGTCAGGAAGCTTCCATCATCTCTTTGAAGTGCATAAAATTTTGATACAGTTCTTTTTTAATCCAGGGTTTGGCCCAGGGTAACAGGATTTTTTTTACAAGTCCTTTTGCTGAAATCAGGTGGGTTCCGTCAACATAGGTTTTATCTTCGATCTCATAAAAATAGATATCGGAGTCTATTTGCAAACCCCGGATATGCATTTCCAGTTTAAGATTCTTTTTCCAGTCTATTTTGACAACTTTCTCAACCGCAGAAAAAGTTTGACCCTTTCTTTCCCAGGTAATCCGGTAAACACTACCCGGAACGAAGGGCATCCCCTGCAAATGTTCTATTTTCTGAAATCCTTCGAACCAGTAAGGTAATTTTGCAGGATCAGCGAGGCCGATATAAACAGCCGCAATGGGTTTTTGTACAGCAACTTTGGTAGTTACTTTCACCTTACGCGTAACCAGTCCCGGTAAGATCAATAAAATAATTAACGCGGGAAGGATATATTTAATTAACTTTTTAAACATCACATCCAAATAAACCGAATTGCATCCAATTCATACCACAGCTTAAAAATAGGAAAATTCCTGTAACTACCTATATATATTTTTCCCTACGTTAGCTTAGCTAAGAATATCCTGAAGATTCCTAAATCACATCTTATAAATACGAACCGGTTATGTTGATTTATTGTTAAATAAATCATGAAAAGATCTCTTGTAATCTCTTCATGTTGTCTTACCTTCCCGCAAAAAATAAATTCGAATGATCGGAATCAGGTTTTTGCAACGGTGTTCACTTTTGTTCTTATTTTTTCCCGCTCTTTATAGTTTCTCCCAAACGGCAGAAAAAGAGGTATTCTCTCCATACGGATCACCTTTCGGCAGGATTTTTACTAATTTTCATCTGGAACTTACCGGACAGGACAGGCAATCTGCTTTTGCCGTAGACCGCGCTTACCTGGGATATAACTACACCATGACCAGGGAATTGTCTGCCTTTATAAAACTGGATATTGGCAGTCCGAATGATATTTCGGAGTATTCAAAATTCCGCAGGTATGCTTATTTCAAAAATGCCGGTTTCAGATATCATAAGAACAGGCTCACCTGGTCTTTTGGACTGATAGACACACGGCAGCTTTTATTGCAGGAAAAAATCTGGGCGCACCGGTATATCATGAAATCGTATCAGGATCAGTATAAATTTGGTCCGAAAGCGGATCTCGGTACCATTCTGGCCTGGCAGTTTACCTCATGGCTTTCGGCAGACCTGTCTTTTCTTAACGGGGAAGGATATAAGCAATTACAACTGGACAACACTTATAAAAGTGCCTTTGGAATTACGCTTACACCGGGAAATCACTGGATTTTCAGGATGTATGGAGATATTATGATAAAAAATACGACAGAATCCGACGTCGCTCTGTTTATCTCCCGGAAAGGCGAAAAAATGCAATATGGTGCGGAGTTTAATTACCGGTTTAATGACAATTACATCGACAATCATGATATGTGGGGAACATCCCTGTATGGGTTGTACAGGGTTTCGGAAAAGTTTGAACTCTTTGCCAGATATGATTATCTGACATCCAATCCGGCAGAACTGCCGGATGCCGGATGGAACTTCAATCACGATGGCAGTGCTTTAATAACCGGCATTCAGTATCAACCGATAAAGTCGTTTAAAGTAGCTGCCAATTACCAGGATTGGTATCCGTGGCCGGAAAATTTTGACAATCAGACTTTTTTCTTTCTTAATTTTGAAATCGACCTGTAAAAACAAACAGATGATCCATTCGTCCGGGGTTTGAAGCGGTAACCTATAAAGGGGCTTTTGGAGAAGTCAACCGGGCAAAGGGATGGACATTATTGAGTACAGACGGGTTTATCAAATTATAACAGAGAAGCTTGTGCGGATGCAAATAATATTCAAAGGATCATTCTGCAAACTTATATCCCACTCCTTTAACCGTTATAATAACCTCTGGGCCCAGTTTTTCGCGGAGTTTACGGATATGAACATCAAGTGTCCGGTCGCCGACGATGATCTGATCGCCCCAAACTCTTCTGAAAATCTCATCTCTCGAAAAAACTTTTCCGCGCCGGGAAATCAAAAGGGCAAGTAATTCAAATTCTTTTCTGGGTAATGACAGTTCTACTCCCCTGTTTACGACAAGATACCTTTCCCTGTCCAGAACAATTTCCTGTGTTTTTTCTTCCTGTTTTCCGGATTCGGAATTTTTTCCTGCCCTTTTCAATAATGCGGCAATACGACTCAGAAGTACTCTGGGTTTGATCGGTTTGATAATATAATCGTCACCTCCGGCCTCAAATCCGGCAATCTGTGAATAGTCCTCCCCCCGGGCTGTAAGGAAAGCTATAATCGTCTGGCTCATTTCAGGAAGTTTTCTGATCTCAGCGCAGGTTTCGATACCGTCCATTCCGGGCATCATTACATCCAATAAAATAAGTTGCGGATTCTCCTCTGCAGCTTTTTCGATGGCATCACGACCATTATTTGCAGTACAAACCTGGTAACCTTCCTGCTTGAGATTATAAGAAAGAAATTCCAGGATATCCTTTTCATCATCCACAAGTAAAATTCGATATGCTTCAGGGTTCATGGGGGCTGTATTTTTTTACGCGTTAAAGGTATAGGTTTCTGCTAAGAACATTCTAAAGCAATGCTTAATCTATTGTAAAAATAATGTTAAATCATCGATAATCAGGACCAATTATTAAGATTTATTTAAAGTAAAACCAAGGAAGAATGCAAACAGGAACTATTTCTTTGTAACAGACAATAAGTCTTTAATTATTCAAACAAAAAAACAAAAAAATGAGAACATCAAAAATCGGATTTTGGGCGTTAACTCTGCTTCTTGGAAGCACCGTATTGTTTCATGCATGTAAAAAAGAGGAGACTGCTCCTCCTGATCCCAATGCCACCGAGTATAACGAGAGCAACGGTGTGGTTACTGTAATTGACCATGGCCAGGGTACCGGTACGATGACGTGGACAAGTGACAAAATTTGGTTACTTGACCATCTTGTATTTGTAAATGAAAGCCAGACTTTAACGATTGAGGCCGGGACTGTTATAAAAGGGAAATCCGGACAGGAAACTGATGCCAGTGCACTTGTTGTTGCACGTGGCGGAAAGATTATTGCTGAAGGAACAGCTACAAACCCGATTATATTCACTGCTGAAGCTGACAATTTATCCGGAAATATAGGAAATGACCAGCGCGGCCTTTGGGGTGGCGTAATCCTCCTTGGGAAAGCACAACTGAATTCTTCTCCCGGGGAAACCGCCATTGAAGGGATTCCGACAACCGAGTCCAGAGGTCTTTATGGCGGTTCGGATGATAACGACAACTCCGGTATATTAAAATATATATCGATCCGTCACGGCGGAACAGATATAGGTGAAGGCAATGAAATCAACGGTCTGACCTTCGGAGCTGTCGGCAGCGGAACAACGGTTGATTATATAGAAGTCATTGCCAATAAAGACGACGGGATGGAATTTTTTGGCGGGACACCACGCGTAAAACATATTCTCGTCGCTTATTGCGCTGATGACGGTCTTGACTATGACGAAGGATTCCGCGGATCGGTTCAATTTTATCTGGTAATACAGGATCCGAATGCCGGTGACCGGCTTGGTGAGCATGACGGCGGTACTGATCCCGAAACGGGCACTCCTTATGCCATACCTGAAATTTACAATAATACATATATCGGCCGTGGTGCCGACGCAGGAAAACGAGTGATCACCTTCCGTGACAATGCAGGCGGTCATTATTACAATTCTATTTTTGCCAACCAGGCCAAAGGTGTTGATGTGGAACTGCTCTCCGGGCCCCAGGACAGTTACAAACAGCTGTTGGACGGCAATCTTTCCGTAGAAAACTGCCTGTTTCAGAACGTTGCCGACGGGACTGCTTCCGGTATTTTCAGGATCTCCACCGGGGAAGGGGTATCCGGCGCAGACAGTACGGCAGCCGTTACTTTATGGGCAGGAAAATTTGACGAATTTTCAAACAGTGTTACACCCGGTGATCTTGTCAGTGCTGCCAATCCTGTTCCTCCGGCCGGAACAGCCCAAAACGGTGTAGCCCCAACCGATCCATGGTTTGATAATGTTACTTACCAGGGTGCTTTTGAACCGGGCGGTTCAAACTGGGCACAGGGTTGGACGCTTCTGTTCGGTTCAAAGTAATCTGTAATTACAGATCAATAATACGTTACGCTTACACTCGTCAATGCTGGCATTGCCTGAGAGCAATGCCGGCTTTACTTATGAACATATAAATGCTAATGAAAATATCCGGAATTTTTCTTTTACTGATCCTGTTTTTCCCTGCCTTTTTCCCGGTCATGGGGCAGACAGGGATTCTTCGTGGTAAGATTATTGATGCCAACACGGGCGAAGAACTTATCGGAGCTACGGTAGTTGTCGAAGGAACAACCAATGGAACCATTTCTGATTTTGACGGCAACTATTCCCTTAAACTTGATACCGGAGTCCATAAAATCAGATACTCCTATATTTCTTACCAGACACAGATGTTTGAAGACATTCACATCTCGGAGGGAAAAGTTACCCTTAACAATGTGACCATGGAGGAGGCAAGGGTTGAGCTGGAAGAGGTCAAGGTAGTAGCCCGTTCAACACGGCGTACGGAGGCTGCATTCCAGGTAATGCAAAAAAAATCGGGAACGGTTATGGATGGAATATCTGCAGAACAAATTTCCCGTTTGGATGTGGCTGATGCGGCTTCTGCCCTGAAACGGGTTACCGGTGTTTCGGTGAAAGCCGGCAAGTATGTTTATGTCAGGGGGCTCAGTGACCGGTATAGTCTTACAACCCTGAACGGGGCACAAATCCCCGGTCTTGATCCCGACAAGAATACCGTTCAGATGGACCTGTTTCCTTCAAATATTATTGAAAACCTGGTCGTCAGAAAAACTTTTTCACCGGATTTGCCCGGTAGTTTCACGGGAGGATATGTTAACATCGTCACCCGTGATTTTCCGGAAAAATTTTCCCTGCAGTTCTCTGCATCTACCGGTTACAATCCCCGGAATAACATGAATAATCACTTTATTTCTTATCCCGGGGGTAAGCTGGACTGGCTGGCTTTTGATGACGGCACGCGTGATATCCCGGAAATAGCCAAAGGACAAATCCCCGCCCGCTTTGAGGACAATCAGAAGCTTGATGAGATAACCCGTTCCTTTAATAAAAACATGGAACCCGTTATCAGGAAATCTTCACTGGATCAATCATACTCTTTTGGTATCGGCAACCGGATAAATCTCGGTAAAAAACCTTTCGGTTATAATATCGGTATCTCTTATTCGGGTAGATATAAATACTACGATAACGGCTTTACGGGCAGGTACAAACTTATCGATGGAGCAGACCAGACACTCACGGGACAATTAACGCTGGATACTGACCGGAAAGGAACTCATGAAGTCCTCTGGTCGGCGCTGGTTAACGGTAATCTGAAACTTTCGGAAAAACATAAAATCGGATTTTTACTGTTACATAACCAGAGCGGAGAATCCATGGCCCGTTATCAGGAAGGGGAAAAACAATCTGACGAAATCGGGATGTATTATCAAACCCGGACACTTCAATATCTGGAGCGCGGGTTTACTTCCGGACAACTCAAAGGAGAACATTATTTTGACAACTTCATGAGGCTGAAAGCAGACTGGTTCAGTTCGGTGACCCTTTCCACGCAGCAGGAACCGGACCTGCGTTTTTTCACCAATCATTATACCCTGGATCCGCTGGGGAACCGGTTGTATGAAATTGCACAATCACTCTATCCCGTACCTACACGCTATTACAGGAATATGGATGAATTAAACCTTGACAACAGTATTAAAGCCGAAATACCGGTTCGGTGGTTTGGTAGTGAATCATCAAAAATAAAGGCCGGTGGGGATTTCGTTTACAAAAACCGGCATTTCAGGGAGCACAAGTTCACATTCAACGAGAACAACAACTCCTATACCGGCGATATACCGGCCTACCTGGCCGACAGTAATATTGATGCTGCCGGTGGAAAGTTGCATGTTATAAATTCCATTGCTTCGGATGAACAAAACAGTTATGATGGCAAACAGGCTGTTTTCTCCGCTTTCGGCATGATTGATCTGAGCTTCTCCACAAAATTCCGGCTTATCTCCGGTTTGCGAACGGAACAGGGATACATTGAAACCCGCAGCCTGAAAAACAGTTTGCAACCGGGCATTCTGAATAACCTTGATTTTCTGCCTTCGCTGAACCTGACCTGGCATCCGGTTGAAAATATGAATCTCCGTATGGGTTATAACCGTACCCTGGCCAGACCATCGTTCAGGGAACTTGCACCCTATGCATCCCTCAATTTCGTTGGGGATTATATTTTTATCGGGAATGCTGATCTTGAGCGGACGCTGATCGATAATATCGATATACGGTGGGAATATTTTTTCAGACCGGGAGAAATGATCGCCGTAAGCGGGTTTTACAAGAATTTTAACAATCCCATCGAACGTACTTTTAATACCGAAGCGGCTAATCCGGAACTGACATTGCGAAATGTCAGTCAGGCATCGGTTACAGGCGTTGAATTTGAGCTGAGAAAGAAGCTGGATTTTATTCCCCTGCTAAAGCATTTCCTCATCGGCGGGAATGCCAGCCTGGTTAAGTCTTCGGTAAGTGTTGATTCGAAAGAACTGCAGTTAAAGAGAGAACTTGACCCTGTTTTTCCCGCAACACGTGTCATGATGGGACAGTCACCTTATCTTATCAATGCATTTCTTAATTATGCAAATATAAAATACGGAATGGAAATCAACGTGAGTTTTAACACCTCAGGCGAAAGCCTCTATCTGGTAAATGCCGTAGGTGTTCCGGATGTTTACCTGCAGCCCAGGAAACAACTTGATGTCAATTTCGCAAAATCATTCGGAAAAAATTTCCAGGTAAAGTTCTCGGTAAAGAATATCCTGGATGATCCCTATAAAATCACCTACCCGTTTAACGGCATCGGTTACCTTTACGAAAGTTATTTGCTGAACCGGACCTTTACGCTTGGCATAAGATATGTAATAAAATAAATGCCGTATTTTAGCAACTTCAATTAAATAAGCGGCAACAAATCCCTAAAAACCAAAATAATGAAATATTTGTTAGGTATACTCTATTTTACTTTTTCACTCACGTCATTCGGACAGATTATTCAGGGTGACGACGGGCTTTACTATGACGAGAATGACAAACCCTTTACCGGCACTTATAAGGAATACTATAAGGATGGGACAGTACGTACGGAAATGGAACTGACCAATGGTATGAAAAACGGACTTGTAAAGATCTATTACCCCAATAAAAAAATCCGTGAGATCCGCTCCTATTCCTTTAACAAAATGGATGGAAAATGGGAAACATGGAATCCAGAAGGGATCAAGACTGCCGAAGCCAATTACCTCAACGGCCTTAAACACGGAAAATGGCTGATCTGGGATGATAAGGGTGTCCTGCGTTACGATATGACCTACGGGCATGGCAGGAAAACAGGGATATGGAAAATCTATGATGCCGAAGGAAAACTGGTAAGCGAAAAGAAGTTTGACCATTAAGATTTCCGGTGGGATAGCAAAAGCGTGCAAGAGTAGTTGGCAAATGGGAAGTCTGGTTTCCCTTCCTGTCCTTTCCCAAAGGGAGGAACTATTAGATTTCGGAAATACCTGTATTTTTTTGTTTTTAATCTCTTCCTTGTGCAACCTGGTACTCGGGTATCTTTGTGATTAAGAAAATGTCGTCAGGACCGGTTTCATTAGCATAAGGCACAAAAAAAAACCGGTATAAGCCGGTTTATTTTTTGTTAAGGAAGTATCAGAATGACCTTATTTTTTTTTCATCTTAACTTTCACGCTTTTTTTGGCGGCTTTTTCAACCTTGATATTTTTATCCACATGGACCTGGTAAGAGATCAGCTTTGTTACTACCTCATACGCTCCGGGCTGCACATTTTCAAAATTAAAATATCCATTAAAATCAGTGTACGTTTCCTGGCCGGTACTATTGATTTTTACCAGGACACCCGTCAGCACTTCACCGGTTTCATCATCAATCACCTGTCCGGATATTGAAGCTGTCGCTACCGGAGTTGAAGTCTTTTCCTTATCTTTTCCTTCGGCAATTGACTGTGTGCCCGTAGCGGCAAGAAACAGGGCAATGGTCAG
Organism: Chlorobiota bacterium; assembly: GCA_013152085.1. Classification (GTDB taxonomy): domain Bacteria; phylum Bacteroidota; class Bacteroidia; order Bacteroidales; family VadinHA17; genus JAADHC01. Next base: position 26,822 of record JAADHC010000060.1, read on the forward strand.
ATATATTGCTATTCTTTTCATGATTTGCTATATTTATTCCGATACAAAAATAAGTTCTCAATATTACCTGAACTTTAATACATATTCATTTTTATGTTAAATTAGCGTTAAATTTGGTACAAATATCTCATCTTACACATTGGATGGTAAGAGACATAATAATGAAAACGGGATATGATTTCATTCCGGATCCCTTAATAAAATATTCATTATGAAAAGAACCATACTTTTCATTTACGGTATTTTATTCTCCCTTATAATTTCAGGGCAGGATTTTAACACGAACACAAATCCATCCGGGATATCCCTGCCGTTTCAGGGACAGCAAAACAGCCAGGAAGGCTGGCGAAAAGTTAACTTTCGCGCTCTCGGGACACTGGATATGGGACATGCCCGTGTCATGCCCTGCTGGCCGGAAAATCAATCAGAAAAATATGGTAACGGAAAATTTCCCGTATATGGATATGGTGCAGGCATAACATTTGATTACCGGCCTTTGCTGCATATTGCCCTGTTTACCGATATTACCACGCATCACTGGAAATTCCGGGTAGGCGGAAAAGATCAACGCAGCGAAAGTGACTGGATTTTGCAACAAACCGACTCAGTTACCCGCTATACCGGCACCTGGGATCAGGATATTTATTTCAGGATGAATGCCATACAGGTACGTCTGGGAATGCGATACATACAGCCTGTTAATGATAAAATCGAAACCTGGGCCGGTTTTGGCGGGAGTATTACCACCTGGAAAGGTATTGTTTCTGCCAAAGATCAATTTGGAAGTTACGGCCTGGATGATGGTACCGGATTCTCCGTTTTTGCCCAGGCAGGTGTGGATCTCTATATTCATCCCGTAAAAGGGGATAAAACCGGTTTTATCATGTCCCTGTTCATTGATGTGGGTTCACCGCTGGCCAAACCTCTGCGTATTGACAATCTCTTTAATAACGGATGGAACTGGGATAACCGGCAAGGGGAGTTTGCCGTCCTGCCCTACCGCTTCGGTGTAGCCTTTACCCTATTTTAGCCCGCCTGTATTGATGGCATGTGCCTGCACAGGATCGATCTTGATCACCTTCCGGTCGTAGGTCATCAGGCCGTTGGTTTCGGTTTCCACATCCGTAATCTGGGTATACACCGATGCACTCAGACCCGGATTGTCTTTCATCTGCCAGACAAGCGTATAAAACTGTTTGTAACGGTTGAGTAACTCAGCGGAATCCTGCATGTTCCGGTAACCCCAGTTCTTATCCACCCAGGTATGCCCCGGGACGGGCAGCCCGAGGCCGCCAAACTCCCCCAGGACAATTGCCCGGTTTTTTTCGGCCGTCGGGGCAACGGGCTCAGGATAATGATGCACATCACGGAGATCCCCTGCCCCGCGATCGGTCCAGCCACTGGCGGAATTGATCAGGCGGGTGCTGTCCAGAGAACGGATGAAAGAAACGATCCCTTCGGTATCAAATTGTCCCCATCCCTCGTTAAACGGCACCCATACGACAATGGACGGATGATTATCATGTTTTACAATAAGCTGTTTCAGCTCCTTTTTATATTGTGCTGCAGAAGTGTCACTCCGCACCAGGTCGGGATCATTCCGGCCGATATAACCATCTCCGCTGGGCATGTCCTGCCATACAAGGATCCCCATTTTATCACACCAGTAATAATACCTGCGGGGTTCTACCTTGACATGCTTCCGCAGCATATTGAATCCGAGTTCCCGGATCACTTCGAGATCGTATTTCATAGCCTCTTCTGTCGGCGGAGTATAAATACCGTCCGGCCAGAAGCCCTGGTCCAGTGGCCCGTTCTGGAACAGAAAACGGCCGTTCAGCATCATCCGGGTGATTCCCCGGTCATCTTTTCCCAGGCGGATATCCCTGAAACCAAAGTATCCCTCCACCTTATCCAGAGTTTTACGTTCGTTGAAGAGGGTAATCCGGATATCATAAAGTACAGGATGATCCGGTTCCCACCATTCCACACCGGGCAAGGTAAGGATGACGGGGTCACCCCATTCCACGGTAGTAACTGCCAGCACGGAATCCTCTTTAAGCACCTCGGCCCTGACGCTTGTGCCGGGAAAGATATTGTGCCCTTCAAGCGACAGTGACACCTGATTCTTCTCCGGCAGGGTTTGTACCCGATATTTTTTCAGGTACGACAGGTTGACCGGTTCAAGCCAGACCGTCTGCCATATCCCGGTCACGGGAGTATACCAGATTCCCCGCGGATGGTTTACCTGTTTTCCACGGGGCTGGGTGCCGTCGTCGGTTGGATCCCACACCCTGACCAGGAGACCGGCCTTTTGACCGGAACGGACCCAATCCGTAATATCAAAAGTAAACGGATCATAACCTCCGCGGTGCATCCCGGCATACTGTCCGTTTACCCAGACGCGTGTTTCCCAGTCTGCCGCCTCGAAATGGAGCAAGACCTTATGGTCTCTCCAGCCGGAGGGAATTCTGACGGTTCTGTGATACCATACAATACTGTCGGTACCGGGATGTACACCCAGACCTGACAGAGAAGACTCTACGGGAAACGGTACGAGGATCTGCCGGTTCCAGGTTCCGGGTGCCGGGTTACCGGCAGGTGTAATAGCAACCTCCCACAAACCATTCAGATTGAGCCATTCGTCGCGTACCATCTGCGGCCGGGGATATTCAGGCCAGGGATGTCCAGGATCAACCTCCGCAGTCCATCGTGTGGAAAGTGGGCCCGGAGCCGGTTTCCAGGATATCCCCGGTCTGTTGCATGAACCAGTAATCAACAGAAAAACTGCCAGAAAGAAAAGCGGGTATTTCATCTTTATATGGATTGGTGATCCGTTTTGATTTGACTTCCCGCGAATCTACAAAATTCCGGACAAATCCACATTCTGATGTATTTATGTATTTTATTATGTATTATATTATATATATTTATTATGTCACGTATTCACGAACCAGGATTGAATTTTGTATCGTTTCGAATCAGAAAACTTTCCGTGTTCACATAGGTCTTAAAGATGGTTTTGCATACTTATTCCGGAAATGGATTTGTACATCCCGGAATCACATTTATCATTACACAGGGATGTTCGCAAAATAGAGGATATTTTAAAAGGGTTGGTATTTCAGGCAATAATATATTCGGATTCCTGCTTTCAGGTTTTCATTTGCATTCTTTCACCAAAATCCATAGATTTGTTCCGGACACCCTCATTTTTTACCGGTTTTTCGAATAAAAAGATGACATCATAAAAAGATGAGGATGATGGCAATGAATACTCTATATTTCAATAAATGAAATCTCTTGACGGAGGACGAACATGGAATTTTATGGACTTTGCACCTACAGGCGTTAACAGCATTGGTTTTACGGACAATGGCGAATTAGTGGTCTTTGGTGGAAGGGATTATTACAGTGGAAGTTGCAGTGATGTATGGAATTCCGGATTCAGCATTGACAGTGTTCCGGCAGACGGAAGTTATAACGTAGTTTCCATACTGCCACTTGCAATCGCATTGTCCGTTACCCGTTCCATATCTCCCAGGATCTTTCCGCCTGCAGTTTCAGCATCTCCAGGCCATTGAAAACCGCTGCACCCTGTGCTTTTCCTTTTTTCATAAAAAGGGTCTCTTCAGGATTATAGACCAGGTCGAAAAGAAGATGTTGCGGAGTAAGAGCATCGTAAGGAATGGGCGGAAAGGTATCCGTATCCGGAAACATACCCAGAGGAGTTGTATTTATGATCAGCGTATATTGTAATATGAGTCCCCCGGTGAGATCTTCATAACCCAACATCCCCACTCCTTTTTGCGGATGTCGTGAAACAATACTGTAATCTAACCCCATTCTATTAAAAGCAAAACAGACCGCTTTGGATGCCCCGCCACTGCCCAGTACCAGCGCCTTAGAGTGATGCGGTTTCAGACAGGGTTCCAGGGCTTTTGTAAATCCGTAAACATCGGTATTAAATCCCTCCGTTTTGCCCTCCCGGATACGGACAGTATTTACCGCCCCGATCTCTGCAGCTTCTCCGGAAACATGATCCAGAAAGGGCAGCACGGCTTCTTTGTAAGGAATGGTAACATTCAGTCCGGCCAGCCCGGGCTCATCAGCGATCAACCCGGGCAGTTCACGGATATTTTTTATGGGATAGTTCTGATAGACACAATCCTTTATACTTTCTCTCCTGAATTTCCCTGCAAAATATTTTTCAGAGAAAGAATGGGTCAGCGGATAACCGATCAGTCCGAACTTTTTCATATTTTCTCGGTTTTCCTGCCGGCGTAGTATTCTATCACCCAGATCACCAGGAATCCGATTACCATAATCGTAAAAGCAACAAAGACGGTATGGTCCCAGTTATCCGGCATAAATTTCCGGTACTGTGCAATCACCGGTGTTCCGTCAGCTTTGGTCACCACATGGCCAGCCGTATCCAGTTTATAAATGGCATTTTTCCAGGGCCAGAGGATATTCAGGGACCCGAAGATGAAACCGGTAAGGAGGGCTATGGTCTGATTCCTGAATTTATTTAACAACCATGAGAGAAAATGGGAGAAAGCCAGCAGGCCGACTACGGCGCCCAGTACCACGGGCAGCAGAACCCCGATATCCATCCGGTTTACAGCATGAATAAAGATCAGTTCGTAATTCCCCATGAGGATAAGGACAAAGGATCCGGAAAGTCCGGGCAGGATCATACTGCATACCGCAACGATACCGCTCAGGAACAGGTAAGCCGGCGAATCATTGGCATTGGCGGGTGAGAGATATGAAATTCCCACGGCAATAATCACACCCACCAGGCCGGAAAGTACCACAGGCAGGTTGATTTTTTCAATGGTTCGACCGACAAAATAGACCGAAGCCAGGATCAGTCCGAAAAAGAAAGCCCAGGTATAAACCGGATAAAATTTAAAGAGGTATTCAAGCAAACGGGCCAGCGAGAGAATACTGACACCAACGCCGGCAAATACGGCAACCAAAAAAACAAGATCGATATGGGCGGCAAAATCTTTAAACCTGCCTGAAAAAAGGAGCCTCACCGCCTTCAGGTCGAAAGATTTGAGGGCTTTCACCAGGCGTTCAAATATTCCGGTAATCAGTGCAATGGTACCCCCGGAGACACCGGGGATCACGTTAGCGGCGCCAATACCCAGGCCTTTTAAAAACCAGTTTACATATTGCCTGGTGTCCGCCATAAGTGGATGCTCAGTTAGAGAATTTTGCTGCTAATTTATCAAAAAGGCTTAATTATTGGGTTGCAGATCTTCGGGCAGGAAGCGATAAAAAGTATCACCGCGTAAGCCAAGTCGCAGGGTTTCCAGGGAAATCACATCCAGCGGTGCTATATTTCCCACATTAACATTGGCTCCCAGCAATTTAATAAACCATACCTGCTGGCCTTTATTCGGAGCTTCCCAGATAACTTTATCAATATCCACATTCGTGATGATATCATCGATCAGGCTTCTGTTGGCACTTCCATCTTTATGGTACAAACCGATCGTACCGCTTTCGCGGGCCTCCCCGATCACTTTCCAAGATCCTGCTTCCAGTTCTGTTTTCATGTAATCCACCCATACAGAATCGGACAGGGGAATATCGTCACTTTTGGTCCCCACCTCGGATAATACAGTCACTTCTTTTGAGAGCTGCCGTATATACTCCAGCTTTTCATCGTGAGGGATAAACATAGAACCGTCCGAAACTTCGGCATACTTCATGCCAAATTCAGCCAGGTATTTCAACAGGTCATCAAACCGGTTCCGGATCACGAAAGCTTCAAAAAGCGTTCCTCCGAAATAGGTTTTAATTCCGGCATCGTTATAGATTTTAAGTTTTTCTTTCAGGTGCGGGATAACCAGGGATGTTCCGAAACCCAGTTTTACCATGTCGGTATAATCGCCGGCAACCGATAAGAAATCTTCCGTTTCCCGCAGTGACAGGCCTTTGTCCATCACCATGGTGAGTCCGGATTCCCGTGGTTTTTCTGACCTTTCGGGGATAAAGGGCAAATCATAGTTCATGCTTTCTGTTTTTATAGTATTCGATAAGCGTTTGCAATGCACGGTGATCCTGCAATCCGGTATTTCTTCTTAAATAGTAGCTATGACGTTCAAAATCAAGGATTAAACCATTCCTGAAAAATTGCAGTCCTTTCCGCTCCTCCCCGGTTCTGATGAGGAAAACGGCATAGCTGTAATGAAAATCGGAAAAACCGGGCATATCTTTAAGCACCTGACGGTAAAGCAGATGGATTTTATGATCGGGATGTATTTCCTGACTGATATCGATTATTTTCTTCCGGAAGCTGATCCGGAAAGGATCTTCAACAGAGAGTCTTTCCAATGCTTTCAGTGCTGTTTCGGGTTTCCGGCGTTTTCTGAAATACCGATAAACATCGATCAGAAGGTTTTGATCCGGAGTATTACGATCAATGGCAGACTCGTAAACTGCAGACCCAATATCTTCACGTCCCAGACCTAGATAGATCCTGGCACTGAAGAAATCCAGATAATCCTTGTATTTTTCCGTAATAAGAATCTCAGGCGGAAGCAGCCGGAGCGCTTTTTTAAAATCGCCTGTTTCGGAATAAACAGCCGATATAAACAGCCGTGCAAGTCCATCCGATAACGGATCGGGAACAAGTTCGTGAAAATATTTTTCTGCTTCGATGGTCAATTTCATTTTACCCATGATCCGGGCACGAACAAAATAAAACTCGATTTGATCGGGAAGCAAGGCAATGGCATAATCTATGGCTTCGAGGGCCTTCTTATAGTGGCCAATCCGTAATGCACCTGTCGCAACCAGGTACCACATCTCTCCCGAAAAAGGGTCTTCATCCAGAAAATTATCGATCCATTGTAACGCCATCCTGGAATTGCCCATTGCATCCCAGGCGCTGAAGATTTCATATATCACCTCACTATCGCCGGGATAAAGCATCAGGGCCTGCTCGAAACAGACAAGTGCCTGAGGGAAAAAGTGATTATCGGCAAGCTGCTTTCCGGCGCGCATAGCCATATCCAGATCACCTTCCTCATCCATTTTCAGGGCACGGGCAAAGTAGTTAAAAGCCTTTTCATAATGATACAAACGCAAGTTCACCACACCCAGCAGGAAAATAATTTCCGGATTATCCGGTTCGATGCTTTCCAGGTATTTTAATATCTTCAGCGCATCTGTATTTTTGTTAATCCTGATCTGAAGATCGGCCTGCAACAATTTCAACGAGTTGGTAGCGGGATGCTGTGTCATGGCAGCATCGATGGCTTGTCCGGCTTTTTTATAATCTCCGGAGTCCAGATATGCATCGATCAGTTCTTCAAACTCGGCCACATCAAGGAAACGCACATGTCCGGTTTTGTGCATTTTTTCAAACTCCCGGAACAACCTGCGATGTTGTTCTTCGTCATACAATCCAAAAAAATCTTCTTCCATTATCCAAAAATCAACATTACAAAATTAACATTATTCCCGTCCATTGAAGAAAAGTTATTCACACCTTTCTGTTCATATTTCGGGAGATTTTACCCGTGAACAGGTCTTTCCAGTCCGTTATATCCGGAAAATACATCCGGTATTTCCTAAGACGGATAAATTTCCCTGCGGGCAGCCAGCAGGGTATTTTTCAACAGGGAGACTATAGTCATCGGGCCCACACCACCGGGAACGGGTGTGATATAAGTGCATTTTGGCGCCACCTGTTCAAAATCAACATCCCCGAGTAATTTCCAGCCCGATTTTGTCTTGTCCGATTTCACTCTTGTAATACCGACATCAATAACCACCGCACCATCCTTTACCATACCGGCAGTCAGGAACTTTGCTTTTCCCAGTGCTGCCACGATGATATCCGCACTCCGGGTTATTTCTGCCAGATGCTGTGTACGGCTATGGCAAACCGTTACCGTACAATTTCCGGGATAACTTTTGCGGGAAAGGAGGATACTCATTGGTTTTCCGACAATATTACTGCGACCAATCACCACACAATGTTTCCCCTCGGTCGGTATCCGGTAACGTTCAATCAACTCAAGGATACCGGCAGGTGTTGCTGAGATATAGGCAGGCAACCCGATCACCATACGGCCGACATTTACCGGATGAAAGCCATCCACATCTTTGGCCGGGCGGATGGCTTCGATAACTTTCTGTTCGTTGATATGCTGTGGCAACGGCAACTGCACAATCAGACCGTCGATCTCAGGGTCTTTATTGATCTCTGCAACTTTTTCCAACAGTTCATGCTCCGTGATGGTATCTTCATAACGGATCACAGTCGAATAAAATCCCACGGCACTGCAGGCTTTTTCCTTTCCGGCAACATAGGTTTCGCTGGCTCCGTCATGTCCGACCAGGATAGCAGCCAGGTGGGGGATTTTACCTCCCTGTTCCTTTATTTTATTTACCTCGGCAGCAATTTCTTCACGTACTGTGGCTGCCGTAGCCTTACCATCGATTATCCGGTACATACTTTTCGTTTTTTTATCAGGGTTAGTGTAAACCGGGCATATTCATCATCCCGGAAAGTTTTTTCTTGTTGCTCATCAGTTTCATCATTTTCCGGGTTTCATTAAACTGCTTCATGAGCCGGTTTACCTCCGGGACGGAAGTTCCGCTGCCCTGCGCAATACGTTTCCGGCGGCTGCCGTTCAGCACCATGGGATTGGCACGCTCTTCGGGCGTCATCGACCGGATAATGGCTTCAATCCCTTTAAAAGCATCATCATCAATATCCATGTTCTTAATGGCTTTACCCACCCCGGGGATCATGGCTGCAAGGTCTTTGACATTTCCCATCTTCTTGATTTGCTGAATCTGTCCCAGGAAATCATCGAAATTAAACTGGTTTTTGGCAATCTTCTTCTGAAGTTTCCGGGCCTCTTCTTCATCAAACTGCTCCTGTGCTTTTTCGACAAGCGAGACGATATCTCCCATCCCGAGGATCCTGTCGGCCATTCGCTCCGGGAAGAAAACATCCAGGGCATCAACTTTCTCACCGGTCGACACAAATTTAATGGGTTTATTCACCACACTTCGTATGGTCAGGGCAGCACCCCCCCGGGCATCACCATCGAGTTTGGTCAGCACAACCCCTTCATAATCGAGGCGGTCATTAAAAGTTTTGGCTGTATTCACGGCATCCTGCCCTGTCATGGCATCCACGACAAACAAGGTTTCGTGGGGATTAACGGCTTGTTTTATGGACGTGATCTCTTTCATCATCTCCTCATCCACTGCCAGCCGGCCGGCCGTATCAATGATCACGGCAGAATATCCCTCTTTTTTTGCATGCCTGATGGCATTTTTGGCAATTTTCACCGGGTCTTTCACTCCCTCTTCGGTAAATACCGGCACCCCGGCCTGTTCGCCCAGCACTTTTAACTGGTTGATAGCGGCGGGCCTGTAGATATCCCCGGCTACCAGCAAAGGCTTCTTACTCCTTTTTGTTTTCAGCAGGTGGGCCAGTTTTGCAGCAAAAGTCGTTTTACCGGAACCCTGCAATCCGGCAATCAGGATAATGGCAGGGTTGGCTTTAATATTAATATCAACCGCTTCGTTGCCCATGAGTTCAGCCAGCTCGTCATGAACAATTTTGATCATAAGCTGTCCCGGCTGCACCGCAGCAATGACATCCTGTCCCAGGGCTCTTTCCTTAACACGATCGGTAAAGGTTTTGGCGATTTTATAATGAACGTCGGCATCGAGAAGGGCACGACGAACCTCTTTGAGGGTTTCGGCAACATTGATCTCGGTAATCCTGCCCTGCCCTTTGAGGAGTTTAAATGACCGCTCCAGCCTGTCCGTAAGGTTTTCAAACATGGTTTAACCGTTTGTTTTTAAAAATATCTGCAAAAATAATAAAAAAGACGGCCCGCAGGAATCTACATTCGTTCCGGCAGATCGATCCCCAGCAGATACATAGCCCGGTAAATGGTTTTCTCTACCTGCACGGCCAGTGCGATCCTGAAACGGCGCGCCTCGACGGCAGGCTCATTCAGAATCGAATAATCGTGATAAAACTGGTTAAAAGCTTTAACTATCTCATACACATAATTCGCCAGTAACGAAGGATTCATCATTTCGGCTGCGTCATCAAGAACTCCCGGGAAACGCATTAAAGACCTCATCAGGAGGATTTCTTTATCATTCGGAAGATACCCGCTCCCGGGTTTTTCATCTACGGGAATACCCCGCTCTTCCGCTTTCCGCATCACCGAACGTATCCTTGCATAGGTATATTGAATGAACGGGCCTGTATTTCCGTTAAAATCAATAGATTCACGGGGATTAAAAGTCATATTCTTTTTGGGATCCACCTTCAGGATAAAATACTTCAGAGCTCCCAGACCAACTTTTCTGAAAACGTCCTTTTTTTCATCATCTCCCAGCGTATCGAGTTTTCCAAGTTCATCACCCATTTCGCGGGCGGTCTTTTTCATCTCACCGATCAGGTCATCGGCATCCACGACGGTTCCTTCGCGCGATTTCATTTTCCCTTCGGGGAGTTCGACCATACCGTATGAAAGGTGATACAGGTTATCGGCCCATGGATATCCGATTTTTTTCAGTATAATTTTCAATACCTGGAAGTGATAATTCTGTTCATTTCCGACCACATAAATATGACGGTCAAAATGGTAATCATCGTATCTGATTCTTGCCGTACCCAGGTCCTGTGTTATATAGACGGCCGTACCGTCTGAGCGCAGGAGTAGTTTTTCGTCGAGGCCTTCGCCGGTAAGGTCTGCCCAGACGGAGTTATCCTCACGCCTGTAAACATACCCTTTTCTCAAAGCATCCAGGACAATCTCCTTACCAAGCTTATAGGTTTCGGATTCATAATAGATCTTATCAAAAGAGACACCCAGCTCGGCATACGTTTCACCGAACCCGTCATAGACCCAGTTGTTCATCTGTTTCCACAATGCAATGGTATCGGGGTCACCTGCCTCCCATTTCCGCAGCATTTCCTGTGCTTCCTGCATCAAAGGAGCTTTGCGGCGCGCTTCATCCTCTTTCATCCCGCCGGACACCAGGGATTCAATTTCCTTTTTGTAATGCTGTTCAAACATAACATACAGGTCACCCACCAGGTGGTCACCTTTCTTACCGGCTTTTTCCGGTGTAATCCCTTTTCCCCACTTTTGCCATGCCAGCATGGTTTTACAGATATGGATACCGCGGTCGTTGACAATGTTTGTTTTAATGACCTGGTATCCACGGCTCCCGAGAATCCTTGAGAGGGCAAAACCGATCAGGTTATTCCGTATATGACCGAGATGCAGCGGTTTATTAGTATTGGGTGAAGAATATTCTACCATATACACAGGCTGATTCTCCATCGGTTCCTTACTGCCGGGGACAGCCGAATCTGACAATTCATCCAGCACCTTTACCCAGAAACCTTTCGAAAACTCCAGGTTAAGAAAACCTTTCACCGTATTAAAATCAGCAATCCAATCGATTTTATCCCGTAGATAACCTCCGATAATTTTACCCGTCTCTTCAGGAGATTTTCTCAGGATCTTCACCAAAGGAAAGACAACCAGTGTTATATCTCCGGAGAATTCACGCCGCGTATCCTGGATCTGGAGTGCTTCGGGAGGGAATGGTTGCAGGCTTTTTTCGTCCAGATACCGGATTACCGTATCCCTTATTCGTTTTTCAATATTCATTCCGGTGTTTTAAAATTGCCGCAAAGTTAACACAGATGGGTGAAATTCCATCAGTATAAGCATCGAAAAACAAATTATTCCGGAGGGTACCCTGTTATAAAGTTCACAAGTAATCCCAGCTTATAAACATCCATCAGGAACAGGGACGGAATTGATCCGCTGAGGTTTTTCTTTAAGACGGGCAAAATCCCTGTTAAAAGTGTACTTATTAAACGTTTATGCAAAAGGAGCCGGAAGCGACAATAAACCCTGGCCAAACGGATACTTTTAACCGTCGCTGATTGACACCCTTCCTGCATGAGGATGGTGGCCAGAGTACCCACTGCATCAGCGGTTTTTTCAAGGAACAGGTCTGCATCATCCAGCCCGTCATGCATTAAAGGAATATCTGTGTGTATTACCGGGATCCCTGCCTGCTGCAGGGCAATGCCGAAAAAAGTATCCTCATGCCCATAGCCCGGATGCAGTGACTGAAAAAGTATCCCGGGAAACAGGGAGGCCGGTACCAGAAAATGAAAGGTAGTAAATGATTGCCAGGGATTTCCTGACCGTTTTTCAGCAGGAACAGATTCTCTTTTTCTGCCATATTTCCATCGCAATACCCTGGTTGTATCTGAAGGCTTTTCAGGCAGGTATACGGTCATCCCCGTGATGACGCTATTTCCGTCGAAATGTTCAAGCATCTTCGATACATACCGTGAATCCGTGAGCTGTGCATCACAATCCATAAACAACAGGGCTTCATACCTGGCCAGTGAAGCCAGCCGGTTTCTTGCAGCTGCACGACCGATGTTGACAGACATGGTGTGGCAAAAAACATGTTTGCCATCGGCAAGATTCCGGTATACCTTTGTCCACGGGTCACCCGAAGCATCGTCAAGAATAATGATTTCAAAGGGAACTGTTAGTTTTCCGGCCTGGTTTTTGAGTTCCTCTGTCAGTGTGGAAATATCCCACCGGAAGGCTGGGATCAATATTGACAAAGAAGGTATGTCTCTTTCGGCCATGTTGAAAAATGCGATAAGAAGCTTCAAAATAAGAAACTATCTTTGTATTGTCAAAATTGCATAGTATCAATAAAAAAATCAAACGCATGAAACAGAAATCTTTATGGGCAATGCTGTTATTCCTGGGTTTTTCCGTGGGAATAAAAGCACAGGGATATGAGATAAAAATCATCTTTCACCATTTGCAGGATACTTCTGTGTACCTGGGGTATCATTTCGGCGATAAAAAATTTGTCAAAGACACCCTGCATCTTGACCGGTATGGTATGGGCGTGTTCCGTGGTGATGAAACTTTACCCGGGGGCGTGTACCTGCTGGTGATGCCCAACATGCGCTACCTGGAGTTCCTGGTAGATGACAACCAGCATTTTACCATCGAAACAGACACTACGGATTTTCTTAAAACGTTACATTTTAAAGGATCTCAAACGAATACCGATTTTCTTGCCTACCAGTCAAAACTGGTTGAGCTAAACCGGAAACTGCAGGAATTAAACCGGAAGGAAAGGACACTGAAAAGCCAGCCGGACTCGCTGAAAGCCGTGCGCAATCGTATTGAAGAAATCAATCAAAAGACGAGGGCATTAAATGAACAGGTGATCGCTTCGCATCCGGGCAGTTTCCTGGCACACCTGGTAAGTGCCATGACACCCCCGATAGTACCGGACTTTGAAATTCCTGAAAACAGTGCCAATCCCGATTCGGTGCGCTGGGTGATGAATTATCAATACCTGCGTAATCATTATTTTGATGATGTTGATTTTTCAGACGACCGGTTGCTGAGATCACCGATTTTGTACAACCGGTTGACACAATATTTCAATAACATCCTGCTGCAGACTCCCGACTCACTGATCCCCGAGGTTGACCGGATTATTGAAGCTTCGCGTGCCAACAAAGATGTTTACCAGTACGTTGTGATCACGCTGCTCAACCATTTTCAACGGGCTACGGTCATGGGACTGGATGAGGTATACGTTCACATTGCCGTTAAATATTACCTGACGGGACAAACCCCCTGGTCGGATTCCACTTTTCTGGCCGAACTGAAACAACGGGTGGAAAAGATCAAACCCAACCTGATCGGACACAAGGCCCATGACCTGAAGATGGAAACCATTACCGGTGAATGGGTCGATTTGTATGAAGTTAATGCGAAATATATTATCCTGTATTTCTGGGAACCCAACTGCGGACACTGTAAAAAAGTCACCCCGATATTGTACAAAGACATCTACCTGAAATACCGGGATAAAGGGCTGGAAGTTTTTACCGTATATATTTATGATAATCACAAGGAATGGGAGGATTATCTCAACGAACACGGTTATGACTGGATCAATGCATGGGATCCCAAGCAGCTTACCTATTTCCGGTACTATTATGATGTATACAGCACACCGACGATCTATGTGTTAGACCGGGATAAAAAGATCATTGCCAAGCGCCTGGACATCAAAACACTGGAGAAATTTCTTGCCCGGTTATTCGGAGAATAAAGCCGGACTTCCGGCATATTTCTTCACCCTCAAAGCTATGATGGAGATAAAAACTTCTTAACCTGCACACGTATGACGGCTGCCTCACCCTGATGAAAGTTTCCGTCATTTAACCGGATGACCTGATTTTATCCAAAAGGGTATTTAATTGTATAGCCTCTTTTTCCGTCAGGTTGCTCATCGGGTGGTCCAGCTCCTGTTCACAATGATCCATACCTGCTATCAGTTCAAGGCCATTCTTTTCAATGCGGATATCCTTTACGCGCCGGTCATCCTTGTTCTCCACACGGGCAATCAGTTTCCTGGCGTATAAACGATCAATCAGGCGACTGACATCCGGCCGGCTGTCAAGCAACCGTTCCCGGATATACTGGATACTGACAGCCCCGGGATACTGACTTCTCAAAATCCGCAGGACATTATACTGAACCGGCGTAAGTCCGTATTTCTTCATCAAAGAAAGAAACCTGTACGTTAGGTAATTGTTGGTGTAATAGATATTGATCCTTGCCTTATGAAATTCGTTGCGGAAACGGCCATGGATCTCTTCCTCAATTTTCATGGTTGATTTG
>JAADHC010000049.1 GCA_013152085.1 Chlorobiota bacterium
CAGAGTTAATTGGCGTGAAAATCCGATATCTTGGGCTGGAAGGGTTGCAGCGAATTTTAGCCCAAACCTCGTGGGTTTTGGAAGAATCTCACGAAATTGATACGATCTATATTCTATTTTCATTGAAGAAAGCGTGACTTCCTATATTAGTGTTGAGACTAACCAAAAAAGGAAGAATGTATGTCAGAACGAACATACACGTCACAGAAGTCAGGAAGGCTTTATTATTAATCTAATCTCCTGATTAATAGCTTATTGCTATCTACCTAAAAAACCTTCTCCTAATTTAGAAGTAGTTAATCAGCCATTGGCACTGGAGAATTAATTATATCGAACTCACGTTAATTAAAGAAAAAAAATAAAGAATAAAATCCCTTACTGGGCATAGCCAAACCGTCAGACTATCTAAAAACCCCAAAAAGAATGCAAATTATTGATAAGATACAGGTTTATCAAAAGCTGTATATTATTGATCTTTAGTACCTTTATGGTATTGAATACATCAAAGGACCAAATATAATGTTTCAAAAAGCCTGATATTTGGTCAAATTTAATGAAATCCGGTGGTTTTTAGACAGACTAAAGTTAGCGCCAAGCAGGATTAGATTGATTATCTCATTTTAAAAATGTATTTTTGTTTTGATGAACAAAGATGAAAAAATATTAAAGAGCATTATAGCAGCCATCAATAAAACGGTACCGGACTCGGAGGTTTATCTTTATGGCTCCCGGGCAAGAGGAGATTCAGGGAAGTTATCCGACTGGGATCTTTTGATTCTTCTGAACTCCGAGAATATTCCTTTTTCTCTTGAAACAAGATTGATCAATAACCTTTTTGAAGTTGAACTGAATACCGGCCAGGTCTTCTCGCCAATCATATATTCAAAAAATGAGTGGAAGAAGAAATACTCAATTACTCCTCTTTTTAAAAATATTGAAAAAGAAGGAATCAGAATTAAATGAAAGATCCAAAAAAAGATTTAATCAATTATAGAATAAAACGGGCAAAAGAGACTTATCTTGATGCTCAGATTCTTGCAAAAGAAAAAAGATGGAATTCTGCAATAAATAGACTTTATTATGCCGCATATTACAGCATAACAGCATTATTATTTAGTAAGAATCTCCAGCCAACCACACATGTTGGGGTAAAATCTAATTTTTCCAAACATTTCATCAAACCTGGAACAATTTCTGAAGATCTTGGAAAAATCTATTCTCAACTTTTTACATGGAGACACAAAGGAGATTATGCAGATTTATTTGACTTTGATGAAGAAAAGTCCTTCCCTATTTTGATCCGGTTGATCAATTAATAAAAAAAATTGAAGAAACTCTGGCTTAATCTGCCATAGCGCTAACATGAGGCACATTTGGATTGGAATAAAGTTGGAACCAAATCGTCTTCTTTTTAAAAATTAAATAACAAAAAAATGAGTTGGGAAATAAAAACTCCACAAGCAGCAAAAGTTAATGCAAGAATTGCTGGACTTATTGGAATGATTGTGTTAATCACCGGTTCTTTTGCCCATTCAGTCAGTCTTAAACTATTAGATTATAATGATGCAATAAAAACATCCGAATACCTCCTGAATTCCGAATCACTTTTCCGATTAGGTTTTGTGAGTGGTTTAATGATGCAAGTTGTATTTATATTTTATGCAATCTACTTATACAAATTACTGAAAAATATTGATTACTTCGTTGCATCTCTGATGATGATTTTTGTACTAACTCCTGTTCCTATATTTTTAATTAATCAACTTAATCAATTTGCCGTATTTATTTTGGCTGCAAAACATAATGTGGAACAAATACTTTTTTTTCTGGATTTGCATAAATATGGAGGATATATAGTTTCAATTTTTTATGGACTTTGGCTGTTTCCACTTGGTTATTTAGTTTTTAAATCCGGATTTTTACCGAAAATAATAGGAATTTTATTAATGATTGGATGCTTTGGATATCTTATAAGTTTTATCCAAGGATTTCTTTTCCCAAATATTCAAAATACTCTATGGACTAATCCCGTTCTAATCGTTACTCATGTTGCGGAATTATTTCTGATGCTTTGGCTTCTGGTAATGGGAGTAAATAAGGGTAATTGGGAAAAAAGAAAGTCAGAACAAAACTGAAAAAAAACTGTTATTAACCCGGGTGACATTTCAACTGATACATAACACTGACTGACCTTGCCGAAACTCAAGCCTTCCCAAAAAGTTTACAAAAGAGATGCGATTTTGCACCCCCTCCTCTTCTCTGATTAATGCAAATGATAAAAAAGCTGTTCGCTCAATTCTTAAACGGAAGGGTTTTGCTGTAAATGATACGGAAGAAGGTATATTAGAACTTAAAAGCGAAGAAGCAATAAAACAACCTGATATTATTGCAACAATTCTTGTTAACGCTGCTTGTCCGCCAACATTATTACAATTGGTTTTGGTTTTGTTACAAGTTGGGTTTTCGGTCGTGAGTTTTCCGATCGTACCATGAAAGATATTCTGGCTTTGCCCATTTCACGTTCATCAATTGTTATTTCTAAATTTCTTGTTGTGTTTTTATGGTGCTCCCTTCTAACTATTATTTTATATGCTGTTGGCATTTTTATGGGTCAAATGATTGTTCTTGCAGATTGGTCAGAACAGATCTTTACTCAATTATCGATTAAGTTTTTCACAACAGCTTTCCTTACCTTATTTCTTTGTACTCCGGTTGCTTTCTTTGCAAGCTATGGCCGGGGATTTATCGCTCCGATTGGCTTTGTAATCATTACCTTAGTAATAGCACAGTTTATTGCTCTACTCGGTCTTGGCCCATATTTCCCATGGGCGATACCTGGTGTATTTACTGCCCCGGCGGGTACTGAGGGGCTGCATTTATTTACCAGCAGTTACATTATCCTTATTCTGACAAGCATATCAGGCCTTATTGGCACAATCTTATGGTGGCGTTTGGCAGATCAGCATTTATAGGTTTCTATTAATCCAAAGTTTAAATAACGGATCGGAAATAAAATAGCCGCTGGTAAAGATTCTTACCGTTTATAGCAATTTCTCTTAAAACGAGCATATATTCCCTGTTATTATAATACACAATAATGTATGATACATGTTTCTGTATACTCTGTTTTCAAAGCATACACACCAAACCATCTTTTTGCGGAATGCCGTAGAGAACCTTTAAGTAATTCACAAATAAAATTGCTTTTTTTAATAAGCCTGAAATCCTTCCTTGTTGTATTTGATTATGGTTTGTACTAAGTTCATGGTGAAGTTACTTTAGTAAAGAAATCCAAACAACCATAATGGAATGGTGTTTCCAAAGCCCACTTCAATATCGTCCATGGCGATAAAAATTTCATCGTTTTTTATTTTTTTGTTTCTTCCGCCTATTTCAATAATGTATTTATTATCAATCAAAAAGTCGTATTTTGAACCGGGCAGAAAAAGTGTGTGTCCGGCATTTTTCAATTGATTAAGAAAAAATGTTTCCCGGAGGGTTCCTGTTTCCGGATTATCCTGGATGGCAAAATTGAAATTCGGGTTCTCAAAATAAATTTTATTCGGCTTTTGGAGTGCTGTAATTCCTTTGGGCTTTTTTCGGATGGTATTCAATATCCTTGCCTGTTCAAGATAGGTAAGGAATTCATACACCGTTTCGCGACGAATCCCCGTTTTGGCAGCAATAGCTGAAATATTCGGTTCATAAGGTACCGATTCGGCAATAATACTTAACAGGCTTTTTAATTTATTGACTGCCCCTGCATTGAGTTTTTTTGAGAGTTGGAGGTCTTGTATTAATGTTGTGTTGATGATTTGAATTAATTGGAAAAGGTAACTTTTTGTTTTATTTGTTTTTATGATGGGTAAATAACCTTCTTTCATGTAAAGGCGAAACAGGGGTAAGGGCTGAAAGTGTTCGGTAAAACCGAAAGCCAACCGGTAATGGTTGTTTAATATATCTTCTATAACAACCGGATTGAAATCCAGGTTGTGTATAAATTTCAAATATTCCCTGAATGACATGCCGGGGAAATCATAAGTGATAACCCTTCTGCTCAAATCCGATTCGCCACGATATATTTCAAGGGCCGAAGAGGCGCTGAAAACAACTTTCATATCCGGGAAACCATCATAAATAACCTTTAACTCCCGCGACCAATACCCGTATTTGTGTACTTCGTCTATAAAGAGATAACGACCGCCGTATTTGTAGTAATCCTGTGCTGTTTCAAACAAAGAACCACGCTGATAAAAATGGGGATGCTCCATGGAAATGTATAAGGGGTTTTGATCATGGTCAACGTGGTATTTCAACCGCTGAAGCATTAGCGTTGTCTTACCTGTTCCCCGTGGCCCGCGTAGCCCGATCATTCTGATGTCCCAATCAATATTATCAGCTATACTGCGATAAAACTTATTGTCAACACGACGTATTAAAGTACGTTGAAAATCGTAAAGGTTTTTATTTATATTGTCTGATATATCGGACATAATTTAAATATATTGTACATATATGCGGACAAATATAATAAATATTTGCTTTGGATTAAGGACAAAATATATAATATTTCCACCGTAGTTGGTTTCTCGTTTGTAGGAAACATAAAAGGGTTCTGGGTATACCTTATTTCAAAATTACATCAAACCACAACGGAATGATAAAATACCACAACTCACATTATGTCCTATACCCCTGCTTAGGTAGGGGTTTTTTGTTTCAGACTTTATTCAAAGATTTTAATAAGACTTATATGACAGCAGATATAAGTTTTTGTATTCTGACAACCCCTTGCTATTACAATCCTTATGAGGTTATTTTTCGCATAACAAATTAATAATTATTATTAAAACAACCAATTATAATTCTCTTTTTTACACAAAAAGGATGAGTCCTTATTTTAAAAAGTATAATAATATTACTTAATTCAGTATATTATCTACGTAGATAATTTTCAATAACTACGTAGTTACTTTAATTTATCTACGTAGATAAATTTTACAGGTAATGTATGTATGTCCGCAATATTTATTCTTCTTCACCGGAAATATACAGCCCGTTAAAGAATAGTTTAAAGGTACCGTGGGATTGTGCCCGTTTAATGATCCCCGGGCCGAAAAGGAAGAGCTTCCCTTTTCCCACTTTTGCCTGCAACATCGTCGTTCCGCCGTACAGCCGGTCCTGTCCCCATGCCCAGCCGCTGCGCAGCGGCCGGTCGCTGTCAAACCAGCCTACAGGGGTTATGCCAAGCTTACCGGCACCGGGTTTTAACCTGAATACGGGACTGTTACTGAACATACAGTCCACATGCTCCGGTAATCCCACGGTAACGGGCATGTCCGTATTCAACCGGATGCGCACAATGGATGAGGGAAGATAATAATCCTCCGTTTTCAGCGGCTCACCCTTACTGTTTACCATGTGGTTGCTTACGGGTAACCCAAGGTAATACGCAAGATCTGTTGAAGATCCGGTCGTAATGACGGTACCCCCGTTTTTCAGAAATGCTTCAATCTGCGGAATGGATCTTTCAGCGGTAATACGGCCGAGGCGGTCCCTGTATTCTTTGGGAACCGATGCGGGATCGGGCTGTCTTCTGCTGAGATACGGAGCTACAGCGCCCTTAGTTTTCTTCAGCGACGGGATGGCTCCGTCAACGAAAATGAGGATATCGAAATCATGATTCAGATTACCTGCATCAATTCGTTCCGGATAGATCACCTCGAACGGGAACTCAAACTGTTCCATAAGCCATCTTGCCCATCCTGACGGGATGGACCCGCCATACCGGTCCCACAACCCGATGCGTGGCACCGACAGCGTCGAAGAAACTACCCGTGGGACTTCATTCTGTGCCGTAAAGCTTATCCCCAGGTCACGGGCAAGGCTTTCAATAAATGATCTGTCTGCCGTTTTAAAGAAAAACGCGCCTCGATCCGCCTCTTTTGTTTTCTCCTTCAGCCACAAGACTTTTATGGATTTCTTCAATGCCCGGTTTACCGCGATAACGGCATTATTTGAACCGTATGACAACAGATATCCTGCGGGATGCGCCGTTTCTGCAACCGTGCCCGGCTCATATTGTGCCAGTCCGTCAATTTTCCGGAACGGACCGTCAAAACCCTCCAGAATCCGGTCAAACCGAATACCCATTTGATACGATAAATTGTAACCCGCATTGTCATATGGCGGAATAGGCGGACCACCGGCATACAGGAGATCGTTCGGGTAATTTTGCGGTTCAAACATATCGAGGATATGACTTCTGAAGGCCTGTGCACATTTTACGATATATGATCCTTTGGGATATTCTTTATTCCCGACGGAAAAATCTTCCTCAGCCTTCAGGACGGTAACCCCGTTTTTAATGAGTGTATTCACGAATTTTGTTGCCGTAGGAAAATCGGGTTGGCCGGAAGGCAGGATATACCCGCGCGGATCCCGGTTTTCAGGCAGCCTGAAATACCGGAAATATTTCGGATCGTAACCCTTTCCCCGCCTTCTCACCAGTTCGGGAGGCGCATAATTATAAGCAGTATCTTCAGCAATTTTCCGAATGACCGCATCCACATTTTCCGGAAGCACCGTCCAGGAATCCTTACTACCCTGTTCGATCGCATTTTCAGCCATCAGGTACCGGTTGTAAAGCACACTTTCCTTATTTTTCGAGGCATAGTCCAGAACTGCCCTGTCCATTGTCATCGAATATTCTATAGCCTCGCGAAAATGGAAAACCCGGGGTTCGTAGGGAAGCGGCATATCATTGGTCTGTAACTGGCGGTCGGGGTAAAAGGCCAGCCGTACGGGGGTCGGATTGCCCTTGATCTCGGTCAGCATACCGATTTCGTTATGGAAATAGGCCGTTGTCCGTATGCTGCCGTTATACCAGGTGGAATAATTGGCCGTTTTCCGCATCCCGCTGCCGGCTTTCCCCCCGGCAATCAGCCGGTTGTGGATGGAAATACCTACAGCCTGGTTGCCGATATTGACCAGCGGATCGCAATGATAGTTTGGGGGATCGCGAAAAGGAGGAACGAAAACGATAAGGTCATTCGGACCGGTCTGGTGATGATTGTACATGATCTGCGGAAACCACTCCCTGTATTCTATGCGCGCCTCATTTTCCGTTTCCTTTTGCGTTACCATATAATGATCCCGGTTGTTGTCATGACCGATATATTTCTGATACAGCCGTGGCAGTCCTGAAGTCGAACGTTTTAACGGATCCTTTTCACGCATATACCATGAAGATACCAGCTCCATCCCGTCGGGATTAAGATGTACCAGCAAAATGACAAGATCGTCAAGAAAACGTAGAGTTTCCGGGTCATGCATACTGGTCAGTTGCCAGGAAAGTTCGATAAGCTGGTGTGCACCGACCACTTCGTTGGCATGGAGGCCTCCGTCAATCCATACCACGGGTTTACCGGTTTGTGATAAATGCCGGGCCTCTTCATCCGTAATCCCTTCTGCCAGGGCAAGTTTACGTGATATCTCTTTGTATTCATCCAGTTTTTTCATATTCGCCGGCGATGTCACAATGGCCATATACTGAGGTCTGCCCTCTTCGGTTTTGCCGATTTCCACCAGTTTAAACCGTGGTGACTCTTTTTCAAGCAGTTTCCAGTAGCCGGAAAACTGTGCATAGGTAAAAAGCTGATAATCCTCCCCTACCCTGTGTCCGAAATATTTTTCGGGAGATGTAACCGGTTGCTGTCCGGTAACGGCAATACCGAATAAAAAGATAGATAATGCGCCGAAGTTCAAACTCAGCATCCTGCGGAACCTGCTTGCCTTCATGATTCTTATGTTTGAAATGTTTTTCTGAAAAAAAAGATGAAAAATAACAAATATTATCCGGAACTATCCCCGAAACCAAAAGTTATATCTCTCACCTCTTTATAAAAAATGAACATCTTCATAATATCAGACTTAATTCATAAAAGTATCTTCTTATTTAGAAAAAATCAGCAGTGTCCGACAAAAATTTACAGTGATGGGCTAAAGCCCTTATTTACCAACGATTCCATAACCCCAGGCTTAAGCCTGGGGTTAGTGATACAAATCATAAAAATGGGCTTTAGCCCTCAATCATAAACGATTGATAATTAGCTATTAAATTCAGCGTAATTATCGATTTGTCATAATTTCCGATTTTCTCCGGACACCGGTGAAAAAAAGAAATGATTGATCCGGGTTTCCGTATGGAAAAACTAAAAAAAAACCTTCCGTAGTCGGAAGGTTTTTCATGTCTTATTGGTCCGGGTTTAGAATTTCTTTTCCTGGATTCTTGCTTTTTTACCGGTAAGCCCGCGAAGATAAAAGATCCTTGCCCTGCGCACTTTTCCACGTTTGTTTATCTCAATCTTATCGATAAAAGGTGAGGCAACGGGAAAAATACGTTCGACCCCGATATTTCCGGACATTTTACGTACGGTAAAGGTTTCGGTATGATTTGAACCACGACGCTGTATAACCACGCCACGAAATTGCTGAACCCGCTCCTTATTTCCTTCCCTGATTTTATAAAAAACGGTGACGGTATCACCGGCTTTAAATTCCGGAAAATCGTTCTTTGGGGCGTATACTTCGTCTACTGCTTTCATTAAGTCCATGATTCCCTGTTTTTTGACTGAATTTTTTCGTATAAAACGAGCGCAATATTACGAATTTTTTTTGTAACAACATACATGACCATGCAAATATTTCGGATCATTTCACCGGTATCAGATTATTAAAATGATGCCATTGGAAGCTTGTCCGTCCGGCTCACTGCCAGGCCGGACGGGTCGAAAAGTGAAGGAGTTTGTATTTACAGAAAACAAACACAGGCTTTCCGGTCTTCGACAAACCCGGGTTTTTACTTCTTTTCCCAGCTTTTCCTGATTTTTTCGGTTTCCTCCCCGGCTTTTTTGTATTTATCATTGGCGATCCGGACCGTCTTATCATGCGCTACGGCAGCCGCTTTACGGATGGCTTCCGCCTGTGCTTTTATTTTTATCTTATCCAGGATGGTTCCCGAAGCATTTTTCTCCAGGCTGTCAGCCCGGGCAAAGGCTTTTTGCTTTTCCAGTTCCGCCCGGCGGATCATTTCATCCCGTCGTTTACCGGCCTCTTCGAGAAAGGCGTCGGCCCGGGCATTGGCTTCCTGCCGGAGTTTTTCCTTTTCGGCATCTACCGCTATCTTTACTTCCTCCTTCTTCTGTTCAACCTCAGCCTCCACTTTTTCTTTTACCGCTTCCTTTACGGCCGTTGCCGTGGCTTTCACGTTCTGCGAAAGATCGAGTTTGATTTGCGGTTTATTTACCGGACCGGTAACTTTGGCAACTACGGGGATGGTTTCCGCAGCTTTCAGGTCAAGCGTTGTCTTTTTGAACAGGTTATTCATCGCTTCATTTGCCTGTGACCCCATATACTTACGGGGGATATCCAGTGTAATATCGTAATTTACCATTTTATCCAGCCCGATTTCACCACCCATGGTAACGGGGATATCACCCAGCTTACTTTTGAAAGGTTCAAGGATGATATTGCCATTCACAATTTCAAAACCGATATCCAGATCCTTAAAGGTGTTGGTAGTTTTCTCATTCAGTTTCAGCATGTTCCTGATTTTGTCAAAAGTGCTTCCCGATACCAGTTGCAGCGATTTTGACTGCAGGCGTCCTTTACTGTTGATGCTTGTAAGTACGGGCATCATGGTTTTATCCAGACTGGCTGTCAGGGAAAACCGTAAAGAAACTTTTCCCTGCATCCCGTCGGCGAAAGATGCCATGCGTTGCAGGGTGACCAACGATTGGTAGGCAGAAGGGATATCAATATTATTTACAGCCAGTGACAAATCGACAAAAGCGGTATCGGGAACCACGGTGGCATAATCTCCGGAAACAAGGATATTCCCCCCCATGCTGTGAAGGGCAAATCCGTCCAGGGAAGCTTTTTTATCTTTGACCGTAATTTTTCCTTTTAACCGGTCTGCCATAATATTTCCAAAGATCAGCGAATCGACAGATGTGGTAAACACAAAATCGATCCGGTCAGGGATCTCAATGAGGGCAAGTTCCGGGGGAAGGGTATCAGCCTCTTCGGTTTCACTTCCTGCAGGCATCATCCCGTTCACATCCATCATATGGCTTCTGAAAGCAAGGTTTCCGCTCACCACCTGGTCATTAAACCACCAGGGGATGAAGTTTTCCAGGTTTCCGGAGAAAGCCATATCCGACCGGCCGATATGTATCGTAAAATCATTTAACTTAACATATCTGGGAGAAAACAGCAACGCACCGGATGGAATATCAACGGGCGCCGGTATTTCGGGGGTAGCCAGATATAACTGGTTGAAACGGATGGCGCCATCTGCCCTGAAACGGTCATACTGCTCTTTTTCCAGCATTGACATCGTTCCGCCAAAAGCCAGGTCTGTAGTAATCACGCCGGACATTGAGGTACTGTCCAAAGGAATGACGTCGTTAAAAGTACCCAGGTCAATGGTACCGGTAAATTTCCCTTCAACGGCAGGATCGGATACGGGATGGCTGATGTGTAACGAAGCATGGAAAGGGTTCTCCCCCACTTTCATGTCAAAACGGTTCACATCCACGGTCGAAGCATCGGGACGGGTCCCGTCAGCAAAGACCGCCACATCTATATTAACATCCGAGACCGATTTGGGCAGGCCGGGATAGGAAAATCCGGCATCCTGCACCTTCAGGTTCAGGGCGGCTTCCGGATATACCGAATCTGCCGCAATATACTGACCACGCACATATCCGTCCAGTTTCAGATTACCGGTTGCCGTCAGGTCTTGAAAGTCGGTTTTATATACCGCCGGAACCATGGAGAGCAGGGATTTGAAGCTTGTGGATTGTGTGGCAAAACCGATATCCACATTGATCTGATCATCCGGCATAGCCACTGTACCCCGGAAGGCCAGAACGAGATCATTTAACGAAAGTTCGTTATTCAGAAAAGTAAAAATCATATTTTCCAGGTCGGCTCCCAGAGTAGCTGTAAAACGGAAAGCCGCATCGTGCATATACCGGATACCGTCCATGGAAACATCAATCCCACCGGCGGTAGTAAGCATATCCAGTGTCACCGAATCACCCGAAAACTTACCACTCAGGAGAAAATCGAGATCATTGAGTCGCGCCGACATGTTTCCCTGACGGTCATCATAGGTAATCCTGCCGTTTTGAATGGCAAACTTCTTTAACGAAACCTTTACCGGGGGAATCGTGGCAGCAGCCGTATCAACAGGTTCGGAAACGGTATCCGTACTTTCCGGAACGATATCCCAGTTGGCCTGTCCGTTTTCAAGTACAACGGCATGGATTACCGGATGATCGAGGATGATCTTTTTCACGCGGATACCCTTTTTCCCGATCACACCAAAAGGATTTAGCGCTACCCGGAAAGATTTAAGGGAAACCAGCGTATCTTTTTCGAAAGGTTCATAACCGGCAATGTAAAACCGGTCCAATTCCACTTCAAGGTTCGGAAAACTCCTGATCAGACTGATCCGGACATCAGTAAAATCAGCTTTGGCATTCAGATTTTCGTTGAGTGTGGTACGGGCGATGTCGAGGATCTTCCCTTTAAAGGCAACGGGGACAATGATGATCGCCAAAACAATAACGGCAACAAGAATGATAAGTGTTTTACCGAGGATACGCAGGATTTTTCTCATGGGACAAAGGATTAAAAGTTCCGGTTAAATTTACATAAAATGCGGTAATGTTTTGGTATTGGCCGTTAACCGGTTCTTAAAAATATTACGCATTTCAGGAAAAGGGTAAGGATCAGCGTAAATAAAAAATTCCTATCTTTGCGCAGCGTTTTTTGTAAACCATTAATAAGGACCTGTAGCATAATCCCGTTTTGTCCGAAATCAAAGATTTCGCCGACAAAACGAGGATCCTCGAAAATCAGCCGAAATCAAAGATTTCGTGATTTTCGGGATTGGATATCTGCCTGACGGCAGACAGGAAACACCTGACAGATAATGTTCTTTGATTACA
>JAADHC010000075.1 GCA_013152085.1 Chlorobiota bacterium
TCACCGTTACTGTTGCTCCCGGCAACGGACTCCCTGTCACCGAGTCAATGACCTTACCCCGGATCAGGGTATGTGCTGAAACAGCAAAGGGGAAAAAAACGAAAATAGTAAAAAAAGCAAATATTCCTTTCATTATCAGAGCTATATGTAGTTATTCGGATATTCGCAAGGTGTCACTAATCAAAATAAAGTGTTACTTCATGCGAAAATAATGACCATGTATTAAGCAGAACCTGATATTTGTCAGTATTTAAGATTTTGTATTCTATTATTCAGATTGCTGTGAACCCATTAATCTTTCCGGATAAATGTAATGGCGATGGAAATCATTATTACGCTGCTTAATCCTTCCTGCAAGGACATGTTTTACACTGTTACAAGGCTCTGGGAAATTGTCCGGAACAAAAAATATCTGCGGCTTTCTGATGAGCGGTGAGCGGTTACCTGATGAAAAGGATATGAAAATGCCATCCAGCGATTGCCGGACACATTACCTGATAAGCAGGAACTGTCAGTGAAATTGACAGGCAGATTATATTACGGACCGGGGCAGGGTGAAGGAAAATGTACTTCCCTTTCCCGGAGAGCTTTCCACGGTAATTGTTCCGCCGTTTCGTTCCATAAACTCCTTGCAGAGGATCAGTCCCAGTCCCGAACCGCTTTCGCCCAGCGTACCTTTCATAACTACTTCTTTTCCGTGTGAAAAGAGGCGGTTCAATATTTCAGGTTGAATTCCGATACCTGTATCCGAAACATTAATCTGTGCATATCCGTTTTTTTCTTTGGCATTCACTGCGATTGTTCCATGAAGCCGGGTAAATTTAATAGCGTTGGAAACCAGGTTCCTGATAACGGTATGCACCATATTCCTGTCTGCATAAACAAGCATATCAGGTGGTACTGAAACAGTGAATTTCATCTCTTTTCGCTGAATGTTTTCATGATACAGGTTCCGGATATCATAGATAAGATCAGCCACGGCAAATGTTTCAGGTGAGAAGGGGATTTTACCCGTGACCGTTCGTGACCACTCCAGGAGGTTTGTCAGGAGTTCATAGGTTTCCTGTCCTGTGCGAAAGAGGTCTTCGGCAATCGATTCAATTTCTTCCGGAGGCATTTTGAAAGCCTCCTTGCGCAGGAAATCAGAAAGACCGATAATGGCATTAAACGGGGTACGGAGGTCGTGACTGATGATTGAAAAGAATTTGTCCCGTGCAGTAAGGGTTTCCTCGAGATGAATTTTACTCTTTTTTAAAAGTTCTTCGTTCTTCTTTTGTTCTGTAATATCCCTGATCACCCCCTGGTAAGCAACAACTTCCCCTTTAACATTACGGATTGCCTGAGAGGTAACCAGGGTGTGGATAACGGAGCCATCCTTTTTCCGAAGGTTGATGGGAATATCCCTGGAAAAGCCTTCCTTTTCAATTCTTTCAATATCCTCTTTTCGTTCTTCCGGTTTTTCGTATAACCGGGTAACAGGTACGGCAGCCAGTTCTTCTTTGCTGTTATATCCGAAGAAAGCAGGTGCCGAGTCACTCATATCAAGCCATTTTCCGTCGGGAGCCGTGAAGAAAACACAGTCCTTGGAAGCTTTGAAAAAGTTATGGTATTTTTCTTCACTCTCCTGCAACTTTTTTATAACCTGTTTTAAAGGCGTAATATCGTGGATCACTACAAAGTCGGCAGGTTTTCCCTTATAGGTGATCACATGTCCGCTGATTTCCACATTGATTTCCCGTCCGTTCCTATGATGTAAAACCGATTCATATCGTTCCGGAACCTTTTCCCCGGCCATCCGTGCATGATAGTTTTTTGTTAATTCAATTTGTATTTTATCGGGAAGAAAATCTTTAAACTCCTTATCTTTAATCATTTCAAAAGGATAACCTGCAAACGATTCAAGCATGGGGTTGGCATATTTTATCTTACCATCCTGTATAATTATAATCAGGTCATTTGCCCTGTCAAATGCCTTTTGCAGATATTCTTCCGGTAGCTGGACCTGCAGCCGTTCAACTTCTTTTTCCAGGGCACTGATCCTATGTCTCAGAGCATCAATGTTTTCCGTATAGATTTCTTCATCATTCACGACAATAGTGTTTCAGTTATGAAATAAATATAAGAAAAAATGCGTTTACTGGTTCTTTATTTTTCAAAATATCATGCCTGCTTTCCTGTTCAATTTCCGCCGGTATTTTCTATAATATCCGTAGGGTTTCCGGTTTACCGGAAGTTTGTTTATTGCGTTATACCATTTGTCCGTAAGATCACTTTCTTCGTTGAATGCTGGTTCTGTAAGTTCACGGTAAAAGTTGGCATCCTTTACCTTTTCAGACAATTCCTTCCACTTTTGTTCTGTTTTATCACGTTCCGTCAGGAAAGGTTCAGAACGGGTGTGGAAATCATAAAGCACAGTGCGGTGCAGGCGTTCGTGATGCCACCAGAGTGTGTCAGGATCGTAACCGGGACCCGGGGTTCCAACTATTGCAGGGATGACTTTATCAACAAAGCGCATTGGCTTAAACAATGATAAACAGGGTGCTGCTGTTCCGGTTGCCCAGAAGGTATTGGCTTCTTTTGTTAAATGGGCAATAAAAGAACCCGTTGTTTGCATAGCGTTTCTGCTGAGTGAATTGGCCGCATGTGCACAAATCCGGTTTCCCAGAAAATGATTGTCCGGACGGTAATCTTCCGTGCCGTGATCCCGGAGGTGGTTAAAAGCATCCCGGAGGGTATAACTGCCGGATTGATTATGCAGTAGTACAGATGAACGGTTTTGCCTTTTACGGCATGCCGAAAAAGTGGTATAAAACCAGTCGCTGTAACACCGGGCAAAATTGAAGGTTTCCCCTTTTTTCAGTTTACCCTTTTTTCGGGCGAATTCAATTAGTTCCGGGTGTGACCTGTCAAACTCCTGTCCGATGGTCAGGCCGTTACTTATGGCATAGTAACCATTTACCTTTTTTGCCGCCCACAGATGTCCGACAACTTCCAGAATCCAGGCTTCACGGTTGTCTGCGATCAAAAAGCTGTTGTTGTAGGCCATGTTTTTATCTTCATACCCGCCGATTCCTCCCTGGCCATGATCATGGATCAGGGCAATGATGATCTCCAGCGCGTTTTCTGCCGTTGGCGCCCGTTCAAGGGCCAGCCGGATAAGGTCCATACCGGTAAGTACACCGGTTTTTTCGGGTTTTATCCAGCTGAATACAGCCTCATTACCAATCACCACACTTTTTTCATTGGCTCCCATTTCCGCACCCCACATCCAGAAAGGACGGCTGATCAGTGTAGCAAAGGTTTCTTTTACCTGCGGTACGGAAATATAGGTACATTGTATCGTTTTCTCTTTTATCCCTGTGCGGGCCTGATGAAATTCCAGGCTCTGTGCTTCGTTGGCTTCGCGATCACTGTTTTTTCCGAAAATGACCGAGTTGTCTGCTGTATGGGCAGGAAGGGCTACAAATGTATCACACATGATCGTTACCTTTTAATTTTTCCCGGCAGAATAAACTCGTAACGTTTATGCAGGATTTTGGTTTTCATCCAACGGTCAAATCTCCGGAAGGCCAGGAACAGTGACCAGATGAGCTTATCTTCGCGGTAATATTTCTCAACTTCCTTTTCCGTTATGGTGGCCGCATCATCAGAAAGATTGTTGTTCACGATTTCCAGGACTCCGGGGATAAGTTCGGGCTTTTGTTCCTTGTACAGGTTGGCAGCCAGGTCCATATACACCTGGCGCAGGTCATAATACCGGTTCATGACATCGTCGAGAAAGAATGCCCGGAGTATCCACCGCAGAAAGCCGGGGGCACTTTGAAGCAGTAATTCCGGATCCAGTTGTTCTTTCCCGTCAAGACGGAACAAGGGAGTACTCGTATCCACAAAGTATAGCTGTCCGTTTTCCTCTACCCAGTTTGAAAGCTGTCCGTCAAGTGAAAGTTCCAGTCCTGGCTTCATCTTCTCATTATACTTCCAGACGCTTACAATCTGCATGGCGATTCTTCCGATCAGTTCAAGCGAATTCTCCCTGGGAACAGCATGTATCTGATTATGCCCGAATCCTTTCGCAGGCAGTTGCTCCTGGGCAATATACAATACAACAGGCCTTCCCGGGAGCTGTATAATTACCGTCTTGTCTTCCGGAATATTCAGCCCGGCCTTTCCAAGATGTTCACAGTAGGTTTTGTAGTTCCTTGCATATCCCCTGGCATCTTTGGTAGTTCTGAATAAAGGCATCCGTTTGAACGCAATGCCGGGTTGCTCATCCAGTGAAAAAATGGAAGATATCTCACCGTAACCAAGCACTTCAGCTTTTACGGGAGATTTTTCCATATTTCGTGGATTCAGGTTTTCTTCGAATGTCTGAAGCAGACTTTCATTAATGTTGATCATGAATTCAGAATAATTTATTAAATGTTCTTTTCATTTTAAGTAAGGGTTTTAATTTTATCGCCGAAACGACCGCTTTGTCCAGTTTCTCCATGATTTCGTCCATAAGTTCAACGGGCAGGTTCAGGGGAGGCAATAACTGGCATACGGAGGTATCATTGTTGGCATATACCATAAGCAATCCGTTGTCATAGGCGGTTTTGGTCAGCAAAGGGCCGGAGATTTCATCCTGCAGTTCCAGTCCCATCATCAGGCCCATTTGCCGGAGTCCTTTGACAAAACGGGGCCTTCGCTTTTGCAGGTTATCAACGCCTTCATGAAACAAGGCGGCGAGGCGGTTGACCCGGCTGAGAAAATCAGGGTCAGACGTAATTTCCAGCACTTTACCTGCTACGATACATCCCGGTTCGGCCCCGCCAAAAGTGGATATGTGAATAAACGGATCTTCATGAAAAACGGATTCAATGTCTTTTCGCAGGACGGTAACCGTAATGGGGTAGAGGCCTCCCGATAATCCCTTACCGATGACCACAATATCGGGAACAATACCGAAATGTTCGAAAGCCCACACTTTTCCGGTTCTGCCGAGGCCGCTCTGTACTTCGTCCATAATCAGGAGAACGTTATTTTCCTTACAAAGGGTTGCAACTTGTTGCAGGTATGCTTTTTCCGGTACCGGCATACCCAGGGTAGCCGGAATGGTTTCAAGGATCACGGCTGCGGTATCCTTGTCAAATGCGGTTTTCATTGCTTCGATGTCTGCAAACGGCACCTGCACAAATCCCGGAATCGAGAGTCCGAAAGGATCGCGGTATTTGGGATCTCCGGCAGCGATTGCAAGGCCGGTATGACCGTGGTACCCTCCCAGCGCTGAAATTATCTTTGTTTTATGTGTAAAACCCCGGGCGACTTTGAAGGCCAGGTCAACCGCCTCGCCGCCACCCACACCAAAAACAACATATTCCAGGTCGCCCGGCATGCTTTGTGCCAGGCGTTCAGCCAGTACGGCCCGGGTTTTACTCATCAGGTGGTGATTGCCAATATCATAGGTTTCGAGTGCTTCCGTGAGGGTTTTGATCAGGACGGGATTGCGGTGTCCGAGGTTAAAAACCCCACCGTTACAATGCAGGTTGATCAGCCGCTTTTCACCGTCAATATCCCACAAATACGGACCTTCACGCCTGCCCATGACAAAGTCCATTCCGTATTTCCTGAAAAATTCCACTTTTCCTGAAGAAACATGTTCACGAAAAAATCCGATAATTTCTTTTTTTAAAGGCTCCTCCTTTTGTTGTTTGTTTTTCACGATGTCAATTATGAATTAGGTTGCCACAAGTTAAAAAAAAAATCATTGATTCTCAGACAGGATAATGATTACTCGGGAGAGCCGGGAAACCTTTTAAGGTAATGGTAATTGTTTCCATCAGGCAGTTCATTTTTATATCCGTCATCTGGCCGTAATATTTTTAATTGTTATTTGTTTCACAGGAATATATTTGTAACTTGGTGCAAATTAGTGAGATATAACAAATTTTTATGCTTTTTTTATTGACAAATATCAATAGCTTGTTTCATGATACATGCTAAGCATAAAAACCAGCATAAGTAATTAATTTTAATAACCAAAATAAACATATTATGAAGAAAAAGCTGCATATTATTAAAATTGTCATTGCGGTATTTTTATGGTTACTGGTACTTCCAGGATATTCCTCACACCCGGGGGAACCGTTAAGTAAGGGAATGCTCTTATCGAATAGTGCATTTCTTGAAGCCAACAGTTGGCAGGGTGTTTTTACTATTAAATATAAGGGTCAGATAGAGAGGGTAATAAAGGAAAAACCATGGAGAGGTACTAAATTAACCTTCGAACATATGATTACAATACATTTTACAACCGCCGACGGTATGGTTTCTGCCGATCCCTATGTTGGCGAAGTATCCGGTGCAGGTAAAGCAGAACAGGAAAAAATTATTGAACAAATGAAACAAGGTGGTCAGGTGGATGTGGATGCATTGATGAAAATGGCTGAAGGGATGAAGGCCTCCGGAATGGATGGCACCAGTGTAAAATCATGGTCAACCACCTCAGGAACAGACAATATCCCCTTTAAGAATGGGTTGGCTACAGCAGAATATTCCGTTACGGACCATCTTTCCGGGATTGAGGATGATATAGGCGAGGGATATTGTTGTACCTATACATGGGAAAACAACTGGTCGGGCAAGAGCCAAAAGGATGTGTTTGAATTTAATTTGACAATCAATAAAGCAACCGGTAAATATCATATGGATGTCAACTGGGACGATGTATGCCCTTCCGTTGAACATACTTATACCTTAATAAGTGTCATTCCCTGTCCGGATATTGGAAGTCCGTCAAAATGTGAACCGTATGAGAATAAAACTGAAATCATTGAAAATTACACCCTTAGGCCGAAAAACACGAAAAACATCAAGGAATTGTTAAAGAATCTGCCCCTTCCTCAAACAGGCAATAAAATTTCAGGATCAAAAACATTAAATGGTTTTTATTCCATTGACGGGGTTTCTGTGGACGTGGAATTGTCTTGGGAAATGGCACCGAAAAATTAAGTCTTTAACTAAAATCTTTATAACGTATGAAAACCTTTAGAAGAATTTTATTTACAAGTGTCTTTATTTCGCTTTCTCTGCCCATGTTTGCAGGGTGGGTGATCCGTACAACTGATACGGAGGGAGCCGGAACAATGGTGATGATGTTTCAGAACGGAAAAATGAGGATGGACATGGGCGATATGGTCTCCATCATCATCAATACCGGGAACAACACCATGACCTGGATCTCACATCCCAGTAAGAAATACTGGTCCGGTACAGCCCAGGAATTTAAAAAACAACAAAAAGCAATGATCCGTGAAATGACAGGGATGGACCCCGACAAGGTTGGCAGCAATGCGGAAGAAAAATCCTTCCACCTGCAGATCGAAAAAATCGAATCGGGGGATATTCTTGGTTTTAAAGTGGATCATTTCAAAGTAAGTGAATCCGGAAACCTTAAAGAGGAACTGTGGATCGCACCCGATGTAACCGTTACAAAAGAAGTTGACTGGAAAAAACTGACCGGAATGCTGGAAGTCATGTCAGGGGATCTGGAAAAAGACTATTCGAGCACATCTGAATATGAATCCCTGATGATGAGTGGTTATCCTTTGAAAACAATTGAATATGCAGATGGCGAAGCTATGGTGAATGGTGAGGCTGAAAGCGTTGAAAAGAAGAATCTGCCTGCCAGTATGTTTGCGCTTCCCGGAGGTTATGATCAAGTTACTATACTTTCAGAATTCTATAAGTATATGTACGGCCAGCAATAGGCAAACGCACGAGATAGGTGTTCAGATTTTGTCTTTTTCATCAATGGAAGAGGTCTTGGGATTTTCATGGTCAAAATGTTCCATCAGCCCGTAAGTTACGGGAATGATATCCCTGAATCTGTGCAGAATATCTTCCGGAACGTTTACCCTGGTAAAAGGTACACGCCTGACATATTCCTGGATATATCCCGCTTTACGGCCGTATTTATAGTCATATGTGAATCCCCCGGCAGCATCTGTTTTGATTTCAGGATTGGAAGTATTGGGAACACTGATATAAAATTCACTCTCCTTCAGGTGCGCTCCATCACGTGACATCTTACGGGTTGTCAGATAAATGTACAGTTCTTCAGCCGTGAATACGGCCGGATCGACAATTTCAATTTTCGGAAACATCACCGGACGGTAAATATACCGGCCGTTTTCCCTGTAATCATATAGTTTCCGCAGTTTTTCCTGAAAGAAATCCTGGTAGAAAGGATAGTGTGTACAACCCAGTATGATGACTCTCAATGGTTTGGCTTCGCTGTTTTTCCTGATTTTCTCCAACAGTGTCACCAGATGATAGGAAATGTAGTTTTCAATGGAATTTATCTGTACCTTTTCCGGTGATCCGGCAGAACCCTCGAAAAGCATATGATTTTCCGCCCAGTCAAAACCATACCGTTTTAATATGGACATATCCAACGGTGCTGCAGGATTTTTTGCCGAGGGACCTTTGTATTCCTCCCGCGGAGCGGTAGCATCCCGGGAAATAAATTCCGGAGAGCCGTCAATGGCACCTGCCAGACCAATCCCGGCCTGTTGGTATATGTCTATATCTCCCTGAAATTCCGACTGTTTCATTTGATCATGCATGGTGTTCACATATCCGTTTGATGCCACCGTTCCTGCAGTAGCCATAATGGCTACGCTTGCTTTTTCTGCCGGATCCAGCTTTTGCAGCGCTGCTTTTACACCGGCATCAATGACCCCGATCACTTGCATTCCGAGACCTGAACTGTCCATAAAAGCTTCAATGTCTTTTTTGCCGAAGGCAGTTGCCGTGTTGCAGGCAATGACAATGGCTTTTACATGTTCCTTGTCGCTGCTGTAATGCGGCGCATTCCGGGTCAGATAATACCTGTTACCCAATAAGAATTGAACATCTTTGAAAATATGTTCTTTTAATAATGCGGTATTGTTTTCGGCAGGATAGTTACCATAGGGCATATTGGCCTGGTCACCGAGATAAATAAATGATTCGGAACCGAAATCAGGCTTTCCGTCGCCTTCGGGATTAAACTCATGGGTCTCATTATCATATTTGTCAAGCGTAACGATAGCATCGAGAATCGTTAATCCACCGGTTCCCGAGTCGAATATCCCGACCGGCAGGTTTTTATCATGTTTGGGATAACGGGCAACATCAAGATAAAAAAAACTGTTTTTGTTGTGCAGAATATCTTCCCTGATACCGGCCTGGTAAACAAGCTGATTTTGCTTACATCCCCCCTGAAACAGTAAAGCAATGCCAAGAAAAACAAGGGAAATACTTTTGTTTGATTTAAGTTGTAAATGCATAGGATAAAGAGATTAAATTAACGGATACTAAGCTACACATTTCACCCAAAATAAACCAATCTCTGTTTTA
Source organism: Chlorobiota bacterium (assembly GCA_013152085.1). GTDB lineage: Bacteria > Bacteroidota > Bacteroidia > Bacteroidales > VadinHA17 > JAADHC01. The sequence continues at coordinate 9,382 of JAADHC010000075.1, forward strand.
ACCTGTAATAATTAACCGGCATTAATATTTTTCCTGATAAAATTCTATATTTTTAGCCTCTCAAACCGATAGCATATAAAAGAATTGGATCATTACCACATGTATATGGAGCAGGCACCCGGACCGGTGACCCGGATAAACGGGAAAGAATACCTTTACTTTGCCGGGACGAGCTATTACAATCTGCACAGTCATCCGGAGGTTATTGCTGCTGCCCGGCAGGCTATGGAAATGTACGGCATGAACAGTGCTACCACCCGCAATGGTTACGGAACCACACCATTACTTGCTTCACTCGAAAAAGAGGCTGCCGCTTTTTTTGGTACGGAGCAGGCTGTCTGCGTGGCATCAGGGTATCTGACATCCATGGCCGGGCTGGGGGGAATGATGCATCTTAATCCCTTCGACATCATCTTTGCCGACCAGTATGCTCACTATAGTATTCAGATGGCAGCCAATGCGCTGAGGATTGAAACAGTAACTTTTTTACACAGGGATCCTGCAGATCTTGAACAAAAACTCAGAAAACATCTGAAACTCCGGCAACGGCCTGTACTGGTAACTGACGGTATCTTTGCCGTGTATGGTGATGTAGCACCGCTGCCACAATATCTGGATATCCTTGAACCTTATGATGGTTGGATCTGGATTGACGATGCCCATGCCTCAGGTGTGGGAGGGAAAACAGGCAAAGGAACACTTGAGTATTATAACATGCAGTCAGACAGGGTATATACAGGAAGCACCTTATCCAAAGCTTTTGGTGGATTCGGCGGGATTGTTATCGGAGGAAGGGAATTTATTCAACACATAATTGGAGATCCTGCCATGAACGGAGCCAGTCTGGTACCGGTACCGGCACTTGCTGCTGCCAAAAAAGGAATTGAACTTCTTTCAAATCATCCCGAATGGCGTGATATGCTCTCCGACAATGCCGGATACCTGAAAACAGGTTTAAGAAAGATGGGGGTTGACTTGAATGATTCCCCGGCACCCATTGCTGCATTTACACCGGATAATGAATCCCGGATGGCTTCCATACAAAAGGAGCTGATGAAAAAAGGGATCGCCATACAACACATACGATATATCGGTACGCCTCCTGCCGGAGCATTGCGCATTGTTGTCTTTTCAACACATACACAAGATCAAATTGACTATCTGCTAAATACATTGAAAACAACCCTTTAATCAACCTCGTATGATCATTGACAGAATTGAAATTTACAAATTAAATGTACCGTGTAAAGAACCATTTATCACCTCCAGAGGGATTTCAAATGATGCTGCCAACCTGGTTATCAGGATATTTACCGACACAGGCCTTGCCGGCACCGGTGAATGTAGTCCCCTGGAATACCTGGTGGGCGAAACCCAGGCATCGGAATATACCCTGGCCGCAGACCTGGCATATCTTTTAAAAGGAAAGGATCCGCTGGCCGTCGAAGCACGGCTCCTGGAACTGGACAGGGCGGTGAAAGGCAATACAACCCTGAAAAGCGCTTTCGATATGGCGTTGTTCGACCTGCTTGCTCAGGAAGCAGGGATGCCACTGTATAAACTCCTGGGAGGGGAAAATAACCGGGATATCCGTACCGATATGACCGTGACACTGGATACTCCTGAACGTATGGCCGGGATGGCACACGAATATAAAAAGGCAGGATTCCCGGCCATTAAAGTGAAACTGGGTACAAATACGCGGGATGATGTTGCCCGGGTCGAAGCGATCCGTGATGCGCTGGGGACTGATATGCCCGTACGGATTGATGCGAACCAGGGATGGGATGCCGTTACAGCCATCAGAACGCTGAAGGCTCTTGAACCTTATAATATTGAATATTGTGAAGAGCCCATCCCACACTGGAACAACCGTGATCTGGTACGCGTTCGGAACCACAGCCCTATATCCATCATGGCTGATGAATCGGTCTTTGATCACCGCGATGCCTTCCGGCTGGCAGCCATGGAAGCCTGCGATTATTTTAATATCAAGCTGTCAAAGTCAGGAGGCATATTCAACGCACTGAAGATCATTGATATTGCCGAAGCTGCCGGCATGAAAACGCAGGTGGGCTGCATGCTGGAAACCCGGTTGGGACTTACGGCTCTGACCCACCTGGCTATGGCCAGAACCAATATTGAACATTTTGATATCGATTCTTCTTTTTTACTGGCTGAAGATCCGGTGGTGGGAGGGATCACGTATGAAGGAAAAGGTAAATGGCTCCTTCCCGAAACACCGGGACTGGGTGCATCATTTGACCCGAATTTCCTGAAAAAGATGGAGAAAGCGATAGTCTGAGCCCTTTATACCCGGAGGGATTGATCTTCTCAAGCTTTTTTTAGGTAATACTCTTTGCGACACTTTGCGCTTCTTCGTGTCCTTGGCGAGAAATAACAATCACAGAACATGCGCAAGGCTAAACGACGAACAGAGCAATTTTAATCAATCTATTCATTATGATCTTTTTGCCAGTTCCTTCCCCAGACGATAACATGCTTCCAGCCAGATGCGGTTTTGCTCTGCATCCTTTTCAGCCAGTTCTTCCGGAAGCATCAGCCGGGGATAAAGTTTCTGCAGCTCCTCCCGGGTTCGCTCCACCTGCCTGGTAACGGCAAGACGTGTGGCGGTGATTACATGCAGGTGATTATTATCTCCCAGCATCCCGGTCATGAACCGGAAAAGATCAATGATACCGTCTGCTTCGGATTTGTCTGATGATCCCATCGTCAGCAACAATACGAAATCCTTATTCCACTTTTCCCATGGGGTATGGATCAGTCCGGTTTCGGTGATCTGTACATGCACAAAAGAGCGGAAACGGTCAATGATCTTTTTCAAGGGTGCCGTAACATGGCGGAAATAGACCGGAGTGGCAAAAACCAGAATGTCGGATTCCAGTATCTCCCGGCTGATTCCGGTCCAGTCGTCGGTCTGTACCGAACATCTTTTCAGCAGGTTACATCTCAGGCACCCCCGGCAATATTGCAGGTTTATCTCATAAGGATCGATTTCCTTTATTATTACACTCCCTTCTTCAACCCCGCGTAGAAATTGTTTCAGCAATGCCGTGGTGTTCCCTGTTTTTCGGGGACTTCCGTTAAATGTAAGCACTTTTTTCATTTGGGAAAGGTTTCTGTAGTATGCATCATTTTTGTTTTACCGAACAACAAATGAAGTATCCTTGAAGTAGTCACTAATGAAGATGATTCTTCCATCCCGGGTATGAAAGAGGGATAACCCGCTATTTGCATATGGTTTTCCTTTTAAATCCCTGCCTTTGTTCGTCCAGACTACGCATACCTTGTCATTTTCGGAAATGATTTCCGTGATTGTGAATTGAAGTTCCGGATATTTGCGTAGTAAAATCCGTAGCCCCAGCAATACCTTTTTCTTTCCTTCCATCCTTGTGGCACCGGGAAAATCAAGAATAATATCTTCATGTACGAAATCGATGACTTCTGCAAAGTCCCGTCTGTTCATTGCCCGGAATATTGATTCGGCCATATAAACTGATGTTGGCAAATGGTTCATAATATATAGAGTGTTTTGTTTAAAAAAGTGCATAAAAATAATAAAAGCTGAATAATATGGTAAATCGATAAATAACCCTATCTTTGCGGCATTAAATCATAAAATTTTTTATTACAATGAAATCAGGTAAAGTAAAATTCTTTAACGAAGTCAAAGGTTATGGCTTTATTAAAGATAATGAAACGAGCGAAGAATATTTCGTTCATGTATCCGGCCTCGTCGACCGTGTAACGGAAGATGATGAAGTAACTTTCGAGCTTGCTGAAGGACGGAAAGGATTGAATGCAGTAAATGTGAAACTTGCGTAGTTTACAATATTTTAGTGCTTAGAAATCCTAAAGCCCCGCCATTGAGCGGGGCTTTTTTTTTTGAAAAGTTCACTCCGGCAATTTCCCGGTTACTCCCTGTCTGATTAATCTTTTAATTGATGATTGAGAATTTCCTGTTCATTGATACGATTCGTTAAAATGTAGCCATATTCCTTTGATTTCTTTTCTTTATATTGACCCCAGGCTACCGAAGCCCAATCTTTGGCCTGTTGCAGGTCGCCCAGTATTTCATAAACCACGGCAAGGTTATGGGCAGCCCTGCCGCGTGATTTACGGCTACCCTGATTTACGGCCCGTTCAAGGGCAGTGATGGCCTCATCCCAGTTGTTGGCTTCCATCATTCTGGCACCGAGACCGAGGTCGGGATTTCCACTGCCTTTTTTGAAATAATCACGGGATACCTTAAACCACGCAGATGTGATCCTTTCTGCATATACCCTGCCGGCCGTGATACTTGCTTCCCGGATCACCTTTGGTTTTTGTTTAAGCATGATCACCGTACTGATTACAAGCCCCAGTCCGGGATTCCAGGCATGGGTATGCCTGAAACCAAACTCATCAATGATCGTCCGGCTTTTTGGATCATAAAACCTGAAACCGCAATGAATGGTAGCCATACCCGATGCTTCCGGGTTTTCACCCGAAATGGTTCCACCGACATCGGGGGTCAGCAGAAAATCTGAATCATAACTCTCGAGGGCTATCAGTGCACCGGCACCGTATTTTTTACAAAGACCGGAAACCACATTCCAGGGCAGCGGTGCCGGAAATTGATTTCCGGTTGCCGATCCCTTCATGATCTCCGGGATCCTGACGACGGTAAATTGTGTATTGTTCTGCAGACTACCCGACAAACCGTCAAGAACAAACTGTGCGGGAATGCGGTCACGGTCTTTTCCTTCACCGGTCAGAAATGCTTCCAGGCGATCCAGGTCTTCATTGGCTCCTGCCGAACGGTTCATCAGGGCGATTTTTTGAATATACCCCGGAATCGTGACCGGAGCAGGTGTGAGAACATCAAAGGTAATACGGGCTGCACCGCATCCCTGCAGCAAAAGCAGGATTACTGAGAAAAAAAGAAACGGTACGGTTGAATAGTAACGCTTGGTTTTCATGATCTTGCGGTTTTGTCTCTGTTAAATATAAATAAAAATTTATTATTCCGTATCGACCCTGCTTTTAAATTTACCGTGAGTTGTTTTATTGTAATCCGGTACTATTCGTTTAGGAATAAAAATTTCCATTCCTTTCAAAAAGTTAAGGAAATAATCACCTGACGTTATTCGATAAATCATTTATTTTACCATCAATAAAATGTATTTACCGGAAACGAAAGCGGATAAAAAGATGTTTCACCGGTTTTTCACTCCCATACTGTTTTTAGTTTTCCTGAACACTTCATTTCCCGGATATTCCCAGACGAGTTTTCCCGATACCCTGCAGGCATATTTTACGGATGAAAAAATCGTCATGGATGGCCGTCTTGATGAAGGTTGCTGGCAACAGGCTATGAAAATCAGTAATTTCACACAACGCGAGTTGAATGAAGGCCATCCTGCAACAGAAAAAACGATAGTAAAGATCCTCTATAATAACAAAACATTGTACATCGGCGTATGGTGTTACGATGACGAACCTGATAAGATAGAAGCCAGGCAACTGGAACGGGATTTTGATCCCGGTACGGATGATAACTTTGGACTGGTTATCGACACTTATGGAGATAAACGGAACGGATATCTCTTCATAACGAACCCCAACGGTGCACGTTTGGACGCTATGGTTATAGACAATGGCCGAAGTATTAATCCGGATTGGGACGGTGTGTGGATGGTCAAAACAAAAAAAACAAAAGAAGGTTGGTTTGCAGAGTTTGAGATTCCCTTTTCTACCTTGCGTTTCAGGATGCACCGGCAGCAATCCTGGGGAATCAATTTTGAACGGAATATACGCAGGAAACGGGAACAGGATGCCTGGCAGGGCTGGTCACGGGATGGTAAGCTTACGCAGATTTCAAGAGCAGGTACGCTGGTTGGCATTGCCGGAATATCCAAAACCTCCCTGATAGAATTAAAACCATATGCTATCACCGGCAGATCGTGGAATAACGAAAATCAGGATAAAATAAATGCAGGTGGCGACGTCAATTATCTGATTACTCCCACCATGAAGCTGAACCTTACGATTAATACAGATTTCGCCCAGGTGGAATCGGACCGGATGCAAGTTAACCTGACACGTTTTTCCCTGTATTACCCGGAAAAAAGGGAATTTTTCCTGGAAGGGAAAAACTACTTTGATTTCGGTCTGGGTTATAGTATCCAACCTTTCTACTCACGACGGATCGGGTTGGCACCCGACAGAACCGTAACTCCCATCCTGTCCGGTGTGAGACTGATGGGTAAAGCCGGAAATACGACCCTGGGAGGTATGAGCATACAGACAGCCAGGAAAGACACCATCCCCACTACCAACTTCTCTGTTCTGCGGTGGAAACAGGACATCGGTTCCAATGTTACGGTTGGGGTAATCGGTGTCAACAAAGCAGAATCCGGTCGTGACAACATGGTATACGGAGCAGATTTTTATTATTCCAACTCCCATATTAAAGGGGACAAAAACCTGATCTTCGGAGGAGCTCTTTCCCAGAGTTATACCTCTGACAGCCTCCATAAAACGGGCATGGCACACCGTATATTTATTGAATACCCTAATGACAATATTGATTTCTCTGCCATATGGGACCGGTCGGGTGAAAGTTTTAACCCTGAAACAGGCTTTCTGCGAAGAAAAAATTACCAGATGATCAATGCAGATATGCATATAAAACCCCGCCCGAAATGGCTGCCATGGATACAAAAATTGGTTTTCAAACCTTTTGATTTCAACTATTATTTTGATGACAAAACAAAAAAAATGCAATCTTTATGGACAGAGTTCCGGCCCCTGGGATTTACCACGAAAAGCGGTGAATTTTCAGAATTTAACATTCAACGAAAAGGAGAAAACCTGACCCGTGATTTTGAGATTCATGATGGAATTGTTATTCCCAAAGGTGAATATTGGTTTACAGACTGGGAGCTGCAGTTTGAAACATTTGACGGCAGGAAATTGTATGGGGCTGTTTTTGTTAACTGGGGAGGTTTTTATAACGGGAAACGGACTGTTTGGCAAGGTGAGTTAACCTGGCAGGCCAACCGGCACATAAGATTTAGCGGAGATTATACAATGCACGATATCACCCTTCCGGAAGGATCTTTCGTGGTTCATGAATTGGGAGGCAGGGTTAATTTTGCCGTAAATCCCAACCTGTTCGGTACCCTGTTCGGACAGTGGAATAATGAAGACAAGGAAATCCTGATAAACTTCCGGGTTAACTGGATCCCAAAACCGGGAACCAATTTTTATTTTGTTGTTAATCAATTATATGACACTTCAGAAAGCCATTGGAGAGGAAAAAGTACAACAGTACAAGGCAAACTCATCTGGCGGTTTGTGATGTAAAGTCTTTTTTAATCTTAAGAATTCCCCGAGGCTGGCCTCGGGGTACTGCTTGTACCTCTCCTTGAGGAGAGATCAAAACTTTCACAGAAAGTTTTGGGTGAGGTGTAATAAAGAAATTTCGGTTTTTGTACCTTTAGGTCAAAATAAAACGAGCAAAATACCCCTATGGCTTTGCCTCGGGAATCGTTCGTTTTAAGAAATTTCTTTATTTTAAAATATTAATCCCATAAATGACGCCGTGTTTTCGAATTTCGTAAATTTGAACGCTTTTATACGGGTTTTTAAGCTATACCATGAAAATATTGGTCGTTGAGGATGAAAAAGAACTGGCATTGTCCGTAAAGGATTATCTCACGAATATACAGGACATGGCGTGCGACGTGGCGATGAACCTTGAAAAAGCTACCGAGCTGACAGAACTGTTCAGTTATGATTGTATCGTTCTTGACCTGGGGCTTCCCGATGGGAATGGGCTGGACCTGATTCAAAAGATCAAAGAAAAAAGACCGGATATTGGTATTATAATCGTTTCGGCCCGGGATACGATAGATAACCGGATAGACGGACTTAACCTGGGAGCGGATGATTACCTGACAAAACCTTTTAACCTTTCAGAACTTAATGCAAGAATTTTTTCAGTCTATAGAAGAATCCGGTTTGAGGGAAAAACGATACTACGCCTGGGGGAAATGGAAATCAATACCATGGAGCGAAGCATCAAAGTTAATAACGAAGAACTTGAGCTTACGAAAAGTGAATACAATATTCTGGAGTATTTTTTAACCAACCAGAATAAAGTGCTGACCAAAGCTTCTATTGCCGAGCACATTTTAGGTGAATACAGTGATCTGTATGTATCTTATGACTTTATGTATTCTCATATTAAAAATCTGAGGAAAAAGCTTCTGGATAAAGGTTGTCCGGACTATATTAAAACCGTTTATGGAATAGGTTATAAATTTGTTTCAGAATGAATTTACTGACGAAAACGAGTCTTCTGATTACTACGGTAGCACTTTTCATTCTGATGATCGGTGGTATAATCTTTTTTGAAATCACAAAAGAGCTTATTAATAAACAGGTAGACAGAGAATTAATCTCAGAGATGCACTCTGTCATTCATTCGTTTGGTCAGCTTTCCTCGTCGACAGATACCGTATACTACGACAATGTCACGATAATCCCAACTACAAAACAATTGGCTTTTAACCCGGTTTTTAAGGATACCATACGTTTTAATGATTTTGAAGGTAAGTTTCATTCTTACAGAACATTAATCATAGGATACCGGTGGGACAACAAAAATTATATTGTAGAAATCTACAAATCATTACTTGATGCAACCATTCTTATTGAAAGCGTTACGCTTGTATGGATCAGTTTGTCGTTTGTGCTGATTCTGGCTATCTTTTTCCTAAATAAAATCATCTTTAAACGTACATGGAAAGATTTTTTTGATATTCTGCAGATTGCTGAGTCATATGACATTAAGAAACCTGAAAAAAAAATAATTCTGAAGGATTCTGAAATCAATGAATTCACTTCATTGAACCAGGTACTTTCAAGACTCCTCGACAGGGTCGAAACGGACTATCAGAATCAAAAAGAACTGACAGCCAATACAAGCCACGAATTACAAACCCCGCTGGCCATAATAAAATCCAAAGCAGAATTGCTTATGCAGGGAACTAATCTGAATACAGAACAGATTCATCTGATTTCCGAGATACTACAGACGACCGATCGTCTGTCGAAACTGAACAGATCCCTGTTGACCATTAGCAAAATCGAAAGTAATCAGTTTACTGAAACCGAAGTTCTCGATGTAGCTCAGATTATCAAATCCCATATCCAGCAATTTCAGGAGTTTATTGATGAAAGAAACCACACAATCGAAACTGCAATGGATAAAACACGTATCAAAATTAATCCTTTATTACTTGATCTTTTGCTGTTTAATCTGCTGGGGAATGCCATTATGCATAATTACAATAACGGGGGAAAAATATATGTTACGTGTAAGAACGGTCTGATTAAAATTGCCAATACGGGTACTGAGAAAGCTTTGCCTGAAAAAAAGATATTTCAAAGATATTTTAAACATAACAGCTCTCCTCAATCCAGTGGGATAGGTCTCTCAATTGTCAGAAAGATATGTGATTATTATGAAATTGACATTGTTTATTCTTTCGTGAATAACCTGCATACCTTTATACTGGATATCTCAAAGCTTAAGGAAGAGGGTTAAGAGCCATTCAGGGATATTTTTTTAACCCCGGATAAGTCCCGATGTTATATGTATTCAGTCTTAATAAAAACATCAGATTTTCTCCAGAATTGATTTATACTTTTGATGCCTAAATAATCAGAAATGATTGGATTATTAGGTATTGATTACAAAACTGCGACTATAACCGAGCGGGAAAAGTTCTCTTTTAATGAAAATCATATTGCGGATTTTGGTAAATTATTAAGATCGCAAACTATTTTTCAGGGAGTTGTCATTCTGTTTACGTGTAATCGCACGGAGATCTATTTCTCAACCACGGAAAAAAACGGCAATGAAAGAATTTACAACCGGCTTGTTGATTTGCTTAGGAGCTATTTTGGCATTACTGAGGATGTTTCCGGCATATTATATTTTAAAACCGGTGAAGCTTCGATTCAACATCTGTTCAAGGTTGTATCAGGGTTTGAATCGATGATTTTTGGTGAAGCACAAATTGCTGCCCAGGTTAAGGATGCATATCAAAAAGCCCGCAAACTTGGTCTTGTCGATCCTTTGTTGCAAAAACTCTTCGAAAAAGCTCTTGAGACAGGTAAAAAAGTCAGAACTGCAACCAAAATAAATGTCGGGGCATTTTCAGTAAGTTATGCCGGTATTGAAAAAAGCAGATCTGTTTTCCCTGACCTGGACAAAAGAAAGATTTTTATAATAGGTACGGGGAAAACGGGAGAGCTTACGTTACTGTCTCTTATTAAAAAAGGTTGTTCCGGAATCACAATTACGAACAGGACCATAGAGAAAGCACGGTATTTAGGTCAGAAATTTAACCTTAAAGTCCTGGAATTTAGTGAGATTGAAAAAGGTCTTCGTGAAAGTCATGTCGTTTTTGTGGCTACCGGAAGCCAGTCTTTTCTTATTAATATGGAAATGATGAGATCTGTAATGGCTGCCAGGAAAGGGAGTCCTATGGTTATAATTGATTATGCCGTGCCACGAAACGTGGACCCTGAAATCGCTGCCCTCCGGGGCATTAACCTTTTTGATGTTGACTATCTCGAAAGTGTACTTAAAGAAAATACAGAAAAAAGAAAGCAACGGATGCAGGAGGGGCTTGATTTAATAGAGGTAGCTACCAGTGAATATATCGAATGGATGAACATAAGAAAATTAATACCGGTTATTACCCGTATTAATGAACATTTCCACGAGATACACAAATCGGAATTAAATGGTTTTATAAAAATACACAAAACTGATAACGGGGAACTGCTGGAACAGTACGGAAACCATATTACTGAAAAATATATAAGGTTGTTGATACGTAATATGAAAGGGATTACGGAAAATGGCAGAAAGGTTGAATATATTGATGCATTGGAAAAACTTTTTGACTTAAATTAAAAAGATGATGCAACGCGAAATAAGAATTGCAACACGTGGAAGCAAACTGGCAGTTTATCAGGCAGAAAGAGTCAAAGAGCAAATAGAACAGAATTTTCCCGGTATAAAAACCACGATAAAAATTATTCATACACGTGGTGACAAAGTTCTCGATATCAGTTTATCAAAAATCGGCGACAAAGGCCTTTTTACAAAAGAACTTGAACATGCGTTGATCCGGGATCATGCCGATATTGCTGTTCACAGTCTCAAAGATCTTCCTACGGAAATCTCTCCCGGCTTGACTATTGGTGGCGTGTTGGAAAGAGGGGAGATACGGGATGCCCTTATTAGTGCCAGGGTGCTTTCCTTTAAGGATATTTCGCCTGAACTGCGCATTGCAACTTCCAGTTTACGCAGAAGAGCTCAGTTAATGCTTCAGGTACCGGGAATTAATGTTACGGATATCAGGGGCAATGTTGATACACGGATCCGGAAAATGAAAGAAGGGGAATGTGATGCTATCGTAATGGCAGCCGTAGGATTGCAACGACTCGGTCTGGAAGAATATATCCGGGAATTGCTCGATACTGATGTTATGATTCCGGCCGTCGGCCAGGGTGCGATCGCCATGCAAATCCGCCGGAACGACAAATATATTGAAGAAATCACGGAGAAGATTAATCATAAGCCTACTCTGATCAGTACCCATGCTGAGCGGATTTTCCTGAGACGGCTCGAAGGGGGTTGCCAGATACCCATCGGTTGTTATACAACCGTCAGAAACAATACGATTACACTTACAGGATTTGTTTCTGATATTGACGGAAATCATGCAATTAAATTGTCCGTTACCGGTCCGTTAAACGATGCAGACCAATTGGCAAAAGAGCTTGCTGAAGATTTTATTAAAGAAGGTGCCGGAAAGATTATTGCAAAAATAAGACAAATAGCCAATGCATGATTTGAGTCCGTTATATAATAAAGCCTTTATTTGTACCTGCTCGGATAAAAAGGCAGATAAACTGGGTCTTCTTTTAAAAAAGAAAGGCGCCCGTCTTATTAAAATGCCTTTAATTACGATTGGAAAATCTTTGTTAACACCCGGTATCAATTTTGTACTGGAGCAGATTAATTCATTCGACTGGTTATTTTTCACAAGCGGCTACGGTGTTGATTGTTTTTTCGATTTAATGCACCAGTTAAAGATAAACGGGACATGGAAGAAAAAATTGAAATATGCAGTTATAGGAAAGGCTACGGCAGAGACATTGAGTGGTTACGGAATTGAAGCTGATTATATAAGTGATGCACCGGGTGCTGAACAATTGGCGGTAAATTTTTTAAATAATATTGAAGCTACGGGTTTAAGAATCCTCTTTCCGGCAGGGAATTTATCCGGAAGCCGGGTTTCTGAAATATTGAAAGACCGGCATGAACTCGTTACGGTCACCGTTTATCACACACATACTGTAAAATACCCGGATAAACAGGCATTAAACCTTCTTTCTTCCGGAAACTATGATATGATTTTATTCCTCAGTCCTTCGGCTTTCAATAGTTTCATGACGGTTTGCCATCCCGTATTAAGACTTAAAACATACAGGATAGGATGCCTGGGACCAGCTACCGCCGGGGCTGTTATTTCATCCGGTTTGGATCCTGATTTTATTGGTGAGGGAAGGGGAATCGTTGAATTGGTCCGACAACTTGAGAAACATTACTGTACATCATTAATTTAAAAACTTACAATTATGGCTTATCCTGTCAAACGTTTAAGAAGACTCAGAAAAAATCAGATAATCAGGGATATGGTAACAGAGACCAAATTATCTGTCGAAGATTTTATTATGCCCCTGTTTGTCTGTCCTTCAGAAAATGTAAGGAATCCGATCTCATCCATGCCGGGAAATTATCAACTGTCGATCGACCTCCTGGTAGAGGAATGTAAAAAGCTTGTTGATAAAGGAATAAAATCAATCCTCCTTTTTGGTATTCCCGAAGAAAAAGATGAGGATGGTACTGTTGCCACGCATGATGATTCAATCGTACAACGTGCTGTTAAGGCGATTAAAAAAGAGATCAGCGACATTTTTATTATCGCAGATGTGTGTAATTGTGAATATACGGTACATGGACATTGTGGCACAATTGTGGATGGAGATGTAGATAATGATAAGACTATCAATACATTAGTTGCGCAGTCCTTATCCTTTGCCCGGGTAGGTACGGATATGGTTGCCCCCAGTGACATGATGGACGGTCGTATCGGGGAGATAAGAAAGGGGCTGGATGCCCATGGTTTTTCCAACATGCCGATCATGGCTTATTCTGCAAAATATGCTTCTGCATTTTACGGCCCTTTCCGGGATGCGGCAGAAAGTGCACCCAAGTTCGGAAACCGGAATACTTATCAGATGAATCCTGCAAATACGGATGAAGCTTTACGGGAAATTGAAGCTGACATTGAAGAAGGTGCTGATATTGTCATGGTTAAACCGGCTCTTAGTTACCTGGATGTGATTCGCAGATGCCATGATACATTTAATATTCCACTGGCAGCATACAATGTAAGTGGAGAATTTGCTATGGTCAAAGCTGCAGCGGCGAATGGGTGGATTGATGAAAAAAGGATTGTTATGGAACTGCTTACCTCTATTAAACGTGCCGGGGCAGATATCATCATTACCTATTTTGCTGCTGATGCTGCCGATTATATAAACGGAATTAAATAAAATAAAATGGATCATAATCTTTCAAGACGTGAATACGAAAGAGCTAAAAAATTTATTCCCGGTGGGGTAAACTCTCCTGTAAGAGCCTTTAACAGTGTCCGTTCCCAACCCCTGTTTATTAGTCATGGAAAAGGGTCTGAGGTTTTCGATATTGATGGCAACCGTTATTTGGATTTCGTAGGTTCATGGGGACCGTTGATACTCGGGCATGCATTTCCGGATGTTCTTGAAGCCATAAAAACCGCTACGGAAAAAGGAACATCTTTCGGGGCACCTACCGTCACGGAAACAGATATGGCCAGGATCATTTGTGAAATGGTGCCCTCTGTAGAAAAAGTCAGAATGGTTAACTCCGGAACCGAAGCGACCATGAGTGCGCTGAGACTGGCAAGAGGATATACCGGGAAAGAAAAAGTAATTAAATTTTCAGGATGTTATCACGGACATGTCGACAGTTTTCTGATACAGGCCGGTTCCGGTGCTTTAACACACAGTGTTCCCGACAGCCTTGGTGTTACGAAAGGTACTGCAAAAGACACCTTACTTGCCGAATTTAACAATCTTGACTCTGTAATAAAACTGTTCGGGGAGAATAAGAATAATATTGCAGCGGTAATATTGGAGCCGGTAGCCGGAAATATGGGAGTCGTTCCGCCTGTTGAGGGGTTTCTGGAAGGAGTGCGGGCAATCACCGAAGAAAACAGGGCTCTTTTGATTTTTGATGAAGTGATAACCGGTTTTCGTATAGGCAGGGGCGGGGCTCAGGAATTTTTCGGGGTACAACCCGATCTGACCACACTGGGCAAAATTATAGGCGGGGGTCTGCCTGTCGGAGCTTTTGGCGGAAAAGCCGAAATTATGGACTGTTTAGCGCCCCTGGGCGGTGTATACCAGGCCGGAACACTGTCAGGGAATCCCGTTTCCATGGCCGCAGGATATGCAATGTTACAATACCTGTATAATCATCCGGATATATATGAAAAACTTGATGAAAAAGGTCGCAAACTTGAAGAAGGATTTAAAGAGAACCTTAAGAATACGGGAATAGATGGTGTTGTAAACCGGATAGGCTCTATGATGACCCTGTTTTTCACAAAATCAAAGCAGATCAGATCTTTTAAAGATGCTTTACTTTCCGATACGGAAATGTATGCAAGGTATTTCAGACTTGCACTCGAAAGCGGCCTTTATATTGCCCCGTCACAATTTGAAAGCATGTTTGTTTCTATTGCTCATACTGAGACGGAAATCGAAGAAGCGATACTGAAAAATTACCAGGCATTGCAAAAACTTGGGAAATAATAATTCATGGGTAATATTTTTCTGGATACCCTTAAAGGGAAAAGCCGGGAACGGCCACCTGTCTGGTATATGCGGCAGGCAGGGAGGGTATTGCCGTCCTATTGCAGTTTAAAAGCTAAGCATTCGTTCTGGGAAATGATGCGCAATCCGGAGCTGGCGGCAAAAGTAACGATGTTGCCTGTAAATGATCTTGATGTGGATGGGGCAATATTATTTTCTGATATTCTTGTTATTCCGCATGCCCTGGGTATGGGACTGGAGTTTACCGATGCCGGTCCCGTTTTTGAATTGTCACTGAAAAAACAAGCCCCTCCTTATACGGCATCGTTAAAATCCCAACCTGAAAAGTTAAACTATATTTATGATGTCATCCGCGAAACGGTCAGAATTAAACCGGCTGATATTCCTCTGATCGGATTTTGCGGAGGGCCGCTGACAGTTTTATGTTATATGATCGAAGGTCTGGGTACAAGGACCGACTTTCCCGAAGTACCGAAGTTTATATATAAAAACAAACGGGAAGTCGCAAAGCTTGTTGATTTGATTACAGAATTATCCCTGACGTATATGGAGGGACAGATAAATAATGGTATTGACATATTTCAGCTATTTGAGACGCATGCCGGACTGGTCCCGGCCGAAATATACTTTGAGCTTTTCATGCCTGCCGTTGAGAAACTTGGGAAGTACGCGAAAGAAAAGAATATCCCGTTTATCTATTTCCCGAAAGGACTGGGTACCGGTATTGAAAGAATCACTCCCGATATCTGTGATTTTATAAGCATTGACTGGCAGATGCCATTACCTGACGCACGGAAACTTGTGCATCCTGAAATTGGATTGCAGGGAAATCTCGATCCGCGTGTTTTGTTTGCAGGAAAGGAAGAGATAAACTTTGCATTAGACAAATTATATGAATTCGGGCAGAAGGAATACCGGTGGATTTTTAATCTCGGGCATGGTTTCCTTCCCGACACACCTTATGAAAATGCCCGTTATATTACGAATTGGGTAAAAACAACAAACTGGAATCGCAGATAAATGATAGAGAAAGAAATCA
This sequence comes from Chlorobiota bacterium, assembly GCA_013152085.1. Lineage (GTDB taxonomy): Bacteria > Bacteroidota > Bacteroidia > Bacteroidales > VadinHA17 > JAADHC01. The sequence goes on from JAADHC010000075.1 coordinate 25,457, forward strand.
TCCTGAAATATAATCAACCGGGGCCAAGGTATACGTCGTATCCGCCGGCCAACTATTTTGACAATACTTACGGTGTACAGGATTTTGAAGAGAATATTGTTGAGTCCAACATCATGGGACCTTCTCATCTTTCCTTGTATTTTCATGTACCATATTGTCCCAGGCTCTGTCATTTCTGTGGTTGCAACACATCACTGCTAAAGAGTAAGGATCGTATCGCTGATTATTTTTCTGCCCTGCGGAAAGAAATTGACAAGGTTGCATCTTTAATTGATACATCCAGACTAATTACCCAGATTCATTGGGGAGGGGGCACACCTAACTCGGTGCCTTTACAATTTATCGAAGGGGTTATGGAGCAGGTTAAGGCACGTTTCAGATTTCACCCTGATGCTGAAATCGCCATGGAATGCAGTCCTGCTTACCTGACGTTTGATGATATTGATCTGTTGGCAGATATGGGTTTTAACAGAATGAGCCTGGGCATTCAGGACTTCAATGAAGAAGTTCTTTTGGCTGTAAACCGCAAACCTTCCCGTTATCCTGTTGAGGAGTTAATCCGGGAATTAAGATCGGCAGGTTTTTCAGGCATCAATCTGGACCTGATTTACGGGCTTCCGCTGCAAACACCTGCCAACTTTGCCCTTACCGTTCGGAAAGCCATTGATGCTAAACCCGACAGGCTGGTAACCTTTTCTTATGCCCATGTTCCCTGGGTTAATAAAAACCAGGTAATCCTGGAAAAAAAAGGATTGCCTTCACCTGAAGATAAGCTGGATATGTTTTTAATTGCCCGCCGTATGTTGGTTCAGGATGGTTATGCCCCGATAGGTTTGGACCATTATGCCAGGGAAGATGATGAACTGACCGTGGCTCTCCGGAACAGGCATTTGCACCGGAATTTTCAGGGATACTGCACAAAAGACCGGACAGGGCAGGTTTATGCTTTCGGGTCTTCTTCAATCAGTCAGCTGTTCAATTCCTATGCACAAAACATCAAGACTCCGGATATGTATATTGATGTAATTCAGCAAAAAGGATTTGCTACGGAAAGGGGTTATCGGTTAAGCTTTAAAGAGCTGGTTACGCGTGAAGTGATTAATGAAGTTATGTGTAACGGATATGTTGATTTTAGTCAAATTGCAAAACATTTTGCGATCCGGAAGACTGAGGTCCTTGACTATGTCAAGTTCGATCCCGGAAAGTTTACATTATTCATTGATGACGGATTGATTGAAATTCTCCCTGAGGGATTAAAAGTTAATCGGCTGGGAATGATGGTCGTAAGAAATATAGCGATGAACCTGGATCCTCTTGCTGCCGGGAAATCAGAAAAAAAGTTCTCAAAAACAATTTAGTTAACATGGCGTATTTTAAAAAAGATACTGTTATTATCGGTGCCGGTCTTACGGGTCTTACATCGGCATTTTACCTTAATAAAAGGAATCGTTCTTTTTTTGTTCTGGAAAAGGCTGACCATGTCGGGGGGGTGATCCGGACCCGGATGAATGGGGATTTTATGTATGAGGAAGGCCCTAATACCGGGATCATAGGTACCCCTGATATTGCTTCACTCTTTGAGGACATTAAGGAAAATTGCCGGATTATTGAAGCAAACAACAGTGTTTCAAAAAGATATATTTTAAAAAATAAACAATGGCATAGTCTGCCGTCCGGACCTCTGGGAGGAATCACTACCCCGTTGTTTTCCCTGAAAGATAAATTCAGTTTGTTATGTGAACCATTCCGTAAACCGGGTTCTGATCCCGATGAATCCCTGGCCGGTCTGGTTGTCAGGAGAATGGGAAAAAGTTTTCTGGATTATGCCATCGATCCGTTTATCCTCGGCGTCTATGCCGGAGATCCGGCATACCTGGTTACAAAATATGCCTTTCCCAAATTATACAACCTTGAGCAAAATTACGGCAGCTTTATTGGCGGGGCAATAAAGAAGAAATTTGAAAAAAAACCGGTACACGAAAAGAAAGTAACCCGCAAGGTATTTTCGACGGAGAAAGGCCTCGGCGGACTGACCGACACCCTGTACAAACTGGCCGGAACCAATAATTTTCTCCTGGAATGTCAGGATATTGGCGTAACAGCCGACGGTAAGGAAAGATATCGAATTACATTCAGGCATAATAACAGGGAGCATATTGTATATGCAAAACATGTAATTACAACGGTACCTGCATACGAACTTAAGCATATTCTGAATTTTCAGGAAAAAGATTTGCTTGAAAAAGTTTCAACAGTTCGTTATGCACCGGTTGTCCAGGTAGCATTGGGTTTTCGGAAATGGCAGGGACAGCCCCTGGATGCATTTGGCGGATTAATCCCCTTTAAAGAAAACATTCCCTTACTGGGTATCTTGTTTATGTCTTCCTTGTTTAGTGGTCGTGCACCTTCAGGAGGAGCAATGTTGTCTGTCTTCATGGGTGGAATCAGGAATCCTGATATGGTAAACAAAACGGATGCGGAAATCACATCTGTTTTAGAAAAAATATTACCATCTTTGTTAAAAACAGAAGGGTTTAACCCGGATTTTATGAAGATCATGCGTTACAGAAATGCCATTCCTCAATATGGCATTGACAGTAAAGACCGGTTTAATGCCACAGAAAAGCTGTCGGACATTTATCCCGGTCTGTATATCGGAGGGAACCTGCGCGATGGTATCGGTATGGCAGACAGGGTTAAACAAGGGAAATATTTTGCAGATGCAACAAATATTAAAACCTAAATCATATGTCAAACAACTTATTTCACATTTTTATTTCAATCCATGTAATAACCAGTTCTATTTTCCTGTTACTGGGCTTCTATGTGTTAGCCCGTTCGGGTTGGGGCTGGATAATGGATATATCATTTACTCCCACTGATAAAAAACTGGATAAGCTATTTCTGATCCTTCTTTATTTTGAGTTACTACTCGGTATCATTATGTTCTTTTTTATTAAAAGGCCGGATGAAATATCCAGTATTAATGAAGCCGTACACCAGTCATCTCTGAGATATTGGGCTGTTATACATTTTTCATCGATGGTGTTTGCTTTGTTCTTTTGCCAGATTGGATGGATTTTCATTAATCGTACAAAATCTTCCAGAAGTAAATTTAAATATGTTTTTATTTACTACGGTACGGGAATTCTAATTACACTCGTTACATTAGGGTACTACATATCCCAAAAAATCGTAAACCCTTAGTATTGAATAAAAAAGCGCTCTTGCTGGTCAACCTGGGAAGCCCCGATAATCCTTCATTCCTGGCGGTTGCAAAATACCTGAAATACTTTTTAAACGAAGGCAGGGTCATTGATCTTCACCCGGTACTGAGGTTTTTTCTGGTACATTTCATTATTATTCCTTTTCGCACATTTAAGGCTGTGAATATGTACCGGAAGATCTGGGAACCGGACGGATCCCCTCTGCTGAAATACAGTAATGACCTTAAGAATAAACTGGAAAAGGAACTTCCCGCTGATACGGATGTTTACCTTGCCATGAGGTATGGGAATCCGGGTCTTAAAAAGTGCCTGAAAGAACTGGAAATGAAAAAATACGGGTACATAAAAATTGTCCCGTTATTTCCTCAATATGCATCTTCAACTTCCGGTTCTATTATTGACAAAACTTTAAAACTGATCAGTAGATGGAATTTTATTCCGGATATTCATGTGATTTCTTCTTTTTTTGATAAAAGCCCGTATATACAATCCATGGCAACACTCCTGAGCAGGTCGGTAAATAAATCGTCACATCAACATATTGTCTTTTCTTTTCACAGTATCCCGTTAAATCATGTTGCCAGGTCACATCAGGACAGGGATTGTCCTGAAAATGATTGTCAGCATGAATTAAATAATGATAATGTAACCTGTTACAAGGCAACATGCTATGCTACAGCGCGCATGATATCACAGGCAGCAGGAATTAAAGAGAATGATTTTACCGTAACGTTTCAATCGCGGTTCGGACGTAAATGGCTCGGTCCGTTTACCAAAGATGTCATCAAAACACTTCCCGGTAACGGGATTCGTAATATTGTTGTAATATCTCCCTCATTTGTAACTGATTGTCTTGAAACCATTATCGAACTGGGCCAGGATTACAGGGATCTTTTCATCGCAAACGGGGGGAAATCCTATGTGCTTGTTGAAAGCCTGAATGATAATGATGAATGGGTTAAGGGGCTTGCTGATATTACAGGTTCTTAAGCATAAGGTATCCTCTGTTGAGTTTTCTCAGAATCGTTATCCGTAGCGAACAACCTATTATTTAACCTATTTTATTACCTAATTCCGTATTGAGACGCCTGCAATTATTTAACAGACAATAAGATACAAGGGTGTAAATTTGTAGGGTGGTGTCCGGGATGGGATAGAGGTTTGATCAGCAATTCTTCCCCTAAAATCTGAGGGGCTCTTTCAATCCATTTCTCAATATTAAAACATTCTCTGAGATTCATTTCACTAAAAGAGGATATCAAACATATCATCTCAACATAAAACTTTTCTATCCGATAACTTTTTTCACCGTGTTTTTGACAATCCCTTCGTATTTTTTTACGAGCAATACGGAAGCGGGTGAATAACGGGCCACTTTTTCGGGAATTTCTCCGAAGAGCATCTTCCTGAAGAGGGATTCTTTTGCCGCACCGATGACTACAAGATCAAAATCCTTCGAGGTCATGGCGATACCGCCGGCTACCGTTTTGGAAGAAATGATCATTTTATGCTGCTTTACCGAAGGATCAATATGCTTAAGGGTAGATTCCATGATTGCTTCCGGGGCGTTATTCATTCTGCCTTCAGAATTTTCGGGAATGACAACTCCGGCAGTCACAGACAATTCATTTTCCCTGGCGAATGAATTTAAAACCGATGCAGCCAGTTGTGTGTTCGGACCGCCGGCGGTAGGTAGCAGGCAGCTTTTCATTTTACCATCACCACGTGCCGTAAACAGGATAAGATCACAAGGTGCATACCTGATAACACGGTCTGCAATTTCGCCGAAAATCCGGTCACGGGTATTGGTGAATCCTTTCCAGCCCATTACCAGTGCGTCTGCCTTGTATTTTTCCACCGCTGACAGAATCCCGTCGGATATCCTGTGTGCGATGATGATTTCGGTTTCAAGCTTTATCTCTCTTTGTTGTGCTAAATATCGTGCCTTTGCCATCAGTGCTTCCTTGTGGTGAACGAAACGCATTCCTTCGTGTATCGGCATTTGCCGGGGAACAACGACCACGCTGACTGCAACCAACGGTAATTGACGATCTTTCGCAACCGGGTATGCGAAATTGAACAACGCCTCAACGGTATCAGGATTACTGACTGCAAAAACCACGAACGGTTGCCTCCGGGCAGGTATATCTGTTCTGCCGCTCAGCAAAACCTGTGGTTTTAGAACGGCTGCCTGCTTCTCGAAGACGGTGTAATACAGGAAAAGCCCCAGTGCGATCCACCCGATGGTTACATACCAGGCAATGGGCTGAAAATTGAACTGATATACCGCGAGAAAAATGTTTAACAGAAATCCGAGTATCGGAATTACGGGATAGAGGGGAACTTTGTATCTCCGCGGAAGTTCGGGATATTTTCTTCGCAGGACAATAACCGAGAGATTCACCATGGAGAAAGTCAGGAGGAAAATAAGACTGGCTGCCGACCCGACCGTTTCTATCGGTAATGTCAATGCCATTACCAACAGGACAGCACCGGTTAACACAATGGCTATGTGTGGCGTACGTCTCTGCGAATGTATCTTTGCAACACGCCTGGGCAGCCAGAGATCCCTGGCCATCGAAAAAGCAACACGCGAAGCAGCCATCACAGTAGCATTCAAGGCGGATGAAGTGGACAGAATTCCACCGAAAACGATCAACGCAACGCCGATGAAGGGCATAAATTCCTCGGCAGCGCGCACAATAGCGGTTTCCTTATATTTTCCCAGAAATTCCCAGCCGGGCATTCCATCCGGTGAAACCGCGGTAAGCGAAACAAACAAAATCAACAGGTAGAAAACCATGGTTACCCCTAACGCAATAAAAGTTGCACGGGGAATGTTGCGTTCCGGTTCTTTTATTTCCTCAGCAACCGTGGCGATCAGATCGTACCCCTCGAAAGCGATGAATGTCAGTCCCATGGCAATCAGCACTCCTCCGGCGCCTTTCGGAAAGAAGGGGGTAATTCCGGCTTTTACCTGCTGTGGTTCGTGAAAAATAAAACTGAGACCGAAAAAGATGAATACGGCCAATATCAATATTTTGGACATGGTAAGCACATTCTCGGTCTTACCGGTAACGCCTGCACCGCGATAGTTCAAACCGATAAACAACAGGACAATCATTGCGGTTACTACAAGAACTGAGGTATGGTGAGATAGTAACCCGAATGTGAAACCGGTAAATGACGGAAAGTATTTGATCAGGAATTCCCAGAAATATCCGGCGAAACCCAGTGCATACAAACTACATGCAACCGTATAGGCAAACCAGAGCATCCAGCCGGAAATAAATCCCGTAGCACCGGGGAAGGCCATTCTCACAAACGAATAACCGCCTCCGGCACGTGGGATTGCCGAAGCCAGTTCTGCATAAGCAAAAGCGGTAAGGAGCGTAACCGCACCGTTCAGGATGAATGACAACAATGATGCCGGCCCCGCAATGCCAGCGGCAATTCCTGTCAAAACAAAAATACCGGCGCCGATCATGGCACCAATACCGATCATTGTCGCGTCGAAAAGTCCCAGATCACGGGCAAAAGTCGCCTGCCCCGGCGGGGTATTTGATGCAGGACTTGTCATAGATCATCCATAAGCATTAATGTGAAGACACAAAAAGGTTACCGGCTATCCCTAAAATCACCTTATCCGCCAATGGTTGGATAAATATATGGCGGTTGATTTCAAAAACCAAATACTTCGGTAGTTTATTCCCGGCATATATTTTCTATATTTGATGAGTAAACCCATAAATTCCTGAAACCATGAAATCTCCCTTCAGACTTCGCATTTTGCGGATGGCAATTCCCTATCTTGCTGTAACACTTCTTTATACAACGGTTTCTTTTTCCCAGGAATCCGTAACTACACCGGAAAAATTCTTCGGTTACAAAATGGGAGCGGACCGGCAGCTTGCCCGCTGGGATAAAATCGTCACATACTTTCATTTGCTGGAAACAGAAAGTGATAAGATCAGGGTGATGGATATGGGGCCTTCGGCTGAAGGGCATCCGTTCCTGATCGTTCTGATCACTTCGCCTGAAAATATGGCCGACCTTGGTCATCTGCAGGAAATCAATAAAAAGATCAGCAACCCGGAAGGTATTCCCGGTGAAACAATGGCAGAATACATCAAAGAGGGTAAGGCCGTGATCTTTCAGTCGATGGGGCTTCATTCGTCAGAGGTGGCGAGTACCCAGATGACACCCGAACTGGCGTATGACCTGCTTACGGCAAATGATGACGATACAAAACGGATACTGGATAATGTCCTCTTCTTTATGATCCCCTGTATGAATCCTGACGGGGAAGTGATGGTTACCGACTGGTACAACGAAACCAAAGGGACAAAATATGAAGGAGTGGGCCAGCCAACCCTGTATCATAAATATTGCGGTCATGACAATAACCGGGACGGGGATTACATGAACCTGCAGGAATCGAAATATATTGCACAGGCGATGTATGTGGACTGGCCGCCGCAGGCGTACACAGACCACCACCAGATGGGTGCCTACGGTGCACGCTTTTATGTCCCGCCTTACTGCGACCCGATCCGTCCCTGGGCCGATCCGCTGGTTTGGCGTGAGATGAGCTGGTATGGTGCGCACATTGCCTACAAGCTGCAGGAAAAGGGTTACCAGGGTGTGCTTAATGCCGCACAATATTCCGGCTGGGGTCATTTCGGCTGGCACTGGATCACACCGTTTCATAATATTGCCGGAATGCTGACCGAATCGGCCGGTGCAAAACTGGCAACGCCCATTTACATACAACCTGAACAATTGAAAGCAGGAGTACGTATGTTTCCGGCTTACGAAGCCCAGTCTACTTTTCCCGATCCCTGGCAGGGCGGATGGTGGCATGTGCGCGATATTGTCAATCAGCAGAAAGTAGCTGCCATGGCATTGCTGGATATGGCTGCCCGAAACAGGGAAACGGTACTGGAAACAGCATATCTGAAAGCAAGAAACCAGACCGAAAAAGGGGCGGAAGGAGATGTGAAAGCCCTGATCATTCCTGCAGATCAGCATGATTACCTCACCGCCGTGAAAATGGTCAATATCCTGCTGCGATCGGGGATTAAAATTACAAAAGCTTCGGGCGAATTTACCTCAGAAGGAAAATATTTTGGCGTAGGTTCCTATGTGATCCCGCTGGCACAACCCAAGATGGGACTGATCCGCAATCTGCTTATGCAGACACATTATCCTGATAATGCCTGGACACGCAAAGAGGACGGTGCCCCGCTGCGTCCCTACGACCTGGCCACCCACACCATGGCCGAATTTATGGGGGTGACCGTCGAACCGGTAGGAGCAATCCCCGAGGGGAGCTTTTTTGTTGTTACCGGCCAGGAAAAACCGGCAGGAAACATTGCTGAAAATACCGCTGATTTTTATTTCGACGGCCGGCAGAATGCTTCCTACAAAGCGGCAAATATGCTTATTGATATTGGTTTTACGGTAAAACGTGTGGATCCGCCTGCAAATATGTACCATCCGGGGGATTTTGTTATTGAAAAGATAAGCAGGGATAAATTGTCGCCGGTAGCCCGGCAAACCGGTGTGAATTTCCTTCCGTTGCCGGCAAAACCTGAGGCCGTTCATACCGTAATACGTGGCCGCACAGGACTGTTTCAAAGATATTACGGCGGAAATATAGATGAAGGATGGACCCGGCTTTGTTTTGAGAATTACGGATTTCCGTATAAGACACTGAAAAGTGAAGAAATTAAAAAGGGTACATTAAACAAGAAATTTGATGTGATTGTCATTCCCGATGATTCGCCTGAAATGATCACCGGTATTTTCGGTAAGGAGAGCCGGATAAAACCGGAAGATTACCCTGAAAAGTATCGCAGCGGTATCGGAAAAGAAGGAACCGCAGCCATAAAAGATTTTGTGAATAACGGTGGCACCCTGGTTGTTCTTGGACGGTCATGGGCATTTGCGGCCAAAACGTTCGATTTGTCCGTGCGTGATGTAACGAAAGGACTGGACAGCAAAGCATTCTTTTGTCCCGGATCTACGGTAAAAGTTACGTTTGATAACCGCGATCCGCTGGCCTACGGGATGCCCGCAGAAGGTCTTGTACTTTTCAGAAACAGTCCGGTATTTGAAATATTGCCGGAAAGGTTCAATGAACGGTATAAAACCGTTGTGCGGTACAAAAAGAAAGACCTGCTGCAGAGCGGCTGGCTGGACGGGGAGGAGCATATCGCCGGAAAAGACGGGATGATCCGCGTAACCTGCGGAAAAGGGGAGATCGTGATCATCGGCTTCAGAACCCAACACCGGGATCAGACAGACGGAACATTTAAACTATTGTTTAATAGTATAATAAAGTAGGCCTTTTCATCTTAATATTTAAGTAAAACCAATCCGGGGATCCGTTCATTTGGTCATGGTACCGGATATTTGATTATTTGTCAGAATATTCCCCGGCGAGAGGTGATTTTAAATATCCGGATAGTATGCTTACATTTGGTTATTATGCTGCTGTTGGCAGTAGAATAATATGTTAGCTACAACATTAGAATCTGTTTATAAATGAGATTTGTATGAAAGAAAAAATATTTATTCCAAATAAAATCTCACGCCTTCAGGCACTTGAAGGCGTGAGATTGGCAAGTTTTAAACAAAGAGCATTCGCTTTCATTATTGATTTATTCATATGCTTTTTTCTTTTTCTATTTACGCTTATTATCGCCGGCATATTTCTTTGGTATAGAGCTACCGGCGGTTCGTTTACTACATATTTATTTACATTTGATATGTTTTCCTGGTATGGAAAACTTGTTTTGAACATACTTATACCAATTCTTTACTTCGGTATATCTACTTATTTATCCAATGGAAAAACAATCGGAAAAAAAATAATGAAGATTCGTGTTCTATCATTAGTCAACGAGAAAATTACTTTATGGAACTCTATTGAGCGTTCTTTGGGTTATGGGACATCAATTTTTGAAATGGGCATTGGTTTTTTTCAATATTTCTTTCATCCTAACTGTCGAACATCAGAGGATTGTCTCGCAGAAACTATTGTTATTTGTGATTAAAAAAATTTCATACTTTAAGTTGAAAGTTAACGAAAGGCTTATGACTACCGGTAAAAAGTTTTATTTACATCTGGTTATTATTGTGGCTTTTACAGCTTTTCTTAGTTTCGGTTTTGGAAGTCGTTCAGGGAAAGGTAAACACATTCATGCCATATCAAATGATGCAACCTTAAATTCAAAAGAGTATCTCGGAAAGTTGCTTTTTTTTGAGAAGAGCCTGTCAACTCCGGAGGGACAAGCTTGTTCAACCTGCCATGAACCGGAAATAGCCTTTGCCGACCCGGTATTTGACCTGCCGGTATCCCGGGGAGCCCGTCCCGGATTGTATGGCAGCCGGAATGATATGACCATCGCCTATTCTGCTTATGTACCACCGCTGCATTATGACAAAGAGGAAAGAGTCTGGGTGGGTGGATTGTTCTGGGACGGGCGGGTCAACTCATTGGCTGAGCAGGCCATGGGTCCGCCGTTAAATCCACTGGAAATGGCTAATCCGGATACAATGACCATTGCCGGAAAACTACGAAACCTTGATTATTCCGGACTTTTCAACGAGGTCTATGGACCGGATGCCCTGAGTAATCCCGGAACAGCTTTCAGAAACATGGCAGACGCCATCGCTGCGTTTGAGAGGACTCCCGGTTTCAGTCCGTTCAGCTCGAAGTATGATCAATGGTTACGCGGTGAGGCTGAACTGAGTGAACAGGAATTACGCGGATTGAAGCTTTTCGAGGCGGAAGATAAGGGAAATTGTGCTGCCTGCCACCCCAGCAGGCCCGGGGAGGATGGCTCACCACCGTTATTTACGGATTATACCTATGATAACCTTGGTGTGCCCCGGAACCCGGAAAATCCCTTCTACTTACTGGGACCGGAGCTGAACCCCGACGGTTTCAAATTTGTTGACATGGGTTTGGGTATGACGGTTCATGACCCGGCACAGAATGGTAAATTCAGGGTACCCACACTTCGCAATGTGGCCATTACGCCTCCCTATATGCACAATGGCGTTTTCAAAACGCTGTTTACCGTGCTGGCATTTTACAACACCAGGGATATTTCGGAATGGCCTCCCCCGGAAGTTCCGGAGAATGTTAATCCGGAGGAGCTTGGGAACCTGGGATTGAGCAACCGGGAAATCGAAGATATTGTTGCTTTTCTTAAAACGCTTACAGACGACCGGAAGGAAATATATTGACCAATGCATTACAATTGTATCTGATATTTTTACATTAAGAACTAAAAAAATACATTATGTATAAAATATTATACAAATATGCGTATATTTGTATAATTATTAGTACAAAAATGAAAAAACGGCTTTTGTATTATACTATAATCAAACAACTTGAGCATAAAAATGCTCTGGTGATTACGGGAATGCGACAGGTTGGTAAAACAACATTGATGAAGCAAATATTTTCGGAAATTGACGAATTAAAGATCTGGTATGATCTGGAAAATCCGCTGGATCAACTTGTGTTTGAGGAGAAAGATTTTAATGTGATCTATAACCGGTTGATCAGGGAAGCAAATGGCGAAAAGGGGAAACGTCTGTTCGTGTTCATTGATGAAATACAGAATTATCCAGAAATCACCAGGATTATGAAATACCTGATTGATTATTATGGTGTAAAGTTTCTGGTTACAGGATCATCGAATTTTTATTTGCGAAACCTTTTTCCTGAATCCCTGAGCGGAAGAAAATTCCTGTATATATTACTACCTATGGATTTTCGGGAGATTCTTTATTTTCAGAACAAAATCAGCCTTGAATATGTATCTCAACCCAGGCAGCTTAATAAAATCAAGAATAATCAAATTGATCATGAAAAAAGGATTGAGGATTATCGGTCTTTTTTGGAATTCGGTGGATTTCCTGAGGTTGTAACCACAGAAGATAATGAAACGAAGAAGCTTATTCTGAAAAACATTTTTACTTCATTTTTTGAAAAAGATCTTCAGTTACTATCGGATATCCGGAACGTACGTGAACTTCGGGACCTGATCCTGCTGCTTGTCCCGCGCACAGGTAATATCCTGGATATTTCAAAAATAGCAGCCGAACTGGGTGTTCAACGCACGAAAATTTACAATTATATGGAGTTTCTGACAGGTATTTTTCTAATAGCACTTATTCCCCGTTTTTCTCAAAGTATTGACAGGAGTGTTGCAGGAGGAAGAAAAGTCTATTTTGCCGATACCGGATTGTTAAATTTGATCGGAAAGGTAAATGAAGGTCAACTTTTTGAAAATGCGGTTGCCAATCAACTAAAACATTACGGAGAATTACAATATTATAATAAACGAAATACGGCCGAAATTGATTTTATTCTAAATAAGGAAACAGCTGTTGAAGTAAAGTTAAACGGAACGGTACGTGACCTTGAGAAACTGAAATATCTTTCGGAAAAAATCGGTCTGAAAAAACAATATCTGATCAGCAGAAGATTTCTGCCGCAGTCCCTCTCACCTGTACTTTTATAAAGACTTTTTGGAATATATCTGTATTTTTGAAGTATGTTGTTGATAATTTCTACGATCCTGATTACGCTGGCCCTGGTGTTTTATTCGCTCGGTGTCTGGACCGAGAGGATCGCACATTACCTGAAACCGTGGCATGTCGTCACTTTCTGGATCGGTTTTACGTTTGATGTCGGAGGGACGACACTGATGCATTTTATCGCGGAAGATCCCTTTAATCTCCTCAACCCACACACCCTCACAGGACAAATTGCTTTGTGGCTCATGCTGGCACACGCCATCTGGGCTTCAATCGTCGTGAAAAAAGATAATAAAGAGCTCAGGTTGAAATTTCACCGTTACAGCCTGTTTGTCTGGCTGGTATGGCTTGTGCCGTATTTTGGCGGGATGATTATGGGGATGAGCAGTTAACCTTCCGGGCTGTATCCCTTTATCCGGAAGATTTTTATTCCGGAATTCACCGAACATAAATGATCCCTTTAGTTTGATATCTTCGGATGAAGCACCGTCCTTTCGATATAAGCAAGCAGGATAATCAGGTTGGTAACTTAAAAACCCGGCTTATGCAAGCGAAAGACAGCAAGGAATTTATTGATGGGAAATCTTTTATGTTGGTATTAATAGACTCAGTTGGCAGGATATTTGCATAAAACATATGAATAAACCTGTTGAATACCTTAATCGTACAATATCCTTAATCAAAGTCTAACAAAAACCAACCATTATGAAAACAACTCTTAGTAAACCAATGATTATCATTGGTTTAATCCTAATTGTAGTATGCTGTCCCAAGTCTTATGGTCAGGACTCCATCTCACAAAAATCTCAGATGCTCGATCTGAAACTCCAGCTTCTTGATTCAAAACTGGATCTGTTGGATACAAAGATCAAGCTTTGGGAAGCAAAACCAAAAGAGCTTGATATTAAACTGAATGAAATAGGCTCTAAGATCAATTCTATGGATTTCGATCCCCAGGTGATGACAAAAAAGATCAATGAGCTGGACTCATTGTTTAAAGTGAGCCAAAAGTCAAAACTTCCGGATGAAATTCAGCCTGTTCCTGCAAAAGAGCTCAAAACGCCACCTCAACCGGAATTTATACCCGATTATAAATCATCAATTATGCTCGATCCGTTAAGGATCATGGAGGGAACTTTCTATCTGTCATACGAAAGGATACTAAATCCACGGTTTTCGCTTAATGTGGGAGGAATAATAACATATTCGACACAAAAGGGATTATCAAATTATTATTTCTCAAATCAGCATTTTGCCTTTTTAGATGCTTCCACCAATGAATATCATAGCTATACAGGTGAGGTTATGTCAGGAGGCGGCCTGAATATTCAATTCCGTAATTATCTTTTGGCAAACCATCCCGGCAGACAAATAGCACCGCTTGGTTTATACGCAGCTCCCCAGATCATGTACAGAAATCTGACAATAACCGGGAACTACCCTGAGTTGGAAGAGACATCTCCCGGGGAATTTGAATGGGTAGATAAGACGATAATACAGCATCTGAATATTTTTGCCGGAGGGGTCATTCTTGGCATGAAAATACCCCTTTTAAAAGTTCTTACTATTGATCTGTTTGCCGGCGGAAACATTAAGCTAAGCAAGTACAAGGGAGAAACCGGTTTTACCAAGTATAAAGACTGGTATAATTTCGATTTCTCAGGAGTCTATCCGGTTGCCGGATTAGCTATCGGAATTTTGAAATAATTGAAATTCTTTTAAGCTAAAATCAAATGAACCCCTGCTTTTTTCAGTTCATCCTGATAGGAGGGATTCAGATCGTTGTTAGTGGCAATGTGTTGTATATCTGCCGGATAACAAATATTGGTAAGCTCTGTTATTCCGAATTTGCTTGAATCGGAAACGATAAAAACATCCTGTGCCTTTTGAATAATGTAACTTGAAATTTCGGCCCTGAAAAGATCACGCAGTGTAAATCCGGAAACGTCAGTGTATCCGTCAATCCCGATAAATGCTTTGTCAATGTTTATCTGGTCAATGCAGGCCCTGGTCATTTTCCCTACCAGGGATTCACTGTCGTGCTGATAAATTCCCCCGAGAATGATAATATTGGCCTGTTCATTTTTCCGGA
>JAADHC010000028.1 GCA_013152085.1 Chlorobiota bacterium
TTCGGCTTGCATGTCCGAGCTTGTAAATGTACCAAATATGTGTTGACTGTTTTTCAACGGCTTGCATACAACTAAATTATAATGGGAATCAACTTCCCTTTTATTTCACCGGCTGCGCGATGAATCTGAAATATTTTCCTGCCCGCTGATCAAATGTAGGCATAAATCCGTTATTTTCAAATGATTCCCCGGTATTTGGTTATTGTGCATAGTTATTTATATTCAGCAAGATGCATTGAGAATTCAAACTTTCTTTTACCGGAACTATTACGCTGTTTCGCATTAGTAAATATTTCTTTAATTAACGGTTGAACCGGATTATTCATTTTTCATAATTATGCACAAAACGGATGGTGGTATGAATAGTTTGACATCCATAGCTTTTCATTGTCAATTTACAGTAAACATAAAAAATGCTCTGAGCTACGCAAATCACTGACTGCCAAATTATTTATAACGCGTCAGGCAAAGTATTTAATCAAATTTTACTATTTCCCAGGCTCTAACTTCTCCCCATATTCCTGCAGCAATAAAACGTCCGTCAGGTGAGAAATTCACAAACTTTGGTGTTTCATTTCTTAGCTTGGTTTTATAGTCTATGAATGTCCCTGTTTTAACATTCCAGACTCTGACAGCCCCAAAAATACCGGCTGCGATGTATTTTCCATCAGGTGAAAACCTCACGAATTTTGGGGTTCTGTTTATTGATTTTGTTTTATAATCTTTAAATTCGGTTGAATTAATTTTCCATACTCTCACAGCTCCGTACACACCTGCAGCAATATATTCTCCATCGGGTGAAAAACTCACGAACTCAGGGTTTTCATTTCTCAGTCTTGTTTTATAGTCTTTGAAGTCGTTTGAATTGAACTGCCAAACCCTTACGGCGCCGTACACACCGGCTGCAATATATTTTCCATCATTTGAGAATTCGGCATAGTTTGGGGTTTCATTTCTACTAACAGCCGGAAAACTTTTCATATTTCTCTGACTAAGTAAATTACTTGTAAAACCAAAGAAAATGACAACTGATAAGATCAATATTCTGTACATAAATAATCCTCCTTGTATTTTAATATATATTTTGCCTAAATTATAACGGGAGCCAACTTCCCTTTTATTTCCCCGGCAGCGCGATGAAGCGGAAATATTTTCCTGCCCGCTGATCAAATGTATGCATAAATCCGTTATCTTCAAATGATCCCCCGGGATTTATGCGGAAGGAACCTTACCGGGAGCGGTAAACGCACTGAAAATCCGCTATGCCCTGCCGTGAGCGCGGCTGAATAAAAACCTTTCAGCTCCGGGAACGAACCGGAAAAAACAGACTGAAACCAGGTCCTTAGCCGGTGATGATTCAGTTAATGATCGTTTCGAAGTCTATCTCCTCGTTACGGTTCATCTCGGTAAGCCGGCCGTTTTCGCACCGCATCGTCCGGGCCTGATGTTGTTTCAACAGGTTGTAGTTGTGTGTGGCGATGATAACGGCCTGGCCGTTACTGCTGATCTCCTTGAGGATCCCGAGGATGCCCGAGGATGTTTCCGGATCAAGATTGCCGGTAGGCTCGTCCGCAAGAATGATCTGCGGATTGTTCAGCAGGGCACGGGCAATGACCACCCGCTGTTGTTCCCCGCCGGAAAGCTGGTGGGGCATCTTATAACCCTTTAGCCCGAGGTCTACCATGTCCAGGACCTCCCGGATGCGATCCGCTGTTTTTTTCCGGTCTTTCCATCCGGTAGCCCGGAGCACAAACTCAAGGTTGGCATGGACCGTCCGGTCGGAGAGAAGCTGGAAATCCTGGAAAACAATGCCCAGCGTTCTCCGCAACACGGGGATTTCCCGTTGTTTAATGGTTCTCAGGGTAAACTCGCCTACCCGGGCAAATCCTTCGTGCAGCGGCAACTGGGCGTTGATCGTTTTGATCAGGGAGGTCTTCCCGCTGCCTACCCGGCCGATGAGATAAACAAATTCACCGGGATCGACGGTGAATGAAACATCTTTCAGGACCAGGTGATCCTTCTGAAAAATCGTACAGTTCCTGAAATCAATAATGGGTTTTTGCGTCATAGCCTGCCTGATAATCAATACATCTTCAAAAATACAACAAAATCATACCGGAACCGGGAATCGGGCCAAAAGTAATTAACATTGCCCTGTTAATTAAATGGTATACTATTCTTCAGGGCATACCGTTAGATTAGTTAAATTTAACCGCTGAAATTCGTCCTTATGCGGAAATTTGTTTTTCTGTTGATCCATATTATCGTCCTGTTGCCGGTACTCCCTGATGCCGGAGCACAACAAACGTACTATTATACTACCGCCGATGCCGGATGGAACCGTGCGATGGATCTGTTTACCAAGCAGAAGTACGGCGCGGCGCTGGAGAAATTCGACCGGCTGGCAGAACATCAAAGCGATCAGACCGGCCTGATGTCCGTTTATGCTACCTATTATGCGGCCCGGTGTGCCATGGAACTTTTTCATAAGGATGCGGAAGCGCGGCTGTTCCGTTTTATTTCCGCGTATCCGGGAAATGCGCTTGTACAGCAGGCTATCCTGGATATGGCCTTTTTCCAGTACCGCAGTAAGAACTACCGCAAAGCGCTGACCTATTTCCTGCAGGCGGACAAAACCTCCCTGCCTGCCGACAGGATGAGCGAGTATTATTTCAAACTGGGGTACAGCTATTTTATGCGTAAGGATTATGAACATGCCAAACTGGCTTTTTATGAGATCAAAGATATCCGGAGTGAATACACCCCTCCGGCGATCTATTATTATGCCCACATCGCTTATACCGAAGGGTCATATCAAACGGCCCTGAAGGAATTCCGGCGCCTGAGTGATGACGAAAACTTCGCACCTGTCGTACCTTATTATATTACCCAGATTCTTTACCTGCAGAAAGATTATGACGGGATAATTGCGTATGCCCCTGCCATACTTGCCGGAGCGGTCCCGTCACGGCAGGCTGAGATATCACGGTTTATCGGGGATGCTTATTTCCAGAAACAGCAGTATCAGGAAGCCCTGCCATATCTTGAAAAATATATGGCTACGGCAAAACTGACCAGAAACGAGCATTATGAGATCGGGTATTGTTATTATCAGACCGGCCACTATGAAGAGGCAGCCAAACATCTGTCCCGGGCCGCAGGCCCGCGTGATAAACTCAGCCAGAACAGTTATTATATTCTTGCCGGTTGTTACCTCAGGCTGGGAAATAAACAGAAGGCGGCCGTGGCCTTTTCCTCTGCGGCCGAACTCGATTTTGATCCGGATATCCGTGAGGATGCCCTTTTTAATTTTGCCAAACTGACTTACGAGATCTCTTATGCCCCGTTTAATGAGGCTGTTCAGGCATTGAGGAAATATATTGATACCTATCCCTATTCCCAAAGGGTGAACGAGGCATACCGCTACCTGGTGATGGCTTATCTGAATACGAAAAACTACCGGCTGGCGCTTGAATCGCTGGATGAAATTGAGCATAAAACGGAAGAACTGAAACGTGCCTACCAGCGTGTGGCATTCTACCGTGGGCTGGAGTTGATGAAAAACGGTCAGTATGATGATGCCGTAACCCTTTTTAATAAATCGTTACAGCTTCCGGGATATGATCCCGGTATAACGGCGCGTGCCTGGTATTGGCTGGGTGAGGCCTGGTACCGTCTGGACAAGCCCGGTGAGGCGCTGCCTGCGTACCGCAGGTTTATCCTGAGCCCCGGAGCCATTTCACGTCCGGAATATTCCGTGGCACAATATAATCTGGGTTATATCTGGTTCAATAAAAAGAATTATAACGAAGCGGAAAAATGGTTCAGGAAATTCATCGCTTTTGATGCCCGGGCAAGCCGTAAACTGATAGCCGATGCCTGGAACCGGCTGGGAGATTGTGCCTTTGTCGGCAGGGATTATCAGCAGGCAGTGAAATATTACAGTAATGCTTATGACAACGGGTCCTATCAGCCGGACTATGCCCTTTTCCAGCGGGGGTTTACCTATGGCCTGATGAAAAACCCCGGGGCCAAAATCCGGGAACTTACCAAACTGATCTCCGGTTTTTCCGAATCTCCCTATGTTGATGATGCTTTGTTCGAAAGAGGCCTTGCCTATATCGATGTCAACGATGCCACCGCTGCCGTAAAGGATTTTGATGAGATCGTAAACAGTTATTCTTCCAGCCTTTATGTTCCCAAAGCCCTGGTGCAAACAGGGCTGATTTATTTTAATACCAACCGCCCGCAGAAGGCCATTGCCGCATACAAACAGGTCCTGGAGAAATTCCCTGCTTCTCCCGAAGCGCGTAATGCCCTGACAGGCCTGCGCAATGTTTATGTGGATATGAACGATGTGGAAAGTTTCTTCCGCTTTGCAGAGAAACTGGGCAGCTTTGCCGATGTCAGTATGGCCGAAAAGGACAGCCTTTTTTATACTTCGGGAGAAAATTTATACATGTCGGGTGATTGTGCCAAAGCCACGCAGAAACTGGAGAATTACCTGGAAAAATTCCCCGGTGGTATTTTCCGGGTGAATGCACATTTTTACCTGGCCGAATGTGAACGTCAGGCGGGCGATAACGGGAAAGCCCTTACCCATTACCAGGCGGTTATTCATGAATCCCGTAATGTCTTTACCGAGCCTGCCCTGCTGGCGGCAGCGGCCATTCTTTATGACCGGCAGGATTTTGCCGGGGCACTTGAAGATTATGTCCTGCTGGAAAAAGTCGCCGAAGCGCCGGCAAATATTCTGACAGCCCGGCTGGGAATGTTACGTTGTTCTTTTGCCCTCGGGAACAACGCTTCGGTGATTACCCTGGGCCGGTCGTTACTGAAAACCGAAGGCGTTACCGAGGAGATGGCCCGCGAAGCTACCTTTAAAATGGCTCAGGCCTATCTTAAAGAGGGGAACCTGGATGCGGCGCTTGAACAATTCAGAAAAACAGCCACCGAAGTATCCAGCCTTGAAGGGGCGGAATCAAAATATCGCGTTGCCGGGATCCTGTATAAACAGGGAAAATTTGATGAGGCGGAAAAAGAAATCAATGATTTTATTGATATGAGTACGCCGCATCCTTACTGGATGGCCAGGGCATTCCTGTTGCTTTCCGACCTCAGTCTTCGTAAAGGAGATATGATACAGGCGCGCTATACGCTGCAAAGTATCCTGGATTACTATGAGAATAAAACCGATGGAATTATTGATGAAGCAACAAAGAAACTGAAGGATATCGGTCAGTTTGAAAAATTGCAGAATGCCCCGGCACAGGAAGAAATGGAAATTGGCTTCGGCAGGGATACGGTGCCGGCTGCGGATACTTTAAATAAAAAATAACCTATGGTTCGAAGGATCATATACCTATCGTTGAAAAAGCTGATGTTGCCGGTGCTGGCGGCTATGCTCAGTCTGCCTTTACCGGCACAGGAGGAAGTGATCCGTAAGGAAGTGCGGGTGGTAAAACCCTATGAACCCGTGCTGGAAAAAGCGGCCAAGATCAATTTGCTCCCGGAGCTGGACGATACGGTACGGTTCATGCCTGATTTTACCTATTCGATAACACCAAGGCCTTTCCTGGCAACATATAAGGCGCGGCCGATCCGTGCCGCCCGCATCGAAGGTGAAACCATAGCCAGATTGTATAAAAGTTACCTGAAGCTGGGTATGGGAAACTATATCTCCCCGTTGGCGGAATTCAGCATGAATAACCTGCGGTCGAAAGACCACAGCCTGGGGCTGTATTTCGGGTATATCTCTTCGCAGGGAAAAGTAAAACTGGACAATGGAAAGCGTGTTCCGGCAGCATATTCGGACTTAAAAGGGGAGGTGTACGGGGAAAAATACTTTCCGCATGCCACACTGGAAGGAAAAGCTTTTATCGCAAACAATACGGTGCATCGCTACGGATATGCTCCGTTGCTGGATACGGCACTGGTAGAAGACAGTATTCGTCAGCGTTATTTAAACCCCGGGGCATACCTGCACTATTATTCCTCCTGGCCCGATTCAGGACATCTGAATTATGACTTCCGTGCCGGATATGACTATTTTACGGGGATTTCAGGGAATCTCCAGCATGCTGTCCGGTTTACGGGGAGTATGGACAGACAATTTGACGATAAAACCGTCGGCCTTGCCTCGGATGTGAAATATTTCAGGCGGAATGCCGGCATGGACTCTGCGTTCAATACGGTAATCTCCCTGCAACCCTGGTTCAGCCAGAGTACAAGTGAATGGCGGCTTAAGGCAGCCCTGGATGCAACTTTTGATGTGCGTAACGGCAATACCGAAATACGCTTTTATCCGAAGATCAGGTTTCAGTTTAATATTGTTCCCGAATATCTCACGGCTTATATCGGCATGGACGGGAACCTGCAAACCAATGATTACAGGTCTGTGGCACGGGAAAATCCTTATATATCTCCCGGTTTGCAGGTTTTGAATACCGACAGGAAAATGGAAGTGTACGGCAGCCTTTTCGGGCAGGCGGGGGCGCAAAGCGATTACCGCCTTTTCGGATCGTTTACGCTTGCCGACCAGATGCCGTTTTTTGTCAATGATTCCGTTAATGGCCTGGGCAACCGGTTTACGGTGGTGTATGACGATGTTCAGATCTTTAAGTTCAGCGGTGAATATGCTTTTCAGGTGGGAGATAAATGGTCGGTAGGCGGGAGGGCTGCCATATACCGTTATACCATGTCCACGGAAGCAAAACCCTGGAATAAACCGGGTTTTGACGCCGCACTGCGGATTTCCTATAACCTGCGTAATAAAATTCTGGCACGTACCGATCTTTTCTATGTGGGATCACGCTATGCCAGGTCTCTCGACCAGCCCGGCACGGTACTGCCATTGTCCGGTTATCCCGATATCAATCTCCAACTGGAGTACAGGTACACCAGGATCCTTTCTTTCTTCTTGCGGTTTAACAATATGGCCGGTATCCGGTATCAAACGTGGAATCAGTATCCGTCACAGGGATTCCGTTTTATGGGTGGCTTCACCTATTCCCTGTAACCTGCATTCGAAAAGATATTTACAAGGTTAATATCCTTAAAATCATTTAGAGGCTGTCTTATAAGATTCAAAAAAATCAAAATCAGGATAATGAAGTTAAACCCCGGGTCAGGCATAATTTTATAAATATCAGACAATGTGCAAGTTGCATGTATTTTGTGATTTGGTTCGAAGCTTTCCGGATTTTAGTGTTTGTCCTGTTGATTTTCTGTTGATAATTTCAGGGTGAAAAAAGCATATAATTGCCTGATAATCATTAAAATTTAGTATATTTGTCCGGAGAAAAGAAAATTTGGTTAAGAAACTTATAATGTATTATAAATGAGAAAGATGCAGTTAATATTACGGTTATACGATTTTTATGAAATAATTCACCATCCCATGTCCGCTCTTTATAAAGACAGCGGATGAGGAAATCCATCAAAATGAAGTCTGCTTTACAAAATAGTAAACCGGTCATTATCAGCCGGTCAAAGGTGTCTTTATATGTTTTAGCAAAGAAAAAACGATGAGCGAGAAAGAAAAAAAACAAAATGGAAACGGCGGAGAATATTCTGCCGAAAATATACAGGTACTTGAAGGCCTGGAAGCTGTCCGGAAACGTCCGGCAATGTATATCGGTGATTTGAGCGAGAAGGGTTTACATCACCTGGTATATGAAGTGGTTGATAATTCTATAGATGAAGCCATGGCAGGCTTCTGTAAACGTATTGAGATTACGCTCAATGAAGATGGTTCCATTACTGTCGAAGATGACGGCCGGGGTATTCCGGTGGACCTTCATGAAAAGGAAAACCGTTCCGCCCTCGAGGTGGTTATGACCGTGCTTCATGCCGGAGGAAAATTTGACAAGGATTCCTACAAAGTCTCAGGTGGACTGCATGGTGTGGGAGTCTCGTGTGTCAATGCCCTTTCTTCCAGACTGGTCGCCGAAGTCCACCGGGAAGGAAAAATTTACGTGCAGGAATATGCAAAGGGAAAACCGCTGACTGCCGTTGAAGAAAAAGGACCCACGGATAAAAACGGTACCATCATCCATTTTTGTCCCGACGATACCATTTTTCAAACAACGGTGTTTAAATATGAAATTCTGGCGGCAAGATTACGTGAACTGTCCTACCTGAATAAAGGAATCTACCTGAAGATTACCGACAAGCGTGAATTGGTGGAAAACGGGAATGGAAACGGAGACGGAGACGAAGGCGAAGGCGGAACATACCGCCAGGATGAGTTTCATTCCGAAGCCGGGCTCCTGGAGTTTGTCGAGTACCTCGATTCAACCCGCGAACCTTTGATTGAAAAACCGATTTATATCGATACGGAGAAAAATGGTATCCCCGTGGAAATTGCCATGCAGTATAATACCTCTTTCTCAGAGAATGTTCATTCGTATGTCAACAATATCAATACCATCGAAGGGGGTACGCACCTCGCCGGTTTCCGCCGCGGCCTTACACGAACATTGAAATCCTATGCCGAAAAATCGGGGATGACCGCCAAACTGAAATTTGATATTAACGGTGATGATTTCCGGGAAGGACTTACCGCGATCATTTCCGCAAAAGTGCAGGAACCGCAGTTTGAAGGGCAGACCAAAACCAAGCTGGGAAACTCCGAAGTCATGGGAGCCGTTGACCAGGCTGTCAGTAATGCACTGACCAATTACCTGGAGGAAAATCCAAAGGATGCCAAAACGATTGTGCAGAAAGTGATCCTGGCAGCTACGGCACGCCATGCTGCCCGGAAAGCCCGCGAACTGGTACAGCGGAAAAATGTTCTTTCCGGTGCGGGACTTCCCGGAAAACTGGCCGATTGTGCGGAAAAGAATCCCGAAGGAACGGAGATTTACCTTGTTGAGGGGGATTCTGCCGGCGGTACGGCCAAACAGGGCCGGAACCGGCAGTTTCAGGCCATTTTGCCGCTGCGTGGAAAGATCCTGAACGTGGAAAAAGCCATGCAGCACAAAATATTTGAAAATGAGGAGATTAAAAATATTTTTATAGCCCTGGGGGTATCCATTGGTACCGAGGAAGACAGCAAAGCCCTTGACCTTTCCGGCCTCCGGTACCACAAAATCATCATCATGACCGATGCTGATGTGGATGGCAGTCACATTACCACACTGATCATGACCTTTTTCTTCCGGTATATGCAGGACCTGATCAAGAACGGGTATCTTTATATCGCTACGCCACCGCTATACCTGATTAAAAAAGGCAAACAAGCCCGTTACTGCTGGACTGAGCAGCAGCGGCAGCAGGCTGTGGAAGAATTCGGGGGACAGCAGGGCGGTGTCTCCATACAGCGGTACAAAGGCCTGGGGGAGATGAATGCCGAACAGTTGTGGAATACAACGATGAACCCCGAACAACGGACATTGCGCCAGGTGACGATCGAAAGCGCTGCCGAAGCCGACCGTATCTTTTCCATGCTTATGGGCGATGAAGTCCCGCCGCGTCGTGAGTTTATTGAAAAACATGCCAAATACGCCAATATTGACGCATAATTATTATAAAATGAACATGAAAATTGATGCCGGACCGGGTGTTTTTCAAAAGAAAGCCCGGTTTGATTTTTAAGATCAATTACAATGAAAACTGTTATCCTTGCATTGTTGTCATTTTCCCTGTTTGTCATGCCCGGCTTGTCTCAACCGGATACCGGCGCCATGGTGAACCGTATTTTCAAAGAGGCGCTTACGCATCAGGTGGCTTTTGAGAACCTCAGGGGGCTCACCGGGAAGTGTCCCGGAAGGATTTCCGGAACGCCTGCTGCCGCTGCTGCCGTAGAATATACCCGGCAACTGCTCGAAGCATTGAACCCCGATACAGTCTGGCTGCAGGTAGTGGAGGTGCCTCACTGGATCCGTGGCAGGCAGGAAAAAGGGATGATCCTGTCGGCAAAATTCGGTCAGATGAAGGTACCCGTAACGGCTTTGGGAACCACACCCGGGACTGGCCCCGAAGGTATATCCGCACCCGTCATCGAAGTGTCGTCACCGGATGAGATCAGGGAACTCGGGAAAACAAAAATCGAAGGGAAGATCGTCTTTTTCAACCGGCCGATGGACCCGGAGTTGTTCAATACATTTGCTGCCTATGGAAGAGCAGCGGGTCAACGGACAAGAGGGCCGGCGATTGCCGCACGTTATGGTGCCGTGGCAGCTGTGGTCAGGTCTCTTACCACACGGCTGGATGATATCCCGCATACCGGTGTTTCTCATTTTGATGAAATGGAAAAGAAGATCCCTGCTGTGGCTGTCAGTACGCTGGGGGCGGAAAAGCTGCACCGTATACTCCGGAATGACCCGGACACCCGTTTTTATATGTTTACCGGTTGCCGGAATGCAGCTCCTGTAAAATCTTTTAATGTCGTTGGTGAGATCCGGGGAACAACCTTTCCGGAACAGATCATTACCGTAGGCGGCCACCTGGATGCCTGGGATACGGGCGAAGGAGCTCATGATGATGGTGCGGGATGTGTACAGGCGATTGAAATGATCCGCATTTTCAGGAAACTTGGCATCAGACCGAAACATACCATCCGTGCCGTAATGTTTATGGACGAGGAGATTGCCCAGAGCGGAGGAAAAGTGTATGCCGCGGAAGCTTTGCGTAAGGGAGAAAAACATGTCCTTGCCATGGAATCCGATCGTGGCGGTTTCCTGCCCCGGGGTTTTGGGATCGGCGCCTCAGATCCGGAACTTTTCAGTCAGTTTATGAGCCTGAAACCGTATTTTAGCCCATGGGGAATTAATGAGTTTGCCCGGGGTGGGGGTGGTACGGATATAGGACCGCTCCGGCAACAGGGAACGATACTCATCAGTCTGGTTCCCGATCCGCAACGATATTTTGACGTGCATCACTCGGCGGCTGATGTATTTGAAGCCGTTAATCCCCGTGAACTTGAGTTAGGGGCTGCAGCCATAACTTCCCTGATCTGGCTTGCCGATCAGATGGATTTTTCCGGGCAGACTAAATAAATATATATTATAATACATAATATATTACATATTATAATATGTATTTATTATAACCGTGTCATATAGTCAACTATGGAAAGACATACGCGGCTTTCTGAAGTTGCGAGAGGTTCTTGATCGGACGGGGCGGATTCAGATATTTACCGAGAAAATCATAAATTTCGAGACGGATTTCCTTTGCGATTTTCGTATCCATGCGGTTAAAGGAATGTCCGCCCGGAATATCCTTGTAGATTTTGTATTCGAACTTTTTATTGGCTGCTTTTAAAGCCTGGATCAGGTGTTCGACTTCCAGGACATTGACATCCGCATCGTTGGTGTTGGTATGAATAAGGAGCGGTGTTTTCAGTTTCTCTGCATTCCATGCCGGAGACCGGCGGCGGTATTCATTGACATCCTCGTAAGCCGTTTTGCCAATATGATAATCGGCCGAATAGAGGTCCCGGTATCCCTGGGTTTTATACCCCATCCTGGCAACCAGATCGCTGACAGGAACACCGGCATAACCGGCTTTATAATGTTGCGGATGATTGAAAAGATTAAAGAGGGTAATCAGGCCTCCGTGACTCCAGCCAATAAGACCGACCCTGTTTTTATCCACAATATTATAATTATCGATCATAAACCGGCGGCTGTAATCCACATCTTCCACTTCGAGTCCGCCGTAATCGATTTTCCGGTAGAATGAGGCGCCGTAGCCCGTACTTCCACGGTATTCGGCAGCCACCACGATATATTGCTGGTACATCAGTTCCCTGATGATATGGGTATAGTAGGTGCTGAGGTTACTATGCACTCCACCGTGGGGAAAGACCAGCAGGGGATATTTTTTTGAGGGATCAATATCCTTCGGAATAAAGACATAAGCCCAGAATTTAACCGGATTTCCGGCGCCCTGTGCTGTCGGATTCTTTTCCTTTCTCAGCGGGGGACCATAAATATATACTTTATCAACAAAGGCAACATCTCCGACTTTGTTGTACCAGGTTACATCGTCAATTGCTTTTTCGATTTCATTTAACCGGTGATTGAGACTTTCAAACCTGCGGTTCATGGTCTCTATGACAGCCTCGGCATCCGGTGAGGGAGACTGGGCGAAAAGCAAGGCAGGAAAAAGCATGGTACCGATCCATGCGGTCAAAACAATTCTAAGCTTTTTCATTTTTACATAAATTTATTGGTTAGGGAGATTAAATTTGGATTGGAATTCAATATCGGTAGTATTTACGGTTCCTGAAAAAACAAAAACAGCCGGTCCTTCCAGCCGGATGTCGGCGAATCGTCCGCCGGGTTCCGGTTGAAAGCGTACGGTAAGTTCACCGCCCGGGGTCCTGACGGTTATGCTGTTTATGTCATATTGGCGCAATATTGCTGCAGATATGGCAGCAGCCACACTGCCGGTACCGCAGGAAAGGGTTTCATTTTCAACACCACGTTCATAGGTGCGGTTATAGATCTTTCCCGGTTCAAGGTGGCGGGCAAAATTTACGTTCGTCCCCCCGGGCTTAAAAGCTTCTGCATACCGGATCCGCCGTCCGAGGGTGACGACATCAAGATCATCAATATTTTCAACAAAGGTGACATAATGGGGCGAACCTGTGTTCATAAAAAAATATTCATCATGTTGTTCTACCGAAAGAACATCCCGCATTTTAAGACTGATGATATTATTTTGTATTTCAGCCTGATGTTCTCCGTCCGGGGCCATAAAGGGAACCCGGTTCCCTTTAACCAGACCGAGCGATCCGGCAAATGCCACGGCACATCTTCCCCCGTTTCCACACATGGTGCTTTCTTTACCGTCTGCATTAAAATAACGCATGGTAAAATCCAGGGATGGATGATTTTCAATCAGGATAAGTCCGTCGGCGCCGATGCCGAAATGCCGGTTGCACATGGCGGAGATCAACCCCCTTTTGACGGGGAAGGTTTTCGCCCGGTTATCGATCATGATAAAATCATTACCCGTCCCGTGATACTTACTGAATATGATGGTGTCAGCTGTCATGAATCGTTAAAAATTGTTAATTGTCTTTTGCCTGGCAACATCGGCGCCATGCAGGCGTTACATTTGCATATCGGAATTTTACGATAACCGGTTGATGAAATGAGGGCATAGAATTTGAAATGTTCATCTGCGGTGTGAAATTAAGAAATTAGAATGAAGTTTAACATAAAAAAATCGAAGAGATGAAAACAAAAAGACTATTCGGATCATTATTTATGGGTTTATTCGGTGGATTAATTGCCATTTTCCTGTTTACCCTGATTTTTTACAGGCATCTGGAGCCTAAGCAGGAAAACAGCATTGCTACCGCCCAGCAGGTTCAACCCGTAAATTTTGTCAATTTGCCATCGGATAAAGATCCGGTAACCACAGCTTTCAATACTGCTGCCGAGTTGGCTGTAAAGGCGGTAGTACATGTTAAAACCGAATCGGAGGCTGTCTATTATCAGACCAATCCGTTCTATTATTTTTTCTATGGTGACCGGGGCCAGCGACAGGTACAACCGATCACCGGAATTGGTTCGGGGGTCATTCTGTCTCCCGACGGTTATATTGTAACCAACAACCATGTCATTAAAGATGCTAAAAAGATAGAAGTAACACTGGATGACAAACGGAAATACAAAGCAGAACTGGTGGGCGCCGATCCGACAACCGATCTGGCATTATTGAAAATCGACGCCAAAAACCTTCCCTATCTGCACTATGGGAATGTTGATAATGTGAAACTGGGCGATTGGGTGCTGGCTGTAGGAAATCCGTTTAATCTAACCTCGACGGTTACGGCCGGGATCATCAGTGCCAAAGGTCGAAACCTTGGAATACTGGGTGATCAGAAATACCGGATCGAATCATATTTGCAGACGGATGCAGCACTAAACCCCGGAAATAGTGGCGGGGCACTGGTTAATTTAAAAGGCGAGCTGATCGGTGTGAGTGCCGCTATTATTTCCCCGAACCAGGGTTATACCGGGTATTCCTTTGCCATCCCGAGTGATATTGTGGAAAAAGTCGTGAATGATCTGGAAGAATACGGCCAGGTTCAGCGTGCGATCATGGGGGTAACCATTACCGATGTAACGGCCGACCTCGTCAAGGAGAAAAATCTGGATAAAATTGAAGGCGTCTGGGTTGAAAGTGTCGCTGATGGTGGTGCTGCCGATAAATCCGGGATCAAAAACGGAGATGTTATTTTATCTATTAATGGCAAGGAAGTCAACTCGGTAGCAGAGTTGCAGGAAGAGATCAGCAGGTACCGTCCGAAAGATAAAGTAAATGTTGTGGTAAAAAGAAAGCACAAAACGCAACAATTTGAGGTGGTCTTACGTAACCTTCAGGGCAGTACCGAAATGGTCAAGGCTACGGATTATATCCAGGGTGCAAAATTTGAAAGCGTTTCGGAAAAAATAAAAAAGAAGTACGGCATTGATTACGGAGTGAAGATCACCGATATAAGACCTGGAAAGATGATGGATATGGGACTGCAAAAGGATTACATCCTGTTAAGCATAAACGGGAAAAAATTACAGACACCCCAGGATGTATTCCAGATATTGGGAGGGGGAAATGATATCAAGGCGATTGAGGGAATGCAACCAAACGGGACCTATTTTAGCTATGAATTCAGAGAATAGAGGTTTTTCATAACATAATTATCAGGCCCGGAACACTGTAAAATCAAAGGTTCCGGGCTTGATTATCTGTACTCCCTTGAATTGTATTATATAATACCGTAACTTTGCACCAAATACTGAGCCTAAACTATGAGACAATTAAAAATCACGAAGTCGATTACCAACAGGGAAAGTGCTTCTTTGGATAAGTACTTGCAGGAGATTGGTAAGGAGGAGCTTATCTCTGTGGAGGAGGAGGTTGAACTTGCACAGCGGATTAAAAAAGGAGACCGGGACGCACTGGAAAAGCTGACCAGGGCTAACCTGCGTTTTGTCGTTTCTGTGGCAAAACAATACCAGAACCAGGGTCTTAGCCTGCCTGACCTGATCAATGAGGGTAATCTCGGTTTGATCAAAGCGGCTGAAAAGTTTGACGAAACCAGGGGGTTTAAGTTTATCTCTTATGCAGTATGGTGGATTCGTCAGTCCATCCTTCAGGCGCTGGCCGAGCAGTCCAGGATTGTCAGGCTTCCGTTGAACCAGGTGGGCTCACTGAATAAGATCAATAAGGCATTTTCAAGATTTGAGCAGCAGTTTGAGCGTTCGCCGTCAACCGATGAACTTGCTGATGCGCTGGAGCTGCCTAAGGAAAAAGTTTCCGATACCCTGAAAGTATCCGGCCGGCATGTTTCGGTGGATGCTCCTTTTGTTGAAGGGGAAGATAACAGCCTGCTGGATGTGTTGCCCAACAACGATTCACCCAATGCGGATAAGAATCTGATCAATGAATCCCTTACACGTGAAATTGAGCGTGCACTGGCTACCCTTACCGAACGGGAAAGGGATATTATCAAGCTTTTCTTCGGCATTGGTGTGCAGGAGATGACCCTTGAGGAGATCGGTGAGAAATTCGGTCTTACACGTGAGCGTGTCCGCCAGATCAAAGAAAAAGCCATTCGCCGTTTACGCCATACATCACGAAGTAAATTGCTGAAATCATACCTGGGATAATCCGGGATAAAACACAATAAAAAAAAGCTTTCATCTCAGGACGGAAGCTTTTTTTCTCTTAGCTCTTCGAGAGCCTTGAGTTCGTCCCGCAGGCGGGCAGCTTCGATAAATTCCAGTTTTCCGGCAGCTTCTGTCATGGTTTTCTTTGTTTTTTCGATGGCTTTATCGAGGGCTGCCGCATTCATATACTGAACTACCGGGTCTGCAGCTATATTGATCTTTTCAGGGCCGGCGTACACTTTCTTCCCTCCGGTTTTTTCCTCGATTCCTGCCATCAGGGATGCTGTGGACTTCACAATCTGTGTGGGGGTAATTCCCATTTTTTTATTGTATGCCGTCTGTTTTTTCCGTCGCCGGTTGGTTTCGTCTATCGTCTGTTGCATCGATCGCGTAATCGTATCGGCATACATGATCACCTTTCCGTGTATGTGTCTGGCGGCACGTCCGGAGGTTTGGGTCAGGGATCTTGAAGAGCGCAGGAATCCTTCTTTATCTGCATCGAGGATGGCCACCAGCGAAACTTCGGGGAGATCGAGGCCTTCACGCAAAAGATTGATCCCCACCAGGACATCAAAATCCCCTTTACGCAGTCCGTCCATGATTTCCACGCGTTCCAGGGTATCCACATCAGAATGAATATACCGGCATTTGATATCAAGATTAAGCAGAAATTGCGTGAGTTCTTCGGCCATACGCTTGGTCAGGGTGGTGACCAGTACGCGTTCGCGTTTTTCTGTCCGCAGTCTGATCTGTTCGAGCAGATCATCAATCTGGTTCAGGGTTGGCTTTACTTCGATATCGGGATCAAGTAATCCGGTGGGACGGATAACCTGCTCGACAATGATCCCTTCGGATTTTTCCAGTTCATAATCTGCCGGTGTTGCACTGACATAAATGGTTTGTCCCGTAAGCTGTTCAAATTCCTCAAAGGTCAGCGGGCGGTTGTCCAGGGCTGCAGGGAGGCGGAACCCGAAGTCTACCAGGGTTTGTTTTCGGGAGTGGTCGCCTCCATACATCGCGTGTACCTGAGGGAGGGTGACGTGACTTTCATCTACAATGGTGAGGAAATCGTCCGGGAAATAGTCCAGCAGGCAAAAAGGGCGGCTGCCCGGTTTTCTGCCGTCAAAATAACGGGAATAGTTTTCTATCCCGCTGCAGTAACCCAGTTCCCTGATCATTTCAAGGTCATAGGTTACCCGTTGTTTTAATCTCGCGGCCTCGTCTTTTTTCCCGATATCATCCAGGAATTCCACCTGTTTATGCATATCCTGTTCTATCTCATATAAAGCCTGTTCCATCCGGTTCTTGGTCGTGATAAAAATATTGGCAGGATAAATGATGGCTTGTTCCAGGGTTTCCAGGGTATATCCGTTAATGGGATCGAAACTGGAAATTTCTTCGATTTCATCCCCCCAGAATACGATACGGTAGGCATATTCGCCATAGGCCAGGTAAATATCCACCGTATCACCCCGGACACGGAAAGTTCCCCGGGGAAAATCGGTCTCGTTGCGGGAATAGAGTGCATCAACAAACCTCCGCAGCAGGTCATTCCTTCCGATATGTTCCCCTTTCCGGACACGTACGGTATGTTCATAAAAATCATCCGGATTACCGATACCATACAAACAGGAAACCGAAGCGACGACAATAATGTCCCTGCGGCCGGAGAGGAGAGAAGAGGTTGTGCTGAGGCGCAGCTTCTCTATTTCATCATTAATGGACAGATCCTTTTCTATGTAGGTATCTGTAACCGGGAGGTAGGCTTCAGGCTGGTAATAATCATAATAGGATACAAAGTATTCGACGGCATTGTCCGGAAAAAACTGCCTGAACTCACTGTAAAGCTGGGCAGCCAGCGTCTTGTTGTGACTGAGTACGAGCACCGGTTTTTTTACCTGTTCGATGACATTGGCTACGGTAAATGTTTTTCCCGAGCCGGTAACGCCCAGCAGGGTTTGGTACTGTATGTCGTTTCGAATACCTTCAACAAGCTGGGCAACAGCTTCCGGCTGATCTCCCGTTGGAACAAAAACCGATGTCAGTTTAAAATCCATTCCCTGTTTTCAAATGTATTTCCGGTGCATGGAAACCGGATCATTAAGGTTAAGTTCCTGATAAGGATTCGGAATATGGAAAGTGACAATATTATTTTTTCTTCTTTCCTTTTTCAAAAATAACATAAACAGGCAAATGGTCACTGATACCGCCGTAATATGTGCTTCCGCCGTATGTCTTACCGGGCACATATTGATCTGCTTTGGCATTGTAGTAGAGCATAAAATCGTCGGAAAAAATATGTCCTCCGTCGTATGTCGTGTGCCACCCTTTGGTGTTATCGAGGAAGGCACGTGAAACAATGATCTGGTCAAGCATATTCCATTTTCCTTTATAACTGTATGTCCCTGTATCGCTCAGATTATGGGCATCGTACATCAGGTTGTAAAGGTCACGCGGACTGATATTTTTCCGCTTGTTCGTGGCGTTTAAAACATTCAGGATACTCATGTTGGTAGGTTCATCGTTAAAGTCACCCATAATAATGATCCTGGCTGACGGTTCCGTATTGAAAATCGAATCCACCGCTCTCCTGACAAGAACCGCATTATATATCCTTTTTTGTTCTGTAGCCCTGGCTGACCCACGCCGTGATTTCCAGTGATTTACGAAAATATGAATGTTTTCGCCGGAAACCTTTCCTTTAATATAGAGAATATCCCTGCCTTTCAGCGTATCCCTCGGATAGTTCACGGGAATAATCCGGTGGGATATATAACTGAAACTTTCGGGATTGTAAAGCAGGCCCACATCAATGCCCCGGCTGTCCGGGCTATCTTCATGTACCACGCGGTAACCTCTCTTTTTAAGGGGCCTCACAGCAGTAAGATCTTTCAGTACCTTTGTATTTTCCACTTCACAAAGGCCGATCAGATCGGGAAGATGTTTCGGGTTGATTTTTCCCAGGACAGTGGCCACGTCTTCCAGTTTTTTCTTATAGCGATCGTTAGTCCAGTGGTTTATCCCTTCAGGAGTAAAAGCATCATCATTTGTAGCGGGATCGTTGTCAGTATCAAACAGATTTTCCACATTGTAAAAGACTACTTCAAATCGTTTCGTTTGTCCGGCCGTATTCAGGTTCCAGGCTAAGAATATCGCCAAAAGGAAAAGTGTGGTTCGGGTTCTCATATTAAACAGTTTAGTAAGGATACTCCTGTATGGAAGTATCAGGATGACAAAGTTAACAATTATTATAACGATGTAATCACGATGAAATATTAAGATTCCGGGATCATCAGACTCATTGTATTAATCTGTAAACCAGCCAAAGTGCAAGGAACCTTTTATATAACATGTTTTACATTGGTTAAAGAAGTGAAAAATCGTTATTTTTAGGTAGCTAAACATTTAGATTTTTTATTTAAAAACATTAGTTAACTTGCATATGGAGAGAGCATTTAACACCATCCGTTCGGAGGAGCAGGGGGCGGTACGCCTGTTGTTTCTTAATCGTCCCGAAGCCCTGAATGCATTAAACGGGGAAGTTTTCCGGGAAATGAATCTGTATCTTGATGCACTTGAAAATGATACCGGTGCGGGAATTCTGATCATCACCGGTGAGGGAAAGGCTTTTGCGGCCGGCGCTGATATTGCGGAAATGGCGGAGATGGACAGTGAAGAGGCTTTTTTATTTTCGCAAACCGGCCAGAGCTTGTTCAGTCGACTCGAAACTTTGCCCATACCGGTCATTGCTGCCGTAAACGGGTATGCCCTGGGAGGGGGATGTGAGCTGGCCATGGCTTGCGATATCCGGATCATGAGCCGGAAAGCCCGTTTGGGCCAGCCGGAAGTGAATCTGGGCCTGATTCCCGGTTTTTCCGGTACCCAGCGTATGTCCAGGCACATAGGGCTGGGGAATGCCCTTTATTACCTGTTTTCAGCCAGGCAAATAGATGCCGAAGAGGCATTGCGGACGGGACTGGTACAACAGGTGACCGAAGCAGATGAACTCATGGATGCCGTAACCACTTTGGCTGAGGAAATTCTGGCCAAAGGCCCGCAGGCAATACGGAAGATGAAAGCCGTTGTTCGCGAGGGCCTCGAAACCGGATTTTCCGATGGCAGTATCCTTGAATCACGAAACTTCGGTTCACTCTTTGGCGGCGAAGGAACAGAAGGCATGAAAGCGTTCCTGGAAAAAAGAAAACCTGAATGGAAACCTGATAAAACCTGAATGATGAACTTTAACGAACGATTACAAAAAGTTGCCATCCTCGGTGCTGCAGGGAAAATGGGAAGTGGGATACTTCTTCTTATTACCCGGCTGATGACATCTGTGAAACTCGAAAAACCCGGTTATCACCCCACTGTATTTGCCATTGATGTTTCTGAAGAACGTCTGCAGGCAGTAATGGAATATATTAAAAAACAATCACTGAAATATGCGCAGAAAAATGCCGAAATGGTTTCTGCCTGGTTCCCGGGAAATGATACGGAGGAAACTTCCGCGAAATATGCACGGGAGGTACTTGATTGTATTCAGCCGGTTACGGATACGGATGCAGCAAATGATGCACATGTGGTATTTGAGGCGGTTAATGAGAACAAAGATCTGAAGACAGGGATCTTTCGCCGGATAGAGCAGCACAACCCCCATCATCCTTTCTATCTGACCAATACTTCTTCTGTTCCGATCCACCTGCTGGATGAGGGCGCCGGCCTGGATGGCAGAATTATCGGATTTCATTTTTACAACCCTCCGGCTGTGCAGAAACTGGTCGAAATGATCGCCACACAAAAAACGTTACCCGGTCTCCGCGATTTTGCCCTGGAGCTGGCAAAACGTTTACGTAAGGTGGTGGTTCCATCCAATGATGTGGCCGGATTTATCGGAAACGGCCATTTTATGCGGGATGTATTATATGGCTTTTCGGTAGTGCGGAGTCTGAAGGCACAACTCGGATTCCCGGGAGCTGTTCTGTTGGTAGATATCATCACCCGTGAGTACCTGATCCGGCCGATGGGTATCTTTCAGTTGAGTGATTATGTCGGACTGGATGTGGTGCAGTTTATTCTAAGTGTAATGGATCCTCATATGCCCGACGAAGAATTACATGCGGATGAGCTGGATGATTACCTGGCTGACGGTATAAAAGGGGGTCAGCATCCGGATGGCAGCCAGAAAGACGGCATCTTTTCCTATGGCGAAGGGAAGATCGCCGGTGTGTATGATCCTGGCAAAAAGGAATATATACCTTTAAAAGATATTGAACCTGCCGTCAGAAAATTTCTGGGTAATCCTCCGGAAGGATGGCGTCCGTGGAAAGAGGTTATCAGGGACCCCGAAAAGGGTGCTTTCCTGGAGCAGTACTTTGCAGAAATGAAACGTATGGAGGACCAGGGGGCGAAAATAGCGCTGGCCTATGGGATGAAATCTGCGGAAATTGCCCGGAAACTGGTCACGGATGGTGTAGCGCAAAATGAAGAGGATGTAAACACGGTAATGCTTACGGGTTTTTATCATGCCTACGGTCCTGTTAATCAATATTTATAAACCTAAAACACATAACTATGGATTTTTCACTTACCGAAGAACAAATTATGATACAACAGGCTGCGCGCGATTATGCACAGCGCGAGCTGATACGGGATGTCCTGGAGCGGGACGAGAAAGCTATTTACCCTGCAGAGCACATAAAAAACCTGGCTGAACTGGGATTTATGGGCATGATGGTTGATCCGAAATATGATGGCGGCGGGATGGATACGGTTTCCTATGTGCTGGCAATGGAAGAGATTTCCAAGGTGGATTCGGCAGTAGGAGTGATTATGTCGGTAAACAATTCTCTTGTTTGCTGGGGGCTGGAAGAATACGGTACGGAGGAACAGAAAGAAAAGTATCTGAAACCCCTTGCGCGGGGAGAGAAGACCGGTGCATTTCTTTTATCCGAGCCGGAAGCCGGATCGGATGCTACCATGCAACGAACTACGGCAGAAGACAAAGGTGATTATTACCTGCTTAACGGGACAAAAAACTGGATTACCAATGGTGGTACGGCCTCAACTTACCTGGTTATGGCACAAACGCATCGGGAAAAACGTCATCATGGTATCAATACGCTCATCGTTGAAAGGGATACTCCCGGCATAACCGTGGGAAAGCACGAAGAAAAAATGGGCATGCGCAGCAGTGATACCCATTCTGTTATGTTTACGGATGTTAAGGTTCCAAAGGAAAACAGGATCGGGGAAGACGGGTTTGGATTTAAATTTGCCATGCGAACGCTTGATGGTGGCCGTATCGGTATTGCCGCACAGGCATTGGGCATTGCTGCCGGGGCACTTGAACGATCTGTAAAATATTCGAAAGAAAGGAAAGCTTTTGGTACCGAGATTGCCAATCACCAGGCTATTGCCTTTAAGCTGGCTGATATGGAAACACGTATTGATGCAGCCCGTTTGCTTACGCTTAAGTCTGCCTGGCTGAAAGACCGGGAACAGCCCTTTTCGGTAGCGAGCGCTATGGCAAAAATGTATGCTTCGGATACGGCTATGTGGGTAACGACAGAAGCTGTCCAGATATTCGGAGGTTATGGTTATGTTCGTGAGTATCATGTTGAACGCCTGATGCGGGAAGCCAAACTCACGCAGATCTATGAAGGAACCAACGAAATCCAGAAGATCGTAATCTCCCGGCATTTGTTGCGGGATTGATAATACTTGGAAGATATTAAAAGTAAAAGAAAAACCAGGAAAAGCATATGGAGGAAAAGATTTACCGTCCGGTGAATCATGTACGGATTGTTTCAGCGGCTTCGCTGTTTGACGGACATGATGTTGCCATTAATATCATGCGACGGATGTTGCAAAACAATGGTGTTGAGGTTATCCATATCGGCCATAACCGCAGTGTTGAGGAGATAGTAAATACAGCCGTCCAGGAGGATGTGCAGGCTATTGCCGTTACCTCCTACCAGGGTGGTCACATGGAGTTTTTTACCTATATGGTGGATTTGCTGAAAAAGAAAAGTGCACCACATGTTAAGATTTTTGGTGGCGGCGGAGGTGTAATTCTCCCCGATGAAATTCAAAAACTGGAGGCCTATGGTATAACCCGGATATATTCACCGGATGATGGCATGAAGATGGGATTACAGGGGATGATTAATGATGTGGTGCGGCAATCGGATTTTCCATTGCCTGAACCGGAACATATGGATTTAAGTGAGGTGGGAAAGGGTGAGCATTCCCGGTTACCGCGGTATCTGACCCTCTTGGAAAATGAGCCGGCAAAAATTCGTACTTCTCTTGCCCGGCTGCAAAAAGAGTGCTCACGGAAAGCTCCGGTTATAGGTTTTACCGGAACCGGGGGTGCCGGAAAATCTTCATTACTGGATGAACTGATACGGCGGTTTTTACAGGATAATCCACGGGCTTCACTGGCCGTCATTTCCGTTGATCCGTCCAAACGGAAAACCGGCGGAGCTTTGCTGGGAGACCGTATCCGGATGAATGCTATTTATCATCCGCATGTTTTCATGCGTTCGCTGGCCACCCGGCAATCACACAAAACCCTCTCACGGTCTATGTCCGATATCCTTTGCCTGGTACAAACGGCCGGTTTTGACCTTATATTCCTGGAGTCGTCCGGTATCGGGCAGTCAAATACGGAGATTGTTGATCACAGTGATTTGTCTGTGTATGTGATGACACCCGAATATGGAGCAGCATCACAACTTGAAAAGATCGATATGCTGGATTATGCGGACCTGGTAGTGATCAATAAGTTTGATAAGCAGGGAGGCCAGGATGCCTTGCGGGATGTGAAAAAACAGGTGCAAAGAAACCGGCATGCCTTTGACCGGGAACCTGTGGAGATGCCTGTTTTCGGTACCATCGCCTCAACGTTCAATGATGCGGGTGTTGAGCATTTTTATAAGGTACTTATGGAATTCATCATTGAAAAAACAGGTAAAAAATTCAAGATTGCAGGGAAGAAAGTTAGCGTGGCACGTACCGGAGAAGTCACTACGATCATTCCAAACAACCGTATACGTTACCTGTCCGAGATATCTGAAACGGTTAAAAAGTACAATACCGCCGCAGAAGAGCAGGCTAAGATTGCAGGCAGGTTACACAGTCTCCGGCAGACGCTCGGGATACTTGAAGAAAACGGAACGGACGAGGTCGGGATGAGTGAACTGAAAGAGCTTTACAAACAGACAGAAAAGAAATTATCCCCGGAAAACAGAAAAATTATAAGGACATGGGATAAGAAGGCGGCCCGGTATCGTCACAAGACGTTTACCTATAAAGTCAGGGGAAAGGACATCAGGATTGAAACCCACACCAGGACCTTATCGCACCTGGATATTCCGAAAGTGATTCTGCCTCGGTATCATTCCTGGGAAGACAGGATCCGCTGGACTTTAAAGGAAAATGTTCCCGGAGAATTTCCTTATGCTTCCGGTGTGTTTCCGTTTAAGCGTGAGCAGGAAGACCCGACACGTATGTTCGCAGGCGAAGGCGGCCCCGAACGAACCAACAAACGATTCCATTTTTTATCCATGGGATTACCCGCCAAACGGTTATCTACGGCTTTCGATTCGGTGACCCTTTACGGTGCGGATCCCGATCCGCGACCGGATATTTACGGTAAAATCGGGAATTCCGGAGTTTCCATATCCTGTCTTGATGATGCGAAAAAACTTTATTCGGGTTTCAACCTGATGGATGCGGCCACATCGGTTTCCATGACCATTAACGGTCCGGCACCCATAATGGTGGGGTATTTTATGAATGCGGCCGTTGACCAGCAGTGTGAGATTTATATCCGGAAGCACGGGCTTACCCGGGAAATTGAGAAAAAAATCGGGGAAATCTTTAGCAAGGTTAATGTTCCGCGGCCGGAGTACCACGGTAAACTTCCCGACGGGAATGATGGCCTGGGTTTGATGCTTTTAGGGGTAACCGGCGATCAGGTGCTTCCTGCCGGGATATACCGGAAGATTAAAGCAGAAACCCTGTCCAGAGTGCGTGGTACAGTCCAGGCAGATATCCTGAAGGAAGACCAGGCCCAGAATACCTGTATTTTTTCGACGGATTTTGCCCTGAAGATGATGGGGGATATGCAGGAATATTTTATTGAGAACCGTATCAGGAATTTCTACTCGGTATCCGTATCGGGGTATCATATTGCCGAAGCGGGTGCAAACCCGGTTACCCAATTGGCCTTTACCCTGGCAAACGGGTTTACCTATCTGGAGTATTACCGGTCACGCGGAATGGATATTGACGATTTTGCTCCTAATTTCTCTTTCTTTTTCTCCAGTGGTATGGATCCTGAATATACGGTTATTGGCAGGGTGGCCAGGATCATCTGGGCAAAAGCCATGAAATATTTATATGGTGCGGA
This sequence comes from Chlorobiota bacterium, assembly GCA_013152085.1. Lineage (GTDB taxonomy): Bacteria > Bacteroidota > Bacteroidia > Bacteroidales > VadinHA17 > JAADHC01. The sequence continues at coordinate 25,045 of JAADHC010000028.1, forward strand.
TGAACGGTCACAGAAGTTGAAGTACCACATACAGACCTCGGGAAGGTCTCTCCACGCCCAGGAGATAGAATTTAATGATATCCGTACAACCCTCCAGGCTTTGAACGCCATTTACGACAACTGTAATTCATTACATACCAATGCCTACGATGAGGCCATTACCACCCCGACCGAAGAGTCCGTCAGGCGGGCCATGGCCATCCAACTGATCATCAATCATGAACTGGGCATAGCCAAGAATCAAAATCCTTTCCAGGGGTCATTCATTATTGAGGAATTGACAGACCTGGTTGAAGAAGCCGTGCTGGCTGAGTTCGACAGGATTACTTCGAGGGGAGGTGTGCTGGGAGCCATGGAAACCATGTACCAGCGTTCGAAGATACAGGAAGAATCCATGTATTACGAAAAGCTGAAACACAGTGGGGAATTACCCATCATGGGGGTGAATACCTTTCTGCCGCCCGGCGGGATGCACACAACGGTACCTGAAGAAGTGATCCGTGCGCACAGGAAGGAAAAGGATTGGCAAATTGAAGCCGTCCGCAACCTGAAAAAGAGACACCCGGAGCATACCCTGAAAGTGCTGGAAGCTTTACGGACAACTGCCAGGCAAAATGGAAATGTTTTTGCATCATTGATGGAAGCAGCAAAATATGCAACATTGGGGCAATTGTCCGATGCTTTGTATGAATCTGGTGGACAATACCGCAGAAATATGTAATTTTGATCCTGTGAACAGATTAATTTAAGTATTTAAACCGGTATTGATATGGAAAACGTAGGCGCCGATTTGTCAAAGTCATTGATTCTCGCCATAAATCCAAGGATGATTTATACGAAGCTGGCGGTTTATCGTCTCGAAAAGATCATTTTCCTTAAAATGATCAGGCATACGGAGGATGAGCTGAAAAGTTTTGAGAATATTCCTGACCAGGAAAAATACAGAACCGAGGCGATTTTAAAAGTGTTGAAGGAAAATGAGATTGCGTTGGAAGATATTATCATGGTAATGGGCCGTGGGGGACTGGTCAGGCCTGTGATCTCAGGTATTTTTCCGGTTAATGAAGCTTTGAAAAAGGATCTCCGTAATAGTGAACTGGGAGATGACGTAGTGAATCTGGGTGGTCTGATTGCCAGCCGGATTGCAGATCAGCTTCCGAGAGCCAGGGCGTACATTGCCGATCCGGTAGTCGTTGATGAGTTTGATGATATTGCCAGGATATCCGGACATCCTTTATTTGCACGTAAATCGGTATTTCATGCGCTGAATCAAAAATATGTTGCACGGCTTCACGCCCGGTCGCTGGGTAAGAAATATGAAGATCTGAATTTAATCGTTGTGAACCTGGGAGGCGGGATAACGGTCGGTGCACATTCTCATGGAAAAGTAGTTGATGCAACCTACGGATATGATGGTGACGGGCCGTTTTCACCTATTAGTAGCGGCCAGTTGCCTATAGGCGATGTGATCAGGGCGTGCTTCAGCGGGAAATATTCGGAGGACGAAATGCTGCGTATGATTCGCGGTGACGGAGGACTTTATGCCTATCTGGGGACACACAGTGGTTATGAAGTTCAGAAACGTATTGATGACGGGGATGAAAAAGCCAGGTTTATTTTCGAAGCCATGGCTTACCAGATAGCTAAGGAAGTGGGGGCGATGTGCATGGTTTTTAAAGAACCTGTGGATGCTATTCTGGTTACCGGTCCGATGGCTAACAGCAAAACATTAATGGGTTTTCTGATGGAGCGGCTTCCCAAAATTGCGCAGGTTCATATCTATCCGGGTGATGACGAACTGGATGGCCTGGCATATTACGGTTACATGTTTCTTAAAGGAGAAATTGACCTGAAGGATTATCCTTCCTGATCGGCGGGTTTTCCCAGTGGCATCCCTTCGGGCATTTGTACGGTAACCACTTCGCCGGTGGCACAGAGATCATCTTCTGCATAAAGCCTGACTTCTACTACGACTTTTCTTCCTTTCACTTCTTTGACGGTTGCCCTGAGCATAAGTTCTGTATCTATAGGCGTGGGCTTAAGGTAATTGACATGAAGTGATGCTGTGAGAAACCGAAGGGGCGGTTCGGATCCCAATTCCCTGTTTTCGGCACGGTATTTTGCAGCAGATGCTGTTCCTGTGCTGTGACAGTCAATCAGTGATGCGATCAATCCGCCATATACGTATCCCGGAACCGCAATATGGTACGGTTCCGGTTTAAAACGGGCAACGGTTTCCGTTCCTTCCCGGTAACTTTTAAGGTGGTAACCATGGGGATTGAGTTTGCCGCATCCATAACAATGAGCCAGATCATCGGGATAGTAGTCCTGAAATGCTTTGGTTTCCATTTTGGTTATTGTTTAAGCTTATAAGGTATTCGATAGGCAATGATATACTGGAATCCCATGGAAACACTTTTCAGGGTGTTTCCATATCCGGGGATGAAATAGGGATTGAGCTGATGATCAGAGGTCTGGAGGAACATTCTGGTGCGGAAACCCCAGCCGATAAAGAAATTACGGAACAGTTCGGCGCGAATTCCTGCGGTAAATTCAAACCAGAAAGCATATATGTCTTCCGGTTCTGTCGCAGTGATCATATCATCCCAATAGTTTCCGGGAATAAGGATGTTGTTTGCCTGTTGGGTAAATCTTCCTCCGGAGATCCGAAAGCCTCCGTAGATCATTTCATTTTCGTTATAAGCTCTTTTCAGAAAATTTTTATCAAAACCGATACGGCCATATACACCCTGAGAGGCAAGATTATAATTATATTTCTCGAAGGTTAATGAAGCCTGTCCGCCTTCTGCGACAACAAACAATCCATCCTTCACTTCGGCATCCACTATAAGTTCATAAGCCGGTTGTTTTGGTTTGGTAAGCCAGCCCAGGCCCCGGGCCAGGTCAACACTGAACCTGATTCCCCCATATCTGGTTGTGTCGGGCTGGGAGTATCCGGACAGACCGGTAAACAGCATTAGCAGGCTAAAAAATATACAGGCGGATATTTTCTTCATCGTTGTTGGATACCAAAGGTTGTGTGACAGCACTGCTGTCAATCAAATGGTTTGTGGTAGTAAATTCCATGTCAGTGTAAAATTCAATAAAGCCGCATTCAAAAGACAGAAATTGTAAATCAGGGGTATAGGAAAAGGATAAAGTATCTGATTGTCCGCCGTAATTCAGGACAAAAAGGCAGGATGTTTGTCCCGGGGCGGGAGGTAAACCGATTTTATCCAAGCTGCTGATACCGCTGGTGAGCACACTGTCTTCTCTTCCGATACCGTAAATCACCGGCCGGGTAAGTAACGTGTCGGTTTCAATCCCGTTTTTCAGGGTATAAAATCCGATATTAATATAAACATCCGTACGATCCGTACACCGGGGAGACGGCTGGCAGGATATCATGCCAAGAAGGAGAAAGGAAAATGGAAGTATAAAAATCGTTCGGTTCATCAACAGATAAAATAAAAGCAAAAGTAATCATAAAAAACAGTGTCATGAGGACACCGTTTCATTCATATGACTAATGTCCGGTATGGCCTTTATAGAGGAATTTATCCCCGGTTTCTTTTACGATCTTCCGGTACCATTCTTCCCCGTATCCGGGTTGGGATAGTTTTGGATTATGATATATGTATCCTTCGGGAACAGGAGCGGGTTCTTTAATGTTGCCGTCCATGTATTTCGTAAACAGGAATGCATAGAGTTTTTTCCAGGCTTCAAACGTCCGGTTTCCCTGTGAGACCGAATAATTGGTCAGAAAAGTGCGGGCGAGGTTCGGATCTTTCTCATACAATGACGAGGCAGCCTTATCAATAGCAGGAACTTCATTTATAAACGAAGTTTCAAGTCCGGATTGCAGCTTCTGTATATCTTTCATGATAACATTGTAACGGGTATAGGCAAAATTGGATACCTGGTTAAAAATCCAGAAAGCAGATTCGTCTGAAAATTCCATCATACTGCCATTCCCTTCGGCAAAAGGCCATGGGATGTCTGTAATACCGCAGTACATGGGAGTGTAAACGGTGGAATAAGTGTCATCAACGCCAAACCAGAATATGCCACCGATGGGATCTTTCAGCCATTTACGGCTTTGTGCAATAAAAGAAAACCCGGTTTGCTGCGTGGAGATGGCTCTTTCGTTAAAATAAGTCCTGCCATCGACATTCCAGGTAAGCGGACGCCAGCGCACCCCACAGGCAAAAGGTCCTGCTCCGAGGTCTTTGGTCATATCCATGGGTGTATTTTCATAATGGTCACGCATCATTTCCATCACATCATGAACGGTAAGTTTTGTATCGGGCTTAACCCACAAAGGCATCCGGACAGAAAAATCTTCACCCATGGCGTACGGAAGATACTTTTCCATTCCTGAAGTTACCTTGTTGAAGCCCGACCATACCCGCGCCTCACAGAAACGGGCAGCTCCAAAATCCAGCGGAGCATAAGCATCGGCAAAGCTGAAATCTTTGTTTTTTCCTTTAAAAAATTTATGTTTTCTGGCTACGTCAATAACATCAGCGGCATAAACCGTGGTTATAACAGGATCAAAAATTTTATCGAGATGTTTGGAGGATATCGAAGTTTTATCATTTTCGAGAGGAAAAGTAGTGATCCTGGCCTGGTTGGCATGCCCGCAGATATAACCGTCAGGAACCCTGCGTGCTACCCAGACAGCGCCGGTGTTTCTTTCGCCTTTACCTATCATTTCCATGATCCATGCTTCATGAGGATCAGAAATGGAAAACGATTCGCCCGAGCTGTAATATCCGTATTCGTTAAGAAGTTCCGCAATGGTTTTTATTGCCTCACGGGCCGTTTTTGCCCGTTGCAGGGTGATGTACATCAGACTGCCATAGTCGATGATTCCGGTTGTATCTCTTAGCTCTGACCGGCCGCCATAAGTTGTCTCACCGATGGCAACCTGGTGTTCATTCATGTTGCCGATTACCGTATAGGTGTGCCGTACCTGTTTGATTTTACCCAGATATTTTCCCGTATCCCATTCGTAGATATCCAGCATGGTTCCGTCAGGGTAATCTTTAGCCGGCCGGAAATATAATTCGCCGTAAAGTACATGACTGTCGGCAGCGTAAGTGATCATGACCGACCCGTCAGCAGAAGCCCCTGAGCTAATCAGAAAATTTGTACATCCATTGGCTGTATGGTTTGCCGTCAGGAAAAAGGTTAATAAGGTTCCCAGAGCGAAAACAAGCGTTTTTTTCATCTTTATCAGTTTTTAATTTTAATTAAGGTTTACCGGAACAGTCCGGCAGGAATGACAGCAAAAATAAGAAAATAGCTAACAGCAGATCAACTGTTTTACATCATAAATCCTACGAGGGCATGATAATCTTCATTGTTGAGTTTATGTACCATTCCGGAGGCTGCATTTTTTGACAGTTGTTTTACAATATCATTTTTATACGTATTGTCGATACCGATATCCGTTAAATATACAGGAGAATTGATGAAAACAAAGAATTTAATAAATTTTTGAATGATCTGGTCGATGTTGGTTGTATTAAATACCAGTTCACCCAGTTTTGCAATTCTTTCGGGAATTCTTTTCTTTTGGAGTTTAAGCCATGCAGGATAGATAATGGAGAGGGAAGCACCGTGGGGAACATCGTAGAGTAAAGACAAAACATGTCCGACAGTATGCACTCCCCAATCGCCTGTAGTACGTCCGTAAAGGGTAATTTCGTTAAGGGCAAAGGTGGCGTCCAGCATGATATTGGCCCTGTAATCATAATTTCCGGGATTTTCCAGGACGAGAGGAGCCCAATGCATGGCATCCTTGATGATCTCGGCAACAAAGCGGTCAGTGATGGATACATCACTGTCTCCGAAAAATGCTTCCAGTGAATGTGCGATAAGATCAGCAATTCCGTAAGCAGTATATTCCCTTGAGACGGTTTTTGTAAACGACGGGTCGAGAAATGAATGTTTCGGGTAGTTCAGGGGATGGCGCAGTCCTCTTTTTTCTCCGGCATTATGATCCTGCAGTACAGCAGCAGCATTCATCTCCGTGCCGGTTGCAGCCAGGGTAAGTACCGTGATCAGGGGTAATGAAGACCGGGGTTCGGCATCTCCCGTCATGACATTCCATGCTTTCAGATCTTCAGGGATACATAACGACATGATCTTGGCAGAGTCGATTACGCTGCCGCCTCCCAGGGCAACGATGATCTCCACGCTATTTTCCCGGGCCAGTTTTACAGCACGGTCCACATCAGCAGCCAGCGGATTGGGTTTGATCCCGCTGAATTCGATGACTTCACACTTTACCGCGTTGAATTGCCGCATGACAATATCGTAATAACCATATTTTTTTGCAGAACCTTTGCCAAGGACGAGCATGACTTTTTTTCCATACCGGGAAACAACTTCTCCAAGGGTATCCGTACAACCTTTACCAAAGTGAAGGGTTACCGGGTTATGTGCAACAAAATTTTTCATATTTCAGGAATTTAACGGTTTAACATAACAATACTGCCGGTGCTGAGGTCACGCGATGCCCCGGTAACCGAAGCGAAGCAATTCATTTCGTTTCTGAGGCGCAAAACACCTAGCAGCGCAAAGATAAGCGCTTCTTTATAGTCAACAATAGTCTGATCCGGAACTACAATTTTTACGGGTGACAAGGAGCTGATCCTTTCGACCAGGAAAGTGTTTCTCGCACCGCCACCGGTGAGGAGGGCTTTGTCTCCTTTTACCTGCTTTACCGAAACGGAGATCTGACGTGCAATGTGTTCATAAACAGTTCTTAATTTGTCTTCTGCAGAGAGTTCAAACCGGTCAAGTACCGGATAAAAGACAGCAAAGAGCCACTCCCTGCCTAATGATTTCGGAGGAGGAATACGATAGAAATCAAGCGTATCCAACTCTTCTAACAAATCCGGGCTGACTGTTCCTTTTCTTCCCAACCGGCCATCCTGATCAAATTCAAGTCCCAGGGGACGGACAATGTGTTGCATGGCCAGATTTGCCGGACAGGGGTCGTAGGCAATCCGTTTCCCGTTAAGATCAAAGGAGAGGTTGGCAAATCCGCCCAGGTTGATACAATGGCTGTATTCTTCGAAAAGCAAAACATCCCCGGCAGGAACCAGTGGGGCACCCTGTCCACCCATGGCCACATCGAGGCTGCGGAAATCCCAAACCGTCGTAATACCTGTTGCTGCAGCAATGGCATTCCCGTCTCCAAGCTGAAAGGTGAGATGTTTCGCAGGATCATGAAAAACCGTGTGACCGTGTGAGGCGATAAGTTCCGGGATAAAATGATGACGTTCGATGAAGCGATTAACTTCATTACCTGTCCATGTCCCGTAAGCATGATGAAGCAAAGCCAGATTCTTACCTGAAAGTCCGGCAGCATGGCTCAGTGACTCCAGCAATTCCTGCGGATAGGGAACGGTAATCGCATGGTGGATAACATAACTCCATCTGGTCTTCCTGTACGAAAGTGTTACGGCGACAATATCCAGGCCATCCATCGAACTTCCCGACATGAGGCCGATAACGTTATATGTATTCCATAGTGTGACAGGCATTTGTTGTACTTGTATGCGTTGTTATGATAAAATGATTACAAATATAACGAGAAAATTCCGGCTTATCGGATCAATTCTTCCGTGATATTTTGTTCCGTTATCCAAAGAAAATCATTTTATCTTTGCGGGAAATTGATCAACAAAGGGAGATATGAAACCAAAAGAAATATATAATATGAAACCTACGCTTATTGTTCTTGCAGCCGGAATCGGCAGCCGTTATGGTGGTTTGAAACAAATTGATGCAGTCGGTCCTTCCGGTGAGGCTATCATAGATTATTCCATTTACGATGCTATTCGTGCCGGGTTTGGCAAAGTGGTTTTTGTTATCCGGAAGTCCATAGAAAAGGACGTGCGTGCTTTCTTTGAGCCACGGCTGCGGGGACGAATTGATCTGGATTTTGTTTACCAGGAGATTGATATGGTGCCTCCGGGAATAACAATTACTACAGAACGTAAGAAACCCTGGGGGACGGCTCATGCCGTTTTGGTAGCCAAAGACCTGGTTCATGGACCTTTTGCCGTAATTAACGGGGATGATTTTTATGGTCCGTCATCTTATCGGCAGATTGCAGAGTTTCTTACGCGTAATACAAATCCTGACGAATATGCTATGGTAGGTTTTCAACTGGATAAAACCTTATCTGCCTACGGTTCTGTAGCCAGGGGTGTTTGCAGTATTACCGGAGAAGGCCATCTGCAAGAGGTTACGGAACATACGAAGATTATCATCAGGGAGGGAAAAATAATTTCTGTTCTTGAGAATGGCTCCGAGGTGATCTTTTCGGGAAAAGAACAGGTGTCCATGAATTTCTGGGGATTTAAACCATCCGCTTTTGATCGTATTGAAAGGCTTTTCCGTGATTTTATCCGGGACCATGGTGATGACCCGGGAACCGAATTCTTTATTCCGGTACCGTTAACCAAACTGATTCATGCCGGGGAAATTCAATTGAAAATACTGGAAAGCCGGGAAAGCTGGTTTGGCGTAACCTATCAGGAAGACAAACCTGAAGTAATCCGCAAGATAAGTGATCTTGTAAATAAAGGTATTTATCCCCGGAAACTTTGGGATTAACGGCCGGATGATATACCCACGGGAATTCGATATCAGAAAATAACAAAATATTTTTAAATAAATTTGGATTTTAACACAGTATCTACGTAGATATATCTACGTAGATAATTTTCTTTTATTCTTTTCCGTTTATCGTCAGCACTTCCTCTTGTTAACGCTAACGTATGTATCAAATTGTGGTAACCTTGTGCATAAGTTTTCGGAAGCAAAAGGCAATACTTCGACTCCTGACGGAGTCGTTTATTGGTCATAGGTTGATGTTACAATACGCTGACTCCTCCGGAGTCAGGAATTTCCTGTGGAAATGTGATAAATGATTACAAGGGTTCCTTTTCCTGTACCGATCCCGCAGGGATCAAAGTTTGATAACCATATAACAGCAAATATCAGCGATCCCGTAGGTATCAGGGTATTGTAACCGTAAACCGGCAAATATCAATGATCCCGTTAGGGATCAAAGTATTGTAAAAATATATAGCATTAAATATCAACGATCCTGAAGGGCATGCCCTTGACGAACCATATTGTCATGGCAGGCCTGACACCGTAAGTCGCAATGAGGTCGCAGTATAGCATTCAAAAAAAAACGCGTTATGTTGCCATACGTATTGTCTGATTTTTACCGGCAGAATACATATATTTAAGGAAAAGTATCTACGTGTTATTGAATTTCAGAGTCTTGCAGTAAATATTAAAATCGGACAAAGGCTACCAGTAAAACTTGCCGTGATATACAGACTGATTATCTTTTCCGTCGGTGACTTCGAGTCTGAGCTGGTGCATTTTATTCCGGTCCAGGCGTGAGGGGTCAAATGAGTACCAGATAAGATCTTTTTTAGGTTCATACTCAAACAATACCCACTGATCATCTATAAAACCATTATAGGATTTGATTCCGGAAAAATCATCCTTGATTTTGAATACAACAGATGCCGCCTTGCTGAAATCGTATGAATTTTCTTTAAAACGGGGAATGATTTCAGGCGGAATAGTGTCCAGGGCAACCGTATAACTTCCAAATCGCCTGAGTTGGCCTGTAATGTTCCCGTTTTCCCATTCTCCTCCTGCAGCAGAAAGGTTCCCTTTTGCATCCACTGACGCCAGGAGTAATTTGCCTGTAAGGTATGGTGCCACTGAATCGGGTTTTATCCGGAGTGTAAATGCACGTTGCAGGGGAATATCAGGTTTGTGAATCTGATAAACAGGAGAAAGACTACCATTTACACGTGGGAATGTCTGTATGTGAAAGCAGAGTGTATCATAAAGGGCATTTTCCGGAATGAACCCCTGGCAGCCAATGGTAGAGAACCGGTTCTCCCGGTTCCATAACATAAAAGAGCATGATTCAGGATTATTTTGTGTGGTTGTCTGATCCAGCGGCGGAGATACCCGGACCAGCGAAAAGGACAGGTGACTGGTATTTCCGTAAACATCCGAAGCTTGGATCTCTATATGATGGGGCACCATGTCGCCAGGTTGAATGATTCCATGATCCTGGGCAGTACGGTAGATATTTAAGCGGTTGTTGGGCGAAATGTAGGTACGGATAATATTGCGGCCGTTCCTGATCTTTTCACCGTAGTCCATTAGTGTGTTGATATAACGGGTTGTGCTGTACGAAAACTCATCCATAACAATATGGTAAATCAATTTTCCGTCGAACAGAACCTGTAAATCATAAATGCCACATCGGTTGTGTGAACCATCCAGATAATCCTGAACTTCTATTCCCAGGCTTACCGGTCCTGTGACCTGCACGGGTTGTGATTGTTTTAATGTATAGGCATGTCCTGTTGCATTTGTTGAAAAGCTTTTTGTTCCGTGGGTGTTATTAATAAAAGTTTCGGATGTCGCCGGATAAATCAGTAATCTCTTAAATACCGGTGCAACCGTATCTTTAACGGGAAATCTGAATTTTAAAGGATTTACCGGGTGTTCGGTTTGTGTATCCCTGATTTCAAAGTGCAGGTGTGGTCCGAAAGAATTTCCTGTATTTCCGGAATATCCGATTACTTCACCTTTGTTCACCGGAAAATCTTCAGGAGTGAAAAACAGGTCGACGGTATAGGATTTCTGCTTGTATTGTGCACTCTTAACCACCGGACTGATTTTCTTTGCCAGCCTGCTCAAATGTCCGTATACGGAAGTGTAACCGTTAGGATGAGTGATGTAAACTGCTTTGCCAAATCCTGATATGGAAATCCTGATACGGGAAATATATCCGTCGGCGATTGAATAAACTTTTTTCCCTTCCATGCCCTGAGTTTTAATATCAATTCCGGAATGAAAGTGATCCGTACGTAGTTCCATGAAATTTGACGACAGGAAAATCGGTATCCTGAGCGGAGGGGTAAAAAGCGGTTTTTCCCGGAGAGGCGTATCATCATCTGCCTGTACAGGAATGACAGGCAGAAAAATAAAAAGGAACAGAAGGGTGCGAAGTATCATCATTATACTTAATAAATGAATCTTAAAAGGAATAGGGTGTAAAACTATGATTTATTTTCCATGATAGCTTAAAAATAGTTACGCTAATTTTTGTAATTCGGCAAGCTATGTTAATTTTGTAATAAATAAGATGATGATGATCCGCAATGAAACCATCCTTGAGGTAGAGGAGAAAATCCGGCAGCTGATAACGATACTGGATCGTACCAGGGAGGATCTCGGAAAGAAGGATAGTGCCGTTGGCCATTTGGAAAGCAAGATTAAGGAGATGGAAAATGAGCTGGATCATCTGCGACAAAAATATGAATCGTTGAAGCTGGCAAAGTCACTTTCGGGAGAATCCACCGGAAGTAGTGATGCCAAAATGAAGATAAACAATATAGTGCGGGGGTTGGACAGGTGCATAGCCCTGTTGAACCAATGAAGTTGAGTTTGAGTTATGGAGGATAAATTTACCATACGTGTTAATGTTGCCGACAGATACTATCCTTTAAAGATTACCAGAAGTGATGAGGAGACGATAAGGAGAGCTGCCCGGTTAATAAATGAGAAGATACTGCAATACAAACAGCGGTATGTAGAAAAAGATTTGCAGGATTTTCTGGCGATGGCGGCGTTGCAGTTTGTGGTGAAACTGATGGATTGTGAGGAAAAACAAGATGTTGCTCCAATCATGGAAGATATCGAAGCCCTGAATAAAGAATTGGATGAATATCTGAAAAATGTGTAAGAAACGTTCTTTTAAATAATAAATAGATTTAGCCCGCTAAATTCTATAACTCTTTTGAAACTCAACACTACTAACTTTGGAGCCAAGCTCGCAAACGCAACGGCAGGCCTCAATCCGGGAAACCGGATCACTTTTATAAGTGCATTGGAAACCGGAACGTTTGTGGCAGCTCCACCCATGTCTTATTGGGGTTTTTAAAGCTATAGAAGTTAGCGGGCTTTTTTTATAACGTATTAAAACTTAAGAAAATGATATTAATGATACAAGTATCTCCGGTGTTCCTGGTAGGAATTTCGCTGGCTGCGGTGCTTGCGGGATTTGGCCTGGCATATTTTATTTTTTCCAGGGCCCTCAGTTCAAGGCAGAGAAAGATCATCAGGGAAGCTGAAATAGAAGCCGAAGTGATTAAAAAAGATAAAATCCTTCAGGCTAAGGAGAAATTCCTTCAGCTTAAAGCAGAACATGAAAAGTATATCAATGAAAAAAATAATAAACTGTTGTTTGCCGAACAGCGTTTTAAGCAGAAAGAAAATTCATTGTCCCAGAAACATGAGGAGGTACAGCGAAAACAGAACGAGCTGGATGCCATTCGTTCCAGTTTGCAACAGCAGATAGAAATTGTTGAGAAGAAGAGTGAAGAATTGGAACGCCTGCACAGGCAAAACGTTGAACAACTTGAGGCGATCTCAGGGTTGTCTGCCGAGGAGGCCAAGTCACAGTTGATGACTTCATTGAAAGATGAGGCAAAAACTGAAGCGATGTCCTATATCAACGAGATTGTTGATGAGGCAAAAATGACTGCCGGTAAAGAGGCCAAACGTATTGTTGTACAGACGCTTCAACGGGTAGCTACCGAAACGGCTATCGAAAACTCGGTAACGGTTTTCAATATTGAGTCGGATGAGCTTAAAGGGCGTATCATCGGAAGAGAAGGCAGGAATATTCGTGCTCTGGAAGCTGCTACCGGTGTGGAGATTATCGTTGATGATACACCGGAGGCTATTATCCTTTCCTGTTTCGACCCGGTGAGGAGAGAGATTGCCAGGCTTGCGTTGCATCAACTGGTCAGCGATGGCAGAATCCATCCTGCCAGAATCGAAGAAATTGTTACCAAAACACAAAAGCAAATTGAAGAGGAGATCGTAGAAGTTGGAAAACGTACGACTATCGACCTGGGAATCCATGGACTACACCCGGAGTTGGTGCGACTGGTAGGCAAGATGAAGTATCGCTCATCCTACGGACAAAACCTGCTTCAGCATTCACGCGAAGTAGCCAACCTTTCTGCCATCATGGCATCAGAGCTTGGATTAAATCCGAAACTGGCCAAACGTGCCGGTTTATTGCATGATATCGGGAAAGTACCTGACGATGAACCGGAATTGCCACATGCTGTTCTGGGGATGAAACTTGCCGAACGGTATAAGGAAAAACCGGAGGTATGTAATGCGATCGGTTCTCACCATGATGAAACGGAAATGACCACCCTGATTGCACCGATTGTCCAGGTATGTGATGCAATCTCGGGTGCACGGCCTGGAGCCCGCCGCGAGATTGTCGAATCTTATATTAAACGTCTGAAAGATCTTGAAGAGCTTGCACTGTCATATCCCGGTGTATTAAAAACATATGCCATCCAGGCAGGACGTGAATTACGCGTTATCGTAGGTTCGGAAAAAGTTACTGACGAGGATGCAGAAACATTGTCCTATGATATTGCAAAGAAAATACAGGATGAAATGACATATCCCGGCCAGGTGAAGATAACCGTGATCCGCGAGACGCGTGCCGTAAACTATGCAAAATAATTTTAAATCAGTATGACTATGATCTTAAAAGTCGAAGGCGCTTTAAGATCATCAAGACGAACTGATCCCGACTGCAAGGCACGGTTTGGATTCGATAAGGTTATATTCCCCGCTGCTTGTTGCTGTGTATACAATGAACAATATACCTGTGCAATACCCCGTTGCTTGTGGAGGAATAATTCATTGAAATTGAAGAAAAGAACCACCGGAACATGTCAAAGGTTCGGGGTTTCTGATAAAAATTTGTTTATTTTGAACCGCTTTTAAAGTAAGCTGATGCATGATTACGCTGGTTAATTTTATTGGTGCCCGTCCTCAGATTATTAAGGCTGCTGCAATCAGCAGGGCGGTTCATAACCGATTCGGCAGACAAATACAGGAGGTTATCGTTCATACAGGCCAGCATTATGATAAGCAACTATCGCAGGTGTTTTTTGATGAAATGCAAATACCGAAGCCGGATTTTAACCTTCATGTGGGGTCTGGCCCTCATGGAAAGCAAACAGGAAAAATACTGTCCAAAGCTGAAAAGCTTTTCAAAGATGTAAATCCGGAAGTAGTGGTTGTTTATGGTGACACCAATTCAACGCTTGCCGGGGCTTTGTCAGCTGTTAAAATGCACATCCCCGTCGTGCATATTGAGGCAGGTATGCGTAGTTTCAATAAAAATATGCCGGAGGAAATAAACCGCATTACTACCGATCATGTTTCCACCTTGTTATTTTCTCCTACGAATGCGGGCTTTAAGAATCTTTTACACGAAGGTTTCTCTCCTGAAAATATACCTCCTTATCATATTGATAATCCGAAAATTTATCATTGTGGTGATATCATGTATGACAATGCACTCTTCTTCGGAAATATGGCCGGCAAAAAAAAGGGATTCCTGGAACGGCTGGGTATTATAAAAAATAAGTTTGTGTTGGCTACTTTACACAGGGATTTGAATACCGATAACCGGGAGCGGCTGAATACCATTTTTTCGGCGCTTTCTGAGATCGTTTCTTCGGAAAAGATTCCGTTGGTAATGCCTTTGCATCCCAGAACGGTAAAAGCAATCAAAAAAGATCTGGAAAAGTCCCTGGCGAAGAAGATTGAGCGTAATTCTCTTTTCAGGATCATTCCGCCGGTATCATTTCTGGAGATGATCCTCCTGGAAAAAACATCCGGGATAATCATGACGGATTCGGGTGGCGTGCAAAAAGAAGCACATTTTTATCATAAGAAATGTCTGGTGTTCAGGGATGAGACCGAATGGATCGAACTGGTGAAAAACGGCACGGCTATGCTGGTGGATGCCGACCGGGATAAAATTCTGAAAGGCTTTCGTACTTACATAAAAAGTGGCGAAGCAAAATTTCCTGCATTTTATGGCGATGGCCATGCTGCGGAATTTATTTGTAACGAAGTAATTGAGAATCTTAAATATTAACCGATGTATAAGGAAACGGGTTTACGTTCTATTCTGAAAACACTTAGCTGGCGGTTATGGGCAACACTGATCACCGCCACGATAGTTTATCTTTTTACCGGCAGGTTGGATGTTGCTGCTGCTGTCGGAGGGATTGATCTGCTTGTCAAACTCTTCCTTTATTATTTGCATGAAAGGATATGGAATAATGTTAATTATGGTAAGAAAGAGGTGGTTTCCAGAGTATTTTGGTTTACAGGACTTTCCGGTGCCGGAAAAAGTACACTGGCCGAAGCCTTGTATGCTGAATTGAAGAAAAAAGGTTATAAAACAGAACATCTTGACGGAGATAATGTGCGTCATATTTTTCCGAAAACGGGATTCACCAAGGAAGAGAGGGACAGACATATCCGCAGGGTGGGTTTTCTTGCCAGCAAACTGGAAAACAATGGGGTTTTTGTTACGGCTTCCTTTATTTCCCCTTATAAGGAATCACGGGATTTTGTGAGAAAACTCTGCCGGAATTTTGTGGAAATCTATGTTGCCACATCACTTGAAGTATGCGAACAACGGGATATTAAAGGGTTATATGCAAAAGCCAGGGCCGGGGAAATTAACCATTTTACCGGCATTAATGATCCGTATGAAATACCTGAGAATCCGGAAATTATCATTGATACCTCCAAAGAAAGTATAAACCAGAGTATTAAAAGGATTTTGCAATATATTGATAAAAAGTAGATATTAATCCCTAATACGATTCAAAATATGATGGGCTTTCGGAGAATGGAAAAAATCCTTATTACAGGAACAGCCGGTTTCATTGGGTTTCATCTTGCAAACCGGTTAATATCTGAAGGATTTGAGATTACAGGACTGGATAATATTAACGATTATTATGACCCGGAACTTAAATTTAACCGTCTGAAACAAGCTGGTATCCGGAAGGCTGATCAGTGGAATATGGGGATCCGGAGTGAAAAATCTGAAAATTATACATTCTACCGTGCAGAATTAAATGACAAGGATTTTATCCGTCATTTGTTTCGTGAAGAAAACTTTGATGCTGTGATCCATCTGGCCGCCCAGGCCGGGGTGCGTTACAGCCTGACACATCCGGATGCATACATAGAAAGTAATTTGTCCGGATTCCTGTCAGTTCTTGAAGCCTGCCGGGCATATCCGGTGAAACATCTGGTTTATGCCAGTAGTTCAAGCGTGTATGGATTAAACGAAAAGATGCCTTTCTCGGTAAAAGACAATGTTGACCATCCCGTAAGTTTATATGCCGCTTCGAAAAAAGCTAATGAGTTGATGGCTCATACCTACAGCCATCTTTTCAATATCCCTGTCACAGGTTTACGTTTTTTCACGGTATATGGTCCGTGGGGCAGGCCTGATATGGCACTGTTTATTTTTACCGAAAAGATACTGAAGAATGAACCTATTGATGTATTCAACTTTGGGGAAATGGAGCGTGACTTTACCTATATTGATGATATTGTGGAAGGGGTTGTTCGTGTGTTGATGGTTCCACCGGAAGGGAATCCGGACTGGAAAGGAGAACATCCCGATCCTGCTTCTTCGCCCGCACCTTACAGATTATTCAATATCGGTAACAACCGGCCGGTAAAACTGATGGACTTTATCCATACCATCGAGAAAGCCCTTGGCAAAAAATCAAAACTGAATCTCCTTCCCATTCAACCCGGGGATGTAGCCAAAACCTGGGCGGATGTGAGTGATTTGACGGAGGTGACGGGATATAAACCTGAAACGGATATAGAAGCCGGTATAAATGCCTTTGTTCGATGGTATGTATCTTTATAAAAACAAACTTTAGTTTTTTTTTACCAACTTATGTTAAATTCACAGCTTTTGTTTTATACAAAAAAGTGAAGATAATACTATCTGGATTTATTGTTGCGTTGGATTACGTTTTGTAAATTAGCTGCCGTTGATGATAAGGCAAAGATATGTACTGCTTTCGTGAAGGTCAGGTTTTGCAACCAGGGAACTTAATGCGAAAGCAGTTGGTATAAATGGCTCTGTAGGAATGATTGATGAAGGGGGAATGTGTAATGTCGTTAAACTCATTTGAGTAAGAGAGTTTACGATTTTATTCAAAGAATAGAGAAGCTGTAATCAATTGTTAGTCTGCGTATTATGAAGATACGCGTGTGACTGACGGGACGTAGTTGTGGGAAGTGGGAAGGTTGATTGGCGAAAGATGAAGTGAAAATTCCGGGACAGAATGGATTACTTATTTTAAAGTGAAATTCCTTATGATCTGTTGGAGCGGACAAAGGAATTTGCAATAAAGTGTATTTCGCTGGCAGAGAAGTTACCCAATACAATACTCAGAAGACACATTAAAGGACAGTTAATTCGTAGCGGATCCTCGGTTACTTCAAATTACCGTGCAGCCAGATTAGCTCAATCAGGGGTCGCCTTTATTCGTGAAACTTAAATTTCACAAATGCAATGAATTGAAATTTGTAGGTTGAACAAACTAAACAGCGTGGTCTCATGACCGAAGGGAGTAATCCCGACAGCGTAGCGTATCGGGATAAATGATATTTATGTTTTTGTTAGATAGAATATATTAGGCTGTGAAAATTTAAAAGATCCGTTTATACAAGTTAAGTTTGATAAATCCTTAAATGATATTATACCTGGTCTCTATTAATGTGAAGGTATTTGCAAGTAGTATATTAAACAATTCTTTTAAGGATATAATTCATAGAGATTTATGAGTAATTCTATTTTCGTGTACTTGAAAACGAACCATCTTGCACAAAAGGAAAACTTTACGAATTTTTTTTGGAGGGCAATCCAACTATTTGGAAAGAAGGGAGTTAGTTTTGTAATCTTTTATTTTGCCAGTCTTTTCTTAATTCCAAAAGATTTTGGAGAGCTGAATTATTTACTGGCAATAGTTTCCTTATTGTTAATTTTCTGTGATTTCGGATTATCAACTGCAACTGCAAAATATGTAGCAGAATATAAATCAAAAGACAAGAAGTTGCTTAAAAAGGTACTTCCTTCAGTAACATTCTTGGTTTTTGTATTTACAAGTATGATAGTATTATTGTTACTTGCTCTTGGTAAGAAGATTATTGGTGATTACCCTTATATTTATATCTTTATTCCTTATCTGTATCTCGTACCAATAGTTGGGGTATTGGAAGGTATTTATCGGGGGAAAAAGAATTTTAAAACCTTATCACTTATTACAATTATTTCTGGTTTAAGCACTATACTTCTTAGTTATTTCTTTATAAAAAATTATGGAATCACGGGAACGATTATTTCTTTGATAGTGTTATATATAATTGATGGAGTAATCCTGTTTGTTAAACAGGATGATAAATCTAGAGAATTTAATTATCAAATAGTTAAGGATGTAGCGAATTATTCAATTATTTTAGGTGTAGTAAACTTGATGTATTATTTGTTTATTAGAGTTGATGTGTTGATTTTAAAAAGGTTTGATTACATTCTGGAAATAGGATATTATGAGATTATAAACCGTATTTTAGACTTGATTGTTATACCTTTTATTTTGTTTAGTCAGATTCTTGCACCAGATATAACAAGAGAATATGTCAAGAAGAAAATGAAATTAATAAAAAGAAAATCGAACTCTCTGATCATTTTTTCTTTATTGTTGATTGGTCCGGTTGCTGTGATTTTATATTTTTTATTTCCATATATTCTAAAATTAATGTTCGCAAAGTATTACGGTAATGAAATAATGCAGATGTTTAATCTTATTATTTTTGCCCTCCCGTTTCGGGTGATATATAATATACTTAATCATGCAATTGCCGTACCCACGGGTCATGGTAAAATTTCGATGTGGGCGATGATTATAGGAGGAATAATTAATCTATTCCTGGATATCATATTTATAAAGGCATTTGGTTATATAGGTGTTGTATACTCTACATTAGTTTGTTTTCCGGTTGCTGCGATAATTATGACAATCCTTCTTTATAAAAAGCTCAATAAACTGCTTCAAATTGATTCGGGTGAATTATAATAAAAGGAGGGTAAATAAATGAATTTAATGCTGAACATAACTGGAACATGGTTATTTGATAATCAGATATGAATATAACCGAATGAAGCTAAATATTAAGTATTTCTTTTATTTGTATCCAATCTTCATTATTTGCCTTCCGAGACCGAACTATTTTGGAGAGGAGTTCTCAAGAGTCATGGATTTATCTGTAATGTTATATCCTTTACTTCTGTTGTTGATTCATTTATTGGTGAACCCTAAACTTAGGATATCTGTTTCAGGATCAAATGTAAAGTTGTTCTTTCTGGTCGTCGTATATTTTATTTGGCAACTCTCCGTAGTCTTTTTAAAAGGTATTCATGATGACTACTATGTAAAAGATGTTATACAATTATATAAACCGTTATTTTATGTAATATCCGTATTTGCCGGAATCTATTTTGCATCAAAGTTAGATGACAAAGATTTGTTTAATATCTTAATAATCATAGGGATAATAAATATTATTGTTGTTCTGATACAGTTTTTTGAAGTTAAATCGTTTTTTTACTCTTTTTCTAACAGGCCAAAAGAAATAATTGATATACACTATCTAAGGGAGAATGCGCTTGCCAGAGTGATAGGCACTATTGGAAATCCAAATATGTTTGGTCTTTTTGCATCGGTTTATGCTGTTTTTTTTATTACAATGTATCGCAAGAATGCTGAGAAAAGATATATTTGGATTATTCTGATTAGTTTAATTTGTTTATTAG
>JAADHC010000027.1:0-39721 GCA_013152085.1 Chlorobiota bacterium
ACCGATATGGGGGAGGGGATCGGTCCCGCCATAGAAAGCGGAATAGCCGTTGCGAAAGCAATTGTTTCCGGAAAAGTGATTAAACCGTCAGATATCCGTAAGAAAAGTTTTTCATCCGTTAAACTGATACCCAAGGTAGTCTTTCAGCAAATTATCCATGAAAAAAATCATCTGAAGTGGGTACGGACATGATAGTCATTGGGTAACTGTTTATCCCGAACGGCTGATAATCCCCGTTGCGGTGAATGAGTTTCTGAAAAGTATCCGGGTCTGTAAAACAGGCAATGGTATTACTGAGCGCTATGGCAGAACAGTTATTTACCTTATTATCTACTGTCGTTGGGATCCCAAGATAAACCGGTGCTTTCACTATTGTTAAGATCTGGTCCCTGTACGAACCTTTCATGGTGTTTTTCTTCATTTCTTCTTCCGCCTGTCTTCCAGCAGTTCTTCGCGGATCATCGTATGCCCGCAATCCGGACACTTTAGTTTAGTACACTGAACACCCTGTTTATGAGGAACTTTATTTCCGCATTTGGCGCAGATGCAGAATCCCCCCGTACCATACCCGCCTCCGCTGTGACGACCGTGACCATCGCCCCGTCCAGACCCTTTGCCTTGTCCGAATAATCCTTGTCCTTGTGACATAGCTCTTTGTTTTAAATTTTTATAATACAAATCTTGTAATTTCATACAAAGATAATGAACATAAGTTCATAATAAGAAAAATCAACAGTTGTTTTATAACATAAATTCAACGGCCTGTTTACCGGTTTGCCAGGGATCTGATCTCTTTGATAGCATCAGCGGGTGATGCCTGATTGTCTGGCTTGCGGGACAGGGTACTCCGGATTGCGGTGATCTCAAGTTCGTAACGCCGTAACGTTTCCTCCTTCATCTCCAGGATCAATGCATTGATTTTCTCGGTCACCTGTCCGATGAGACGGTAGACATTCTTCTCCACCTCACTTTCGATGTGCCGTTCAAAATACCGCCCGAAAACCGGTTTAAATATAAACATCGGGAACAGGAACCATAACAGGTCAATATTCGAATCAAATGCCCATGAGACAGCAACATCCGGTGGGGGCAGGGTGTGTAATCCTATTTCTTTTTTTTCTGATGAAAGGAAAATATTCAATACCTCCCTGACCCTGGTGTTGAGCTGTTCCTGCAGGGTCATCAGATACTTTTCAAAGTGTGCCTTGGTGTCCTCCCGGATACTGTTGAAAAACGGATATTCTTTTTCGATGATGTCTGAAAGTTTTTTACTGATTTCTCCGGCTGTCCATTGCTCGAATTTCCGGGATAGTACAAACAGGTTTCCCCGCCAGTGATCGTATTCCTGCAGGAAATGATCCCTGAGATCATTCGTGATTTCATCTGCGTATGATAACAGGCGTTCTGCCAGGGTGGAACGTGTTAAAGAAACGTGATATTCTGCAATCAGGCGCAGTTCCTCACGTATCCTTTTGATATCCGATTGTCCGTCCAGAATTTTTTTTAACAGGTCTTTACGTTCCTTTTCATTCTTCTCACTACTAAGCTGAGCCATTTCGAGATAGCCCAGACATTCACGTGCCAGTGAAGCTATTTTGTATTCCGCAACTTCTTTTTTCCGTGCAGTATAATCTTTTTCCAGGGGAGCCAGTACCTGAGAAATGAATTGCTTCCGGTAATCCTGACTTTTGCTTACAATGGAGTAGCGGTAAACGGGAAAGGGTTTGCCCCATTTTTTTAATACGGATTCGTGAATGAATTGCTCAACCTCTTCCAGATCTTTGGGATGGTAAAGGTCTGTTTTGGTTAGCAATAACCGGATGTCGGGTGTATATTTCTGCAGCGAATCAATAAACTGCATTTCGTCTTCGCTTAACGGATGTCCGGGGTCAATGGCCAGGACGGCGACACCCGTGCCGGGAATCCAGTGCTGTGTAGCGGATGTATTATGAGAAAAGAGGCTGCCGATACCGGGAGTGTCTATAAACCGGAGGTGCGGAAACGATTTGAGTTCCGGAACGGTAAGATCTACGAAATCAATTTCCCTGGTGTTTCCCGGGTTTTCCTTTTCGTTCACAAATAATGAAAGTTCCGACAGCAGAATATTTTCCACGTGGTTATCACGGTAATGTACTGTAATCCCTTCGTTATCTCCATAACGGATACGTGTGATGACATTGGTGACCGGTGTGGCACCTGTAGGTAAAATCTCTTTTCCGATAAGATGGTTGATCAGTGAACTTTTGCCGGCTTTAAAACGACCCAGTACCGCAATATTCAAGGTCGTACCATTCCGGTTTTCGTTCCGGATCAGTTGTATGTCTGCCAGCAGGTTGGAAAAACCAAAACCCCTGCAAACATTTTCAAGAGTGGTGAGCGGCTGGTCCATTAAAGAAAAGTTTTTCGTTTGCAGAGGTCATTAGCCCATCGGGGCAGTTTTGGTGAACCTCATCACCCGGGGCACAAAATTAATTAAAAATATGATCCGCCGGTAAGTCCTGCCGGTAAAGGAATCAACGTATACCGAAAAAGTTTGAATAGTGATAAATTACCGTATTAACAGATCAATAGTCGTGTACTATAGCCACTTCTTACGCTTGAAAAAGAGCAGTGTGCCGGCAGAGGCAATGACCATGGCTACAACGGCCAGGGGATAACCGAACGCCCAGTGAAGTTCGGGCATGATCTTGAAGTTCATCCCGTAAATACTGGCTATCAGTGTGGGCGGCATAAAGACAACGGTGACTACCGTAAATATCTTGATTACCTTGTTCTGTTCAAATCCCACAAGGCCAAGAAAAGTGTTTTGCAGATTTTCCAGACGTTCAAAACTGAACTGCGTATGGTCGAGCAATGATCCCACGTCCTTGATCATGATACGGATCAGCTCATAACTTTCTTCGGGGAAAAACTCGCTCTTCAGCATTCCTGACAGGGCCCGCTGCTTATCAATGATGTTTTCGTGGACCATCATCGTCGTTTCCTGCAGGTTACTGATGGCAATCAGTACATCCTCATCCAGGTCCTGTTCAATATTGATGGATTTGCTTACTTTGGTAATCTGTCCCGCAATGGCCTCAAGAAAATCGGCATCCAGGTCGATTCTCGATTCGAAAAGGGCTAGAATGATCTGGTACCCGTTGGTCAGAATCTTATGTTTGTTCTTGATCTTGCGGATGGTGTCTCCAAAAGTTTGCAGCCGTTCGTTCCGGTTTGAGATCAGTACGTTGTTCTTTAAAATCAGTGAAACCGGGAAATCTTTGATATGTTCATTCTCCCTGACCAGGAAATTGGTGTTGATGATGATCTGATTTTCGGTTTCTGAATATTTCGAACTACTCTCAATCTCTTCGATCTCTTCGGCAGTCTGTAATTTTATCTTAAACAGATCTTCGGCAAAGAGTCTTTCTTCAGCTGTAGGTGCCAGCAAATCAAGCCAGATCAACTCTTCAATCTGAAAGGATTCCTGAACATCTTCCAGCCCTTTTACATAACCTTTTGATCTGAAATATCCGAAAATCATAGCTACAGCGATATGTGGACAAATGTAAGAAAAAATTATTTTTCCCTAAGCTTAATATGACAGCATCTTCCGTAAAATAATATCGACATGGATGATTATTGTTCCTGTTGTGGTATAAAAAAGCTGCCCGGAAGCGATGTTTCCTTCAGACAGCCTGCTGAACAATCCGAAAACTGCCAAGAAGCCTTAAAAAAGTTATCTTTGATACTTTGAATCTGCTAACCATATAATGAGAGTTGGCGTTACCGGTGCATCCGGACATATCGGGAACAACCTTGTGAGGGAACTGTTAAAAAACGGACACCGGGTCCGCGTTTTGGTTCACAACGATATACGGGCGCTGAAAGGCCTCAATGTTGAAATGGTAGAGGGAAATATCCTCTCTGAAAAGGATACGGATATTTTTACAGATGGTTTGGATGCCCTTTTTCATCTTGCAGCAAGGATTTTTATCGGTAAAAAGCATAGTAAAAAGTTTTTTGCTGAAAATACCGAAGGCACGAAACAGATCCTTCGTGCGGTTGCCGGGCAACCTATTCGTCTGATCCATTTTAGTTCGGTTCACGCTTACGATCCTTTCCCGCTCTCAGAGCCACTTGATGAAACCAGGCCTCTGGTAGTGAATGACAAATATCTGTACAACCGTTCAAAGGCGGTTACCCACCGGATGGTGATGGATGCCTTTACCCGGAGTGTTCATGGTGTGATCCTTTGTCCTACAGCCGTTCTGGGCCCGGGGGATTATAAACCTTCATTGCTGGGGGAGGCTGTCCTCCGTTTTGCCCGTGGAAAAATGCCTGCCCTGATTCCCGGCGGATACGACTGGGTGGATGTCAGGGATGTTGTAAAAGCTGCTGTCAATCTACTGGATACTGAAATCTCAGGTGAAGATTTCCTGCTTTCAGGCCATTGGATTTCCCTGGCGGATTTATATAAAATGATCAGATCATTACAACCTCACGGGAAAAACATTCCGGTACTGCCATCGTGGCTTGCACGCACCGGTGCCCCTTTCATGGAAGCCTGGGCTGCTTTGAACGGCCGTGAACCCCTCTATACTTCCGGATCGGTAACTTTCCTGAAATACAGTCACAGGCAGATCAGCCATCAAAAAGCCACCGATATGCTGGAGTATCATCCACGGCCATTTAAAGAAACCCTTGCGGATACCCTGCGCTGGTTTGACGAACATAAAATAACGGATGTATGAATCTTAACCTTTTTACGGCAATTACATGGGGATGGCTGATCCTGGCTGTGATCCTTTTTCCGGTACTCCTGAAAATCCGTGCCCCCTACGGCCGGCACACCCGGACAGGATGGGGACCGCTGATCCCCAACCGACTGAGTTGGGTTTTGATGGAAATCCCTTCATTGCTGGTATTTGCAGGGTTTTACCTTTCCGGTAAGTATAGCCATGATACGGCAACCTGGATTTTGTTTGCCCTTTGGTGTATCCACTATGTCCACCGCTCGCTGATTTATCCGCTTCGCACCCGCACCAAAGGAAAAAAAATGCCCTTGGTGATCCTGGTTTTTGCTGTAATCTTTAACCTGGTGAATGGTTATCTCAATGGATATTATTTGGGGTATATCCGACCTGTATTCCCGGAACCCCGGATACCGGATATTCGTTTTATTTCCGGTTTCGTTCTTTTTGCCGCTGGTTTTTTAATTAACGGGTGGGCGGACAATAAACTGATCCGTTTGCGCAACCGTTCCGGTAACGGGTATAAAATACCCTATGGCGGATTATTTAACCGGATCAGTTGCCCGAACTATTTTGGTGAGATGATTGAGTGGGGTGGTTTTGCCCTGATGGCCTGGAACCTGCCGGCGCTTTCATTTGCCGTCTGGACTTTCGCCAACCTCCTTCCACGTGCTGAAAGTAACCACCAATGGTACCGGGAAAATTTCGAAGATTATCCTGCAGACCGGAAAGCCGTTATTCCCGGTTTGCTGTGATGATAGTAGCGGAAAATCAATAAGTACAAATCATATGGTAATATATATTATTTGCGTGTATGATCGTTTTGATAAATTGAAGCCGTGGTTTTAGATTCTTCAACACTCCGGTAATATTCCATACGAAAATCAGCAGTATTTGCAATCCGTTACAGGGTGGGATAATTAACGGAAGGATATTTTCGGATGGTAAAGTAATAACGGAATTTGAATTCTCTGGTGAAATACTTATTTTCGTACCTTTGCCGGGTTTAAATCCCGGAAGAAGAATGTTACCCTAAATTGAGTGAGATGGATACGAAGGAGAATATGCCGGAACAGACTGATGTTCCGCAGATTGAGAATGAAAAAAAAGAGATCGTTCCTCATGAACCATCTGATATGACTGAAGTAAATGCGGATGTTAAAGCGGATGAGATTAATTATGATCCTGATACTGATGCTGATATAATAAAGGAAACGGAAGTTCCTGCCGGATCTGAAGAACCGAAAATCGGAACAAAAGCCGACAATCCTGAATTTCCGGATGTTGAGCCGGTAAAAAATACGGAGATTTCAGAATCTGTAGCTGAAAACCTTGAATTACACTCCAAGAAACATGATGAAGTGGGGAAGGCATCTCCTGATCCTGATGAAGGTGAAGTAAATAATGGGTCTGATAAACCGGAATTGGCTGAACATAAAGACGAACCGGTTGCAGATGCCGGGGAAGAAAAGGAAAAGAAGAAGAAAATAAAGAAAAAAACATCAAAAGAAGAAGATAAAAAATCATCCGTTAAATCGGACTCATCTGATGTCCCTGAAGAGGAAGCGTCTGCTGCGGAGGAAGAAAAAGTGCAGGATGACCTGTCTGTACCGGATGTGGATTATACGGATTTTTCACCAGATGCATTGCTTAACCGTCTTGAGTTACTCCTTTCAGAGCGTCCGATACATGAAATCAGGACTGATGTAGAACAAATAAAGACCAATTTTTATAAGAAAACACGGCGCGAGATTGAAGAGAAAAGAAAGCGTTTTCTTGACCAGGGTGGCGATCCGGTTGATTTTAAGCCCGAGCCGCATCCCGGTGAAGAAAAACTCAAAGAATTACTTCAACGGTACAGGGATCTGAAAGCCCGGCATAACCGTGAACTTGAAGCAGAAAAAAAGCGGAATCTTGAAGCCAAATATGCCGTTATCGAGGAGATTAAAAACCTGGCAAACCGGAAGGAATCGATTAACAAAACATTTCAGGATTTCAGGGAATTGCAGGAAACATGGCGGAGTATAGGTATTGTTCCCCAGCAATATGTTAAAGACCTTTGGGATACCTATCATCATCATGTTGAGAAGTTTTACGATTACATCAAGATCAATAAAGAACTCCGGGATCTGGACCTTAAAAAAAATCTGGAGAAAAAACTGGTTCTTTGCGAAAAAGCAGAGCAGCTTCTTCTGGAACCCGATATCATTAATGCATTCAAGCAATTGCAAAAATACCATGATCAATGGCGGGAGATAGGACCGGTACCCAAAGAAAATAAAGAAGCGCTTTGGGAACGTTTCAAAACGGCTACTACTTCCATCAACAAAAAACATCAGGAACATTTTCAGAAACTGAAAGAAACACAGCGGAAAAATCTTGAAGAAAAAACCGCACTGGCAGTGAAAGCTGAAGATATCGCACGTACCGACATCAAGGGACATAGGGAGTGGGATAAGATGACCCGCGAGATACTTGAGTTGCAAAAACTCTGGAAAACCATAGGTTTTGCCCCGAGAAAACAGAATAATGCCATTTATGAACGCTTCAGGGAGGCCTGTGATCTGTTTTTTAATCGTAAAAGAGAGTTTTATGCCGAAAACAAAGAAGCCCAGATGAATAATCTGCAGCTGAAAACAGATCTGTGTATTCAGGCCGAATCTTTAAAAGACAGTACCGAATGGAAGAGAACGACCGAAGACCTGATTGCCTTACAGAAGAAATGGAAAGAGATCGGACCGGTCCCCAGGAAATATTCCGATCAGATTTGGAAAAGATTTCGGGCTGCCTGTGATACCTTTTTTAAAAATAAATCGGATTTTTATGCAAGCAAGGAAAAAAATTATTCCGAAAACCTGATACTCAAAGAAAAACTGATCAGGGAAATTGAAAATTATTCGCCTGTTGAGGATGCTGATGAGAATTTTAAAGTTTTGAATGAGTTTCAACGCCGCTGGTCGGAAATCGGTTTTGTGCCGTTTGAGAAGAAAATCGAAATTGCCGAAATATACCGGGGTGCCATCAATAAATTGTTTAATAATCTAAATATTGATGAACATCAGAAAAGTTTGTTAAAATACCGGAACAAACTGGAAAGCCTTACCGGACAATCCAAAGCCCGGGTGAAAGTGGAAAAAGACCGGGAAAAATTTATTAACCGGATCAGGCAACTCGAGAGTGATATTACGGTTTGGGAAAATAATATTGGTTTCTTTGCCCAGTCGGATAATGTAAATTCCGTGATCCGTGATGTACAGGCAAAAATTGACAATGCCAAAGCCAGTATCCGGTTGCTGAAAGATAAAATTGATATGATAGATGAAATGGATCTCTAACTGCTTATCTCAAAATCAATATTGTGTTGTCCACTAAATATATTTTTGTTACCGGGGGTGTAACCTCCTCACTCGGAAAGGGAATTATTTCCGCCTCTCTTGCAAAACTTTTGCAGGCACGAGGCTATAATGTTACCATTCAGAAACTTGACCCTTATATCAATGTCGATCCGGGAACCCTCAATCCTTATGAACATGGCGAATGTTATGTGACGGAAGATGGTGCTGAAACCGATCTGGACCTGGGACATTACGAGCGTTTTCTCAATATTCCGACATCCCAGGAAAATAATGTGACTACCGGCAGGGTCTATCAGTCGGTAATTGATAAAGAACGGCGCGGAGATTATCTGGGAAAAACCGTTCAGGTTATTCCGCACATTACGGATGAGATAAAAAGCCGTATCCGGCTGGTAGCAAAGAAAAATCATTACGACATGGTGATCACCGAAATAGGCGGGACCGTGGGCGATATTGAATCTCTGCCTTATATTGAATCGGTCAGACAATTGAAATGGGAGTTGGGCCCAACCAACTGTGCCGTGATCCACTTAACGCTGGTACCCTACCTGGCAACTTCCGGTGAGCTGAAAACAAAACCTACCCAGCATTCGGTAAAAGTTCTTCAGGAAAATGGGATTCAACCTGATGTCCTGGTGTTGCGGACCCAGAAATCCCTCAATGATGAAATCAGGCAGAAAGTTGCCCTCTTTTGTAATGTGGATATTCATAGTGTGGTTGAATCTATTGATGCACGCACGATTTATGAAGTTCCGTTACTTATGCAAAAAGAAAAACTGGATGAAACGGTGTTGCACAAACTGGCACTGCCTGCCAAAAGTAAACCTGAGCTGAAACCGTGGATCGCCTTTCTGGATAAACTGAACCACCCCAAACATACGGTTACCGTCGGCCTGGTCGGAAAATATGTGGAACTGCACGATGCTTATAAATCTATTTCCGAATCGTTTACTCACGCAGGCGCGGTAAACCTGAGCACGGTTAATCTCAGGTATATTCATGCTGAGCAGGTGCAACCGGGAAATATGGATGAAACACTTGCCGGGCTGGACGGAATACTCGTTGCTCCGGGTTTCGGAAGCAGGGGATTTGAAGGGAAAATACATGCTGCACGTTATGCCCGTGAAAATGATATTCCTTATCTCGGTATATGTTTAGGTATGCAGTGTGCTGTGGTGGAGTTTGCCCGTAATGTCCTTGGACTTAACAATGCAAATTCGTCCGAAATGAACAGGAAGACACCCTATCCTGTCATTGACCTTATGGAAGAACAGAAAAGTATTACGGCTAAAGGGGGGACTATGCGGCTTGGAGCATATCCCTGTGATGTTAAAAAGGGAAGTAAAGCTTACAGCGCTTATGGCCGGGAACATGTTGCTGAAAGACACCGCCACCGGTATGAATTTAACGACAGGTTTCTGAAAGAATTTGAATCGCATGGCATGAAAGCGGTTGGGATAAACCCTGACACCGGTTTGGTGGAAATTATGGAAAATGACCGTTTGCGGTGGTTTGTCGGGGTACAATTCCATCCCGAATACCGGAGCACGGTTTTGCAACCACATCCGCTTTTTGTAGGTTTTGTGAAAGCTGCCGTAGAATATACCGAAGAAAAAAATCAACGAAAAAATAATTGATCTGTAATGGATAGGAACACTATTGTAGGTATTGTGCTGATCGGACTGATATTTGTTATATTCAGCTATTTTAACAGCAACCAGCGTACAAAATCTTATGAGCAGGAACTTAGAACTGCCGATTCTCTTTATCTGGAAAAAGATTATTCGGCAGCCCGGACTGCCTATCTGAAAGCACTTTCCTTTAAGCCTTCGGAAAGCTATCCGCGGCAGCAGGTCGTCACGATCGATTCGCTCATTTCACTTACCCGGCAGGATACGGTGTCAAATACCGGACAAAAAGTGAAGCAAACCGTTACAACGTCACCGGTTACGACACGGCAAAAAGCAAAGGTCCCTGTGGATACCTTTCCGTCCGAAGAAAACAAACTGATTACGGTCGAAAATGACCTGATGAAAATCCAGTTTTCATCAAAAGGAGGACGGGTCTATGCTGTGGTATTGAAAAATTACCGGCGATATGATTCTCTGCCATTGGTACTCTTTAGGGGCGATTCAACAGAATTCGGTTTTCGTTTCTTTACCGCTGATAATCGCCTGATTGAAACGTCTAAATTATTCTTTTCCCCACAAACGGATACCTCCTATATCCGCGTCAAAGACAGTACATATACGCTTGCCATGCGCTATCAGGCTAATGACCATGCATATATCGAATACCTGTATACCATTCACCCTGATGAGTATATGATTGACCTGGATGTCCGCCTGGAAGGGATGAACAAAATAATCGCCTCCAACCTGACTACGATTTCCCTGAACTGGAATATGTATATCCCACAACAGGAGAGAGGGAGACAAAATGAAAATAATTATACCACCATTAAATATAAGTTCTTTCAGGACGAAGTGAGTGGCTTGCGCATGCGTTCCAATAAACCTGAAATGGAAGAGGATGTTCCTACCCGTATCGAATGGCTGGCTTATAAAGATCAGTTCTTTTCTTCCGTTCTTATTGCCAAAGATGAACCTTTTCAAAATGCATTTGTAAAATCAACCAGGATGGCCGAAGGGGATCCCTATCTCAGGTTCTTTGAGTCTGAACTCAGTGTCCCATATCATCCGGCCGATCATGTAGAGATTCCGATGCAGATGTATTTTGGTCCAAACTACTTCAAAACGTTGAAAAAGTATGGCAGGGAACTTACCGAACTGGTGTATCTCGGGAAGAATATTATCCGGTGGGTTAACCGGTATGTGATCATCACTATATTTAACTGGCTGCATAAATACATTAGCAGTTATGGGATTATCATCCTGTTATTGACGCTGATTATAAAAATGGCGTTGTTCCCGTTGACATATAAGTCGTATGCTTCCCAGGCCAAAATGCGGGTGCTGAAACCTTTCGTGGATGAGATCAATGCCCGTTTTCCCAAGAAAGAAGATTCCATGAAAAAGCAACAGGCACAGATGGCCCTGTACAAACGGGCAGGGGTAAGTCCTCTCGGTGGTTGCCTGCCCATGATCCTGCAACTACCTATTCTGTATGCTATGTTTCGCTTTTTTCCCACATCAATAGAGCTGAGGCAACAAAGTTTCCTGTGGGCACATGACCTGTCAACTTACGACTCTATCCTCCAGTTACCCTTTACCATACCCATGTATGGAGACCATGTAAGTCTGTTTACTATTCTTATGACAGCTTCTACGATCATCACGATGAAAATTAACAGTCCGTCTTCTTCCGGCTCCCAGCAGATGCCCGGGATGAAGGGAATGACATACATAATGCCCCTCATGTTCATGCTTATCCTGAATAACTTTTCAGCAGCCCTGAACTATTATTATTTTCTGGCAAACCTCATAACATTTGGGCAAAATATGCTGGCAAAGTCCTTTATAAACGAAGAGGAGATCCTGAAAAAAGTCAGGGATAGTAAAGGCAAACCTGTTCAGAAATCCAAGTGGCAGAAAAGACTGGAAGAAGCTTCGAAGAGCAGGGGGTATCCGCCGCCAAAGAAGCGTAAGTAAGGGCCGGAGGATTTTGAAAGATGCGTTGTCAGCATCAACAGGATTAATTCTTCATGCCGGCAAGCCGTCATTCATCGTCTTTCCCCGGACAGGGCCTGACCGGGCGGGCAATAACCCGGCTTTAACAAAAGGTTGAGAGGTTAAGATATTTTTTGCGCCTGCAACCTGCGCCGCGTTCCGGCAACGGAGGAAACAAATCCTGATTAACCGGATTCTGACATAATAGGTTTAAATATTTATTTTTTAGACGCCCACCCTTTCATTAAACGGTTTAGTTTACTGAGCATTTAATATTCTGTTATTTACAAAAATCATTTGTTTTGATAAACTTCATTTGCTCTTTTATTCTTTTTGATTTATATTTGAAAAGAACTTTTACGCTCAGTTTAAAAGATTTAGAATTGTTTAAAACCTTTAGCACCTGTCTCACGTCGTGGGTAATGTGTTTGATCTCCGGATATTCCATTTTCAGGTATACTCATGAAATAAAAAATGTGAAATATTATATTATACATGAAGAAAACTTCGTTAAACGACATTGCCAAGGCCCTGGGTGTGTCTAAAGCATTGGTATCTCTTGTCCTCAATAACCGGGGAGATGAGATGGGTATCAATAAGGAAACGCAGCGCAAGGTTATAAAAATGGCTGCTAAACTGAATTATAAACCAAATCTTGTTGCCAGGGGATTGCGGTTGGGAGCGTCAAAAAATATCGGAGTAATCATTCCTGATATAAGCAATCCTTTCTTTGCCCGGATTGCCCGCACCATTGAAGACGAGGCCGGAAAACTGGGTTATCATGTCACTTTTGTCAGTACGGATGAAAATCCGCAGAAAGAATCCCGGCTGATACGGTTGATGCTGGAGCGACAATCGGATGGATTGATTATCGCCAGTTCACAGCCCAATACTGCCGACATCCTTAATCTTCGCCGTGATAATGTTCCTTTTGTATTGATAGACCGCTATTTCCCGCAGGTGAAAACAAATTATGTGGTCGTGGACAATCACAAAGCTGCTTACAATGTGGTTACACATCTGATCAATCTGGGTTACCGGAAAATCGCATTGGTAAAGATTTCTCCTGAATATCTTACTCCGATACGTTTCAGGCTGGCCGGTTACCGGGATGCATTGCGCGATCACGGAATCAGGTATGACAAACACATTGTACGTGAAATCCCTTTCGGAGAAGGACTTGCAAATCAGATGGAACCTATGATGCATGATTTGCTTTTCAGGCCGCTGAGTGTGGAAGCCGTTTTTTTCCTTAACAACAGTCTTGCCCTTGCCGGCCTTGAGGTGATTAACCGTATGAACCTTCGTATTCCCCAGGATGTGGCTATTGTCAGTTTCGACGATATCGATGTTTTCCGTCTGTTTCATCCCCCGGTAACGGCTGTAGCTCAACCATATCGCGAAATGGCAAAGGAGGCTGTCCGTATTCTCGTAAAAGAAATACAATCTCCCCACAAGCGTAATGAAAAATCTCAGATGGTTTTCGCTGCAAAACTTGAAATAAGGAGGTCCTGTGGGTTCTATAAATAAAAGGTACTATGATCATTTCCGGTTGTTCATACAGTTTGATAACCCTCATGTTGCATCCCCGGGTACAATGTGTCTTTTCTTTAACGGTGATAACGAATACTGTTTGTTCATGGTCATTCCCCGCTTAATCATGTCTTTTCCATTTAAATCTAAAATAATATAAGTAATTTATAAACCTCTCTGCACAAGTGTGTAATAAAGACTATCATCAATGTTTAACTGGCTATATCCCAAATAAGATAAAAGTATTATTTTTTAAAGAGTTATTATGTTTTTGTATATCAAATATATTTCTATATTTTTACAATTATGAATAATAATATTGTCTCATCAATAATATAAATAGTATGCAATTAAATGAATCGGATTTATCCGAAATGAAAGAATTTTACCGCGAAGAACTTGAAAAAACGGTACGTCGTCTTGAGCATATTCGCAAGATTCTGGAGAAAATTGAACCCGGATCCTCCGAGATTGATTATTCTTCATTGCCTGTTGATACCCAAACTTCAGTATCCAAACCGGCTGTAAAAAAAGTATCCAGACGTAAAAAGCCGGGTCCTAAGGCGATATGGGGTAACTTTATACTGAAGCGGTTGCGTCAACTTAACCGGCCGGTTACGTATAACGACCTGATCAAGGATGCGATGCTTTTCTTTAAATTGGGTGACAATAAAAAGGATGCCGTTCGTCAGGCCATTATGAACAGTGCATTCAGATTAAGGAATAAACAGGGAAAGCTGGCTACCTACAGAAAGCCGGGAACAAAAGAAAAATATGTCGGCCTGAAGAAATGGTTCGATAGCCAGGGGAAACTACTTTCTGAGTATAAGAAAAGACTTCACTGAAAACTGTAATTTTTCCCCTGACACAAAAAACGGATCATACACAGCAATGCATGACGACGGGCATGGTTTTCTGTCCGGAATATGTGCTGTTATATCGGACAGTCAGATTAAAACCTCCCGGCTTGCCACTGGTACAGGATTTTTTGGATCGATGTTTTTATTACCTGATCTCGCTGAAATATTTCATAAACTGAAGCCTTTCATAAACTTCCGGGTTGTCCGTTTTATTCTGGCTTAGTTTCCCTCTGAACTGGTCAATATAATTGAATCCTTTTTTATCCATCCAGTGATGAATATTGTCGAGTATCTGATGAATAATTTCCGGTCCGTTAAGATATACCGCAGAAGTAATCTGTGTCACCTGTGCACCGGTCAGCAATAGTTTGACAACATCCTGCCAGTGGTGAACACCTGTTGAGGCAGCAAGAGGTGTTTTTATCCTGGAGGAGGCTACGGCAATCCAGCGCAACGTATTCGTCAGGTCTGATGGAGCGCTGAAACGGTTCGCAACGCTTACTTCCAGCTTTTCAATGTCTATATCGGGTCCGGCAAAGCGGTTGAACAGCACCATGGCATCTGCACCTGCACCGGCAAGTTGTATCAGCACATTCCCCAGGTTGGAAAAATAAGGACTGATCTTTACGGCTACGGGAATATGTACTTTTCTTTTTACCTTCTGCAGGATATCCACCGTAGTTTTCATATTTCTGTCACAGGGATCGTTAAAATTAAATGGCATGACAAAAACATTCAACTCCAAAGCATCTGCACCCGCTTCCTCAATCCGGTGGGCAAAATAGGTCCATTCATGACTTGTGATACAGTTGATACTGGCAATGACAGGAATCATAACCGAGGCTTTAATTTCCCGGATATGTTCCAGATATCCCGATAGTTGCTTATCGCGAATGTGAACATCGATATAATCAAGTGTTTCCGAATAAGCATCATAGATAAAATCGTTTTTGGCGGCTTCCTCAAGTTTATGCTGTGTTTCCAGCATAATCTGTTCTTCGAAAAGTGATTTCAGAACAATTGCTCCGGCACCGTTTTTTTCAAGTTCATGAATTTCGTTCAGTGAAGAGGTGAGTCCGGAGCTACCGATAATTATAGGATTGTGGAGTGTTAATCCCATATAATTTGTTGTCAGGTCAGCCATTTTATTTTGTTTTTCTGTTTAACGATTCCGTTAAGTTATAAAATATCTGCATTTTTTTATTTATAGACCCGTATCTTCAAGAAGACAGGCAGATATCGGTGTAACCGGAATGTTTTATGATTTCTTTTTTACTTTTTCCTTGAGATACCGGTGCATACCCTCGGCGGCCTTACGTCCGTCGCCCATTGCCAGAATGACCGTAGCGCCTCCCCTGACAATGTCTCCTCCGGCAAAAAGCCAAGGAATGGATGTCTGCATCGTCTCTTTATCCACAACAATGGTTCCCCAGTCGGTAACCTTCAGGTCGGGCATCATGTGCGGGATCAGGGGATTTGGAGAAACACCGATCGCGACAACTACGGTATCCACTTCAATATCGAATTCCGAGCCTTCAATCGGTATCGGACGCCTTCTGCCTGAAGCATCCGGTTCACCCAGTTCCATCTTTTGAACCCTGACTGTGGTTACACGACCTTTTTCATCTGTAAAATAGGCGACCGGATTATGGAGATTCATGAATTCGATGCCTTCCTCTTCGGCATGTTTAACTTCTTCCACCCGGGCAGGCATTTCCGTACGTGACCGCCGGTAAATGATCATAGCCCTTTCAGCGCCCAGCCTTTTTGCAGTACGTACCGAGTCCATAGCGGTGTTCCCGCCACCAATCACTGCTACGTTTTTACCTGAAAAAATCGGGGTGTCATAATCGGGATTTGCGGCATGCATAAGATTAATACGTGTCAGATATTCGTTGGACGAATAGATGCCGATTGCATTTTCTCCGGGAATGTTCATAAACCGGGGTAAACCGGCGCCACTGCCTACAAAGAAAGCTTCAAATCCGACTTTTTTCAGGTCATCCATGGTTTCTGTTTTTCCGACAATAAAATTGGTGCGGAAGTTTACTCCCATTTTTTTCAGATTTTCAATCTCCACATCAACAACCGTATTCGGCAGCCTGAATTCCGGGATACCGTATTTTAAAACACCTCCGATCTCGTGCAGGGCTTCAAAAACAGTAACATCGTAGCCCAGTTTGATCATATCTCCGGCAAAAGCCAACCCGGAGGGTCCGGAACCAATAACGCCAACTTTGATCCCATTGGATTTTTCCACTACAGGAACGCTGATCCGGCCGCTGTCTCTTTCATAATCGGCAGCAAATCTTTCCAGGTTGCCAATGGCAACGGCAGGTTTTCCAAGTTTCCGGGTATAAAAACAGGAAACTTCGCACTGGACTTCCTGGGGACAAACCCTCCCGCAAACTGCCGGCAGGGCATTGGTTTCCTTAAGAACGGTAGCTGCACCCGGAAAATCCTTTGCTTCAATTTTTTTTATGAATTTCGGAATATTGATATTTACCGGACAGCCCGGGATGCATGTCGGATCGACGCAATCCAGGCACCGATGTGACTCCAGAAGAGCCTGCTCTTCTTTAAGGCCATAATTAACTTCCTGGTTGTTTTTGTTACGTACATTGGGATCAACCTCAGGCATCCGGATCCTTTCCATGGAAGTCCGCTCTTTGGCTTTCATCGACTTCCGTAACGCCTCGCGCCATTCCTGGCTTCTTTCTTCTTTGAGATATTCGGTTGTGAATTTCATGATCGCACCGTTTTTAGATACCGTTCATAAGCTTCTCTTTCCTGATCTTTATAGGCACCAAGGCGCTTCAGCATTTCATCAAAATCAACCTGATGTGCATCGAATTCAGGACCATCGACACATACGAATCTTGTACGTCCGCCGACTGAAACACGACAGGCACCACACATACCCGTTCCGTCAACCATAATGGTATTAAGACTGGCAATGGTGGGAATATGATACTTTTTGGTGGTTAAAGCGGCAAATTTCATCATGATGGCCGGCCCTATAACCACTGCCTGGTCAACCTTTTCCCTGTTGATTACCTTTTCCATACCATGGGTTACCAGACCTTTTTCCCCATATGAACCGTCATCGGTCATGATGATCACCTCGTCAGAAAAGGTCCGCATTTGTTCCTCAAGGATAATCAGGTCTTTGTTCCGGGCAGCCAGAACGGTAACCACTTTGTTGCCTGCTTTTTTAAGCGCTTCAACAATAGGTAAAAGCGGGGCAACCCCTACACCGCCTCCTGCACAAAGCACCGTTCCCGCCTTTTCAATATGGGTGGGATTACCAAGGGGCCCGACAACATCCCTGACCTGGTCACCGGGTTCAAGGGCGATGAACCTGGCAGAAGTTACACCAACGCGCTGAACAACCAGCGTTATTGTCCCTTTATCAGGATCGGCGTCTGCTATGGTTAAAGGTATACGTTCACCTTTTTCCCCAATCCGTATGATTACAAAATGGCCGGCTTTCCGGGACTTTGAAATCTCAGGGGCCTCCAGTACCATTTTGGCAACATCCGGGGAGAAAAATTGCTTTTCCAGTATTTTATTCATTTCCCGGTTCGTTAAACGGTTTTTTAAAATTTTAAAGCTGCAAATTTTGTAAAAAAAGTTTTACCAAAGTATGTTTTAAAATAGTTCCGTAAAAAGATATCAGACATAATGGAAAAAGGCTCCTGTTAAAAATCCGGGAGGAGCCTTTCTGAAAGATTTATTTATTGCTTATTTATTCCTGATCATGTTCACCTGAAAGATATTTCCGTTCATTCAGATAGGCAAACAGGACAATCAATCCCAGCACTGCAAGCACAAAATAAACAGCAACAGGTATGGGTGTAACCTCTCCCGAAGCATAGGAATGAAGTCCGGAGAGGTAATAATTCACTCCGAAATAGGTCATGATTACAGAAAAGAATCCCAGGACGGAAGCGAGGTTAAATGCAAATGTGCCACGCATACCCGGAATAAGCCGCATGTGCACAATAAATACATAAACCAGGGCGGTAACCAGTGCCCAGGTTTCTTTCGGATCCCAGCCCCAGTATCTTCCCCAGGATTCATTGGCCCAGATCCCTCCCAGGAACGTGCCGATGACCACAAAATAAACACCCAGAATCAGGGTCATTTCATTAATCCTTGTCAGTGTGGTTATGGTTTGGGTAATTCGCTCCTTGTTTTTCTCCGATTTGAAGATTATAAGAAAAAGATTAAAAAGACCAAGGACCATGCCCATGCCCAGGAAACCGTAACTGGCTGTAATCACCGAAACATGGATGGACAGCCAGTAGGATTTCAATACCGGAACCAGGTTGGTGATTTCCGGGCTCATCCAGCTCAGATGTGCCACAAAAAGGGTCAGTGCAGCAAGAATACCGCCGGCTGCCAGGGCAAATGGCGATTTACGGGCAAACAAAATGCCTGCCAGTACCATAGCCCATGCGATGTAGATCATCGATTCGTAACCGTTACTCCAGGGTGCATGTCCGGAAATATACCACCGTAACCCCAAGCCTATCGTGTGGAAAGCAAATCCGAGAACAATCAGGAAAATCGAGACATTTATGACAGGCCGGATCTTTAACCGGGGAAAAAGGATGTAAAAAAACAATAATACAAGCAATACAAAACCAACCAGTCCATATACCATGGATAGTTTTTCAAAAATTCCTGCCTTGTTGTAAAAAATTTCCATTTTTACCTTAGCGGCTGGCGGTATAAATCCGGCTGCCCGTGTCTGCTGGTATTTCTTGATACCATCAATGAGTTGAATGATTTTATTATCCGAATTGGTTTCCCGGATATAGGTAAAATACATACTCACGGTATTGTTTATAAATAAAGAATCCTCCTGATTAACATGGTGTCCTGCATCTACGGGGGTGTACCAGCGATGATTCGGATCTCCCGGTGCGGGAAATATCCGGAGTAAATCACCGGTATAAACCATGTAACAGATGTTAACCTTTTCGTCGGTTTTGATGATGTCCTGCTCCATTTTGCTCCGGGCAGCAGGATCTTTCTGGTAGGCATTCTGAACGGCAGATGATAATTTATATGCGTTATTATGGGCCGTATCAAAAAAATCCATGAAAGAGGCAAAACGGCCGTTTATGCCTAACATCTGTTTTACCTGATCATTAGATACCCTGATCATAGGAACCCGCTGCCATTCATGGGGATAAAAATACATACCGAGTACTACCTGGGCAGGAGTCATCCCGTTTATGGAAGATTTGTAAGCCACTTTTCTTACGATCTCGGATGCCATTGTTTCGAAGGGTTTGATCCGTCCGCCCTGGTCCTGTATCAGAACACTACTGAAGGCTGCCGCCTGATTCTTAGAAATCATCTGCTTTGGCATATTCTCAGACTGTGCCATTACTTTCGGAACGGATAAACCGCCTGCCATGATCATAATGACGATCATGGATGCTATTTTTTTCGGTGCTCCCGAAAGGTCTATGGAGCGTCCGAGTTTCATGAAACGGCTGTTTTTATTGAAAATAGATAAAATCATAGCCAGCATCATCAGAAAATAACCAAAATACGTGAGCGTGGTTCCCAAAGCATCGTGGTTTACGGAAAGGATCGTCCCTTTTTCATCCTGGTCATAAGACGACTGAAAAAACCGGAAACCCCGGTAATTCAGAATATGGTTCATGTATATCCGGAAAGGCCTTTCCACACCTTTATCCGGGTCATTTAAAGTAACTTTACTGGCATAGGAAGAAGGACTGTTGGAACCGGGATACCTTTCAATCTGAAAATCATTCAGGTACA
This sequence comes from Chlorobiota bacterium, assembly GCA_013152085.1. GTDB lineage: Bacteria > Bacteroidota > Bacteroidia > Bacteroidales > VadinHA17 > JAADHC01. The sequence continues at coordinate 19,914 of JAADHC010000027.1, forward strand.
GGCTGAAAGGTAAAGATATAACATGTGCACCATACTTCAGGTTCAGGTGTAAATTCCCGGTCTGTATGCTGACAGGTTGCCCTGCTCTGTTCGCATGACCTTTTATAAATACGGTTTGCACCCCGTCGGGACCGGTAACTTTCATTTGTAAAACATCCTGAGCATTAGTATTTCCTGAATTTCCTGCAACATAAGATATCCTGCCTTTTTCCTGATAAGAAGACGGAACCACCTGTAAAAATCCTACTGAATAAATATTTCGCAAGTTGACATCCGCAACTGTTCCTGCTTCAATGGTATCTTTTGTTGAGGCTCGCATGTCGGTGTATATAACCGGATATCGGGAGACCAGTTTTAAATGACCGTTTTCCTGAAAAAAAGAAAGATCAACGGAAGGATTATTATTGCCGAAGCCGATTAACAGACCTGAATGCCGGACAGTGTCCCCTTTTTGGAGCATAAGGTCTTCGCGTGTGTGCATGTTCAGTACAACAAGATTGAGTATGGGTTTCCCTTCAGGGTCCGGTAGTAGTTCGGATTGTGCGGCAGGCAGAAATTTTACAAGCTTCAGGGTAACGGATTCATCCCCCACAGTTAATTTTTTTCGAAAATTATTTCTTCTCCCCGGTGTAAACAGTACCTTTTTATGAAATGATTTTGTCGTACTGTCTTTTACAACAGTACCGGATATCCAGGTATCCGACGAAAGTATTTCTGAAGAACTCCGGCCTTCACGGATATGCATCGTTCCTTCGTAACTGATATAACGGGTTACGGCAGCACCAAGAAAAATAAATACAAAAGAAAAATGAAAAAGGAATATCGTGAGCTTTTTCTTTTTATAAACCTTTCTTACAAAAATATTTCCAACTAGGTTGATGATAATAAGAAGAATGACCAGCTCAAACCACCAGGCATTATATACCGCAGCCCGGGCTGCTACCGGTCCAAAGCTGCTTTCAATAAATGTTGCCGTACCGGCGGAAACAGCCATGAACAAAATCAGGAACCCCATGAGTGGCATGGAAATCAGAAAATCAAATAATTTCTTCATGTGTGAGTATATTATGATTAAAATAATGATGTTTTCTGAAAAATATTGGTAAAAATAGTCAGATTTATCAAATTAAAACTATGATAAGGATCATGTATTGCCCATTTCGGGAATATGTCGTATTAATTTTTATTAGAAGGAACTTGTTATCATACAACCCAATCGGTATTGCTTTGAAAACTGGCAAAAAGAAAGGTGCCAACCTCCGGCAGCACCTTTCTTAAAAAGGTAAATCAAAATTTAATATTAATTGTGCATCCCTTTTGCCAATGCATTGAGTTCGCTAAGCGTTTTAACGGAGCCGCTGCCGCCGACACCATCCGGGTCTTTGTGACAGCCGTAACATGCAAATGCAAGGGTTACATAGGGATTGGCTGTTTTTCCATCCGTAGAAAACTGGGCAGCGGTAGTATCCGTATTGATTTTGAAAATATGTGTGGCAATATCGCCCATATATTCATTGGTTTTAACGGCCGATTTGGAAATATGCGGCATGTGACAATCCGTACAGGTTGCGGCAGCATTATGTTTTTGCGTTTTGGTATGACAATCCGTACATTGGGCTTCAACTCCCGGGGAACCATTATAAATAGATGTTTTATGGGGAGAATGACAACTCACACAATCCAAAACATTGTGTCCCGCAGCAATCAATTCATCATATTGCTCATGGTGTTTGATAAATCCGCCTGAGGCATCAATCGTATGGTTTTCATTACGATAGTGACAGCTGCCACAGAGCGTTTTATCCGTATTTACCGTGATGTCTGCCTTATCCTGTGTGAATGCATGAACATTGCCCATCCCGTGACAGGATTCGCACTGAATACCGCCGGCAAAAAACTCTCCATCCATTCCCGGGAGGCCATCCTGGGGCTGCCCGCCGTCAGCAACACTTTTCCATCCGGTAGTGTGGCAACGCCCGCAATTATACTTTACCGTTCCGGGTGCATCCGAAGCATGATATGCTACCCATCCCTGGGTCGCAAGATTATATTGCACGGCATCGCCGGTAACAATATACCCGTCATTATCAATAAACCGGGCTTTCCAGCCGTATCCGCCAATGACATAGGTAACATCATTCCATGTGTATCCCGTGGGCGGATTAGGTACCGTAGAATAAGGGTATGTAGGCGCCTTGCCGTCAACTACTTTATTCAACTTATAAGGATGTCCGGTTTTAATAAAATTATCATACTTGTCCTGATGACAGGTCTGACAAACTTCCGATCCAACATAAGCTAATGTATCAGGCTTCTGAGGTTCATCGTTCTTCTTACACCCTGTAATCATTAATGGTGTAACCAGTATTGCTCCTGCTACAATTCTAAATAATAGTTTCATTTCTTATTGGTTTTTAGGTTTATTTATTGATGAGTTATTGAGTTCGTTATCTATCCGAATACAAATAAAATAAAATAATTCTTTTATTTTGTGAATAAAGTAACATTAATTTTTTATAAAATGATTTGATATATCTCAAATGCAGGTCCTTTTTTTGTAGACTTAAGGTTGGAAAAATAGTAAAAAGGAAAAAATTTATATAGGGCAGGGATGTCCTTGTATAAACATAAATACCATATTATGAGGATAATAGATTGGTTTCCCGGCCAGGAAATAAATCTTTGATATTGTGAAACCAGATCATTAAAAAAAATCTTTTTAACCCGTTTCCCCTCTTTATAATTTAAATATGTTTTGCAACACAAAAAATTAAATGGCTAAGCAAGACAGAAAAAAAGTATCCCGTATCCCTTCAGTTTATTCATTCTGATTACGTCTAATTACCTTTTATTTTCAATATTCCTGTGATGTTCTTGTCTGGCATAGATCACCGATATGATAATCGAGACAATAGCCAGAGAGATGAAACCCAGTATCCTGTAAAACATATTGACAGCTTCCTTTTGGACAAAAAGCAGATAAATGGCGGCCACAGCCAGCGTACCAATGGACATCCACCGGTATTTTTGATTGTTCAGAATCCTGCTGACAATAAAATAAACCACGGCAATGCCCGTCCACGACAGCGCAACATATTTATCGGGTAAAATCTTATATAACGACATCAGCATCATAAAAAAAGCAACCACCAGGTAAATGTTACGTATGGAACTTGTCTTTATCTCAAGACGTTCTTTCTTCCAGTTGATAACCCGGGCGGTAATTATGGCAACCAGGGCAAAAGAAAAATTAATACCATTCTGATATTTGGCAATTACGATATATGAGATCAGCAGGATGAGAAACAGCAACAGGTTCATAATCACGATAAATCTTGAACGGAACCATAATGCAATGGTTACAACCAATAAACTCTGGTAAGCCAGTAACAGAAAAGAACCGGGGATGTTATAATAGCCGAATACGGCAATGCTGAGCGCCAGGAAACTGTATAATACATAAATGGGTGCTGTAAATTTCCAGGGAGATTTAATGTTCAGGAAAATGGCAAAACAGAAAAACAATGTGAAGATCAATAAAAATATTCCCATATAATTATCCCTGTAAAATCCCAGGACATTCATTAAAAGTAATATGGAAAAGCCCAGTCCGTTAATCAGTACCGTAGCAACGATGAAATCTTCTATATCCCCTTTTCCTTTCGAAGTAAGTGTCAGTGAAGAAAAAATGCCGGCAATCGCAAACAGGTAGATCAGATTAAAATGAGGTTGTTTTACTGCCTGAAATTCATGTCCCATAAAAGGATTATTCATCATCCAGAGCAGAAAAAGTGCGTAAACTGTAAATATGGATACGATTACAAGCGATTTCCACTGAAACCTGGAAAAGAAATACATCGAACTTAAGGATAATGCCACAGCGATGGATAGCATGAAATAAACATTGTCACTCAGAATGGCGGAGGCTGCCGTTAATAAAATAGCGATCAGGCCAAACAGGCGGGATTCGGAACTGAATGCCAGATAATGACCGTATACATTTAAAAGGAGCAGAAGACCTAAGCAAATCCATTTTGAGGGAATAATCGGCGTGGCAGATGAAAAATGCAAAAGCGCCGTGAAATAGAATAGCAAAAGTATTGAGGTAGTCTTCAGCATCATCGCAATGTGTGGCAGCGTTTTGCGATTCAGGTAGGAAAAAATATAGATAATCCCTACCGATCCAAACCCTATGAGAAGCGCCAAACCGGTGTTTGCATTGTTTATTAAATACCGGGAGAGAATGACAAGCCCGATCATCAATACAATATTTCCTACCCATAACAGCCCGTATCTCCCAACTTTGGATTCAATCATCAGTTCTAAAGATTCTCCTTTCCCTTGATAAAGATCACTGCCTTTGCGGGGAATATCAGCCTCTTTCAAGTCAGTCCTTTCAGATGGCTCTTGTTTCAACAGATATTCGATTTTTGAAACCCTTTGTTCCAATCCCTTCAATCTGTCAAGGATTTCATCAAAATCCCGATTCCCTTGTGCATTATGTTTTTTCATTACTTCTTCGTTTTACGACTATCTTATTATCTGTGAATCTAGTGAATGATCGTTAATAATCATTTTTCATCTCAATAACAATAAGCCCTTATGTTTACAAAAAAATTCATTTTATTAATTCTTGTGTAAGTTATATCGAAAGGTAATCGTTTTATCCGATAAAAATGTTTAATATCAATCCTAAATTAATGATAATTATCAATGAGAAGTTGTTAGAATAGTTAATTTTGTATTGCCTAAGGTCAAAATTCGATAGTATTCATGACACTGAAATGCAGAAAATGTCCTTATCAGTCTGAGCTTTACAAGATGCTGACAGATACCCAGTTAGATGCGATAGATGCCCATCGTGTAGAGATGAGTTATGAAGCGGGTGAAGTCATTGTTAAACAGGGAACATCCTGCACGCATGTGATCTCATTTGTTGACGGATTGGCAAAAATGCACATTTCGACCCCTGCAGGCAGGAATCTCATACTACGGTTTATCAGACCCAAAGAGTTTATTGCCGCTACCCCGTTGAAAAAGGAAACCAGATATAGATTTTCCATTACAGCGGTAGAGCATACACGAATTTGCCTGATTGATGTTGATGTAATCCGGGAACTGGTAAAGCAAAACAAGGATTTTTCGTTGGGCATTCTGGATCATTTTCATCAGCATCTTTTAGCAATGATGAATAAGCTGGTAAGTTTCTATCAAAAACAGCATATTGGCCGCCTGGCGGAAAGTTTATTATACCTTTCCGATGAAGTATACCGGAAGAATCCCATGGATCTTTCCATTACCAAGTCTGAAATTGCAGAACTGGCTGGTATATCAAAGGAAAATTGTTTTCGTCTGATGCATTCGCTTCAGGATGACAAGATTATCAGGGTCAATAAAAGATACATTGAAATCCTGGACCGCGCAAGGCTTAATTTATACAGCCTGAATGGCTGACACTAACCAACTTGTACAGTTACTACATACTGTACAGGTCCTTATGGCATTCCGAGCAATTCATTTCTTTCCACATTCCGTCGGGATCTTCAGGATGAACAAAGGGAAGATCCTTAAATATGGATATGCCCCGCAAGGTGTCGGAAACGCCCTGTCCGATGATCGCATGGCATAATGTACAATCTTTCGAGATTACCTTACCCCCGGATGATATATGCCGGTTATTATGACATCGGAAACATCCGTCAAACTCAAGGTGACCTATATGATTGGGATATTTATCCCAGGTTACATTCATGCTGGGGAAAATATGTTTCTGATACTCATCCTGCAATGCAGCAATAGCCAGGGCAATAGTGTCTTTCTTGTTTCGGTAGATATCTTCGTATGTCGTCTGATAATATTCATCAACTTGTGTGGAAATGGCTTTAAGCGCACTATCGGTTGACGGGTAATGTGTATTTAATACCTGCATGGCTAAACTTTTCAGATCCGGGAGGGTTTTTGGAAGCGTACCACCGGCCAGTGCCTGATTCACAAACTGCATCGGTGACGGAAAATTGTGTGACGGACGATTGTGACAATCCAGGCAGTCCATTACCCGTACAGAGTCCGGATTGATCCGGATGTTTCCTGTTTCGGGATCTGTAAACACCGTTGTGTCTCCGGTTTCTTTATTAATGTATCTTACCCACGGGATATGATTACGGGTTGAGTCTGATGAATAATATTCTACTTTTACGTTCGGACTAATATGCCAGTGGATACCTTCGCTCAGGCCGGATCCGTTATGCAACGGACCGACTTTCATCAGCAAAAGAATGTCCCATTCGGTATTTTTCTCATCCGGTAAGAAATGTTTATTTACAACCAACTGTCTGGGATAAAACTTTTGAGGCCAGTGACACTCCTCACATGTTTCCCGTGCAGGGCGCAAATTGTGTATGGGAGTGGGTATAGGCCGGGGGTAAAGGTCGAAAGTAACGGAGATAACCTGTCGCAATCCGGAAAGCTTGGATTTTACATACCAGCTGGCTCCCGTACCAACGTGGCATTCAACACAGGCAACCCTTGAATGCGGAGATTCCTGATAGGTATCATATTCAGGTTCCATGACACGGTGACATAATTTCCCGCAAAATTCCGTGGATTCAGTATAGTGATATGCTTCGTAACTGCCATAGGCGGTTCCCAGGATCAGTACCGTACTTATAATACCAAAATAAAATAAAATCCGTCTTTGTACGGGTTGGTTCAGATCAACAATCGGAAACTGGTGTTCCCGGACCACTTTTCGTTTACGGTCCTTGATGGATTTTGTGATGACCCCGACCGGAATGAGTATCAGACCGATGACAAGAAAGACAGGCAGGATAATATACGTGATTAATCCTGAATAGCTGCTTCCCGTATTGGTCAGAAAAGATAACAGGATCATAAAAACTATGGAGACAAAGCTGATCGATGCAATCGCTGCACCAATAGCAGTTGTCCAGCTATAAAATGATTTTGGTAATTTCATATTCCGGATTAAAAATTAATTTCAAATATGTTGTAAGTAAAGATTATATCTGCACTTCGGTTACAGGTGGTTTGTCCCGGTCAGGATTATGTACTAAAAGTTGCCCTGTTAAAAACTCCACATACGTATTATGGTAAAACCCAACATAAATTCGCCTTTGGAAAAGTCATTCAGGTTGAACATGTAATTCTCCTGAGGTAATATTCCCTTACTGTTAAGAAGATAGAATTGAAAAGAATGATAGCCGGTAGAAACTTCGTATCCAAAACCGACATTGGGTTTTGAAAGATTTGAATCGGATGTGTTTTTTACCATGGAGGGAATATTCAACGGTGTATCAAACTGGAAAAAGACAGAGGACATGGATGAAAATTTGATACGTCCGCTACCTCCGACACCGAAGCGATCATGATCGAAATTCTTATCAATGATATTATAATGTGTGAAACTGCCATGAACCTGGATGGTTAACCAATCATTAATCTTACGGCCAACAATAACCTGGCTGAAATAGGAAAGCCGGTTGAGGAAATCATAATAAATACCCAGCTGATCCTTGTTCCGCCCGTCGATGGCCATATTGCCATATAACGTAACTGAAACAGGCATGCTTCCGGAAATGGTTTGTTGCAAAGCCGCCCATTTTATCTGGAAATCATTGTACATGTTTTGCTTGGTTAAACCATAACCAATATCCAGACGGTTAAGAATGGTATAATCCAGTCCGATCCGTATATTAGCCCCCGGGGAATATATCCCGAATAAATCCGAGATCCCGTTATCCATCATACCAAAACGGTGTTGAATTGTCATGGAAAATGTTCTTTTATCGGGAATCATTCCTGTCTGGTCATCAATGAGTAAGGTATGTTCAAAGGGTGATAATACAGGAGTGTTGTCTTTGGTTGTCTGATCTTCCTGTGCTTTGGTATTTCCACTAACAACAATGAGTGTGGCAGCAATTAAAATGATCGATTTTTTCATGATAGTTAGGGATTTTTGTTTATTTGTTATTTAAAGCGCCCTGTTTAATCCAGTTAAGGATCAACGCCACCTGGGTAGGTATGAGTTTTTTCCAACTATGTATATCCGGAAAATCCGGATCCGGATATTGATATAATACACTTGACTCGGGATCGGACAACGATACAAGTCCCATACTTTGAATACTGTTATAGGCATTTCCGGATGTCAGATCGGGGGCCTGACCACCGGTTTTATGACAAGCGATACAATTGTCGTTAAAAATCGGTTGGATCTGCGTGGCGAAATATACCGTATCGGTCACCGGCGGTTGTTCAAATTCAATATAATCATATTTACACGAAGTAAAATACAGGGATATTAACCCTGCAAAACTCCAAAAAAACACCTTGTTTATATGTCTGAACATGGCCTCTTGTTTATTGTTTCACGCTACAAAATAAATTAAAAAAATCATAAAGAGAAAGAGCATTTCATTGAAATGCTCTTTCCTGGTAATTTATACTGAGAATAAATAAAAATCTTATTTCAATGCGTTTACAGCTTCAAGTGAATTTTGTAGCAATGCTTTGGCATAATCTGTATTGTGTACGCCTTCACTCCGGTCTTCTTCAAAAAACAGCAGATTCAGAATGGCGCCGGCTTCAATCTCTTTCATCTTTTTGGGTACGGGATGCATGGATGTCGTATCCAGAACGCCACGTTGAGCCAAAGCAACTTTAAGACTCTGAAAGATCGGATCCAATTCTGCATGGACGTTGTCAATATCGGTTGATACATCCGTATGACAGGTCTTACAGGCTGCATCGTTCAGTTTTTCCTGCCCATGATAGAGATAGGTCATATTCATCGTGTGACCACCGGCCTGTGTACCATAAGCATCAGCCATATGACAGGTCACACACGCATCCGTAACGACCGCGGTATGGGCAGAATTGGTATAGGTCAGGGAACCGGTAAATTCAACACCTCCCGTGCCGGCCAGCATAACACCCTGGGGCCCGTGATGTATACCCCAGTAAGGCGATGTGATGGTGACCGAGTCGTTTGCAGCGGCTGTTGCCGTGGGCTGCGGATCAGGTATCCTGGCCTGATGACACTGGGCACAGATGTTGCCTTTCCCAAAATCATGAGACGTGTCGTTAATCCAGAAAGTAACCGCGTCTGTTGTCGTCCTGTCCCAATCTGACGTGGTATAGTCTGTGTGAATTTTGTGACAGGTATAACAATTCGGAGGGGTCGGATCAGAGATGACGTTTGCTGTAGTCTGTGCACCCGTAGCAATTCGTTCCTTGAATCCCTGACTGGTGTGGCAGGGAGCACAATCCGTTCCGTTACGTTCAAAATTTCCACCGGTAGCATGTACCGAAGCTTCCCACTGGATAGACTTGGAGCGAATGGTTTCCGAGTTGTCATGACAGAGGATACAGCTCGCTGTTCCGTCCTGTCCGTTGATCCCCGGTTCTCCCTGAGGACCTTGTGGCCCGGTTGGCCCCTGGGGTCCGGCCGGCCCTTCCGGCCCTTCCTTGACACACGCTGAAATAATTAAAAACGCAGAGGCAAAAACGAAAATTACCAGATAATAAAAAGTTGATTTTTTCATTGGAGTAGGTATTAAGGTTTTTATTTGTTCCAAAATTAACAAAAAACAGGTGGAACTCCAAGAGAAAGAATGAATAAAAATACGTTTATTTATTTGATATGTATCAAGCGTTTTTTGTTTTCAGATCAATTTTGTTACCTTTAATCTTAAAAATTCCCCGGGGCTGGCCTCGGGGTACTACTTGTACCTCTCCTTGAAGACCGAAAGTAATGCAGATTAAAATTAAATGTTACCGTACCCGGATGCATGCAAGATACCGGTTTGGATATGGGACAAATAATAAAGAGAAAGATAATAACGAAAAATATGGATAAAGAGAATAACCTGTTCCTGAATCTCCCGTTTGATGTGGAAAAACTACAGCAAATGCCGGAAACTTTTTATAAGATACAATATTCTGCCGGAGAGCGGATATTCAAACAGAAGGCACCTTTAACACATTTTGCCGTCTTGCAGGAAGGGTTACTGAAAATTCATTTTGAATATCTTCACAAGCAATTGGTTTTACTATTGATAAAACCCGGGCAAATGGTTGGCGGCCCTGGTTTTCTTGTGGATAACAAACATCACTTTTCCGTAACGGCCCTGCAGGATTCAAAGGTATGGTTAATGGATCTCAACCTTTACAAGAAAATCCTGGAAACCCAACCCGGTTTTAGCCTGAAGGTTATCCGTTATCTGAACCAGGTACATCAGAAAACCTATCAGCGATTGATGTCACTTACCATGAAAAGTATGTATGGCAGGGTGGCGGATACGCTGCTTTACCTGGCTGATGATTTATATAGCTCTTCCGTCTTTGATACATCCCTGTCGCGGCAGGATTTTGCCGATTTCTCTGCACTTAGTATGGAAAGTGTCGTCCGTATTCTGACCGCTTTTGCAAAAGACAAACTTATTATTTGCGAAGGAAAGCATTTCGAAATCCTGAACAGGAATAAACTCGAAAAAATAGAATAACGGCACAGGGAATTAACGGTTTATTATATAAAAAAATACTGCAATAAAATGAGAGATGCTGCCGGCGATCACCATGAGATGCCATACCAGGTGATGATAAGGGAATTTGCTTTTCTTATAAAATAAAATACCCAGCGTATAAAAGAGTCCGCCTGTCAGTATCCAGCCGAGTCCCATCAGGTGCATATTCCTGGCCAGGGGTACGATTGCGATCAGCAGCAACCAGCCCATAAGAACATAGAGCACAATATAAAATGTGCTAACCCCTTTGGCAAAAGGGGAGGGGCGAAACAACTTTATGGTAATACCTGTGACAGCCAGCCCCCATTCAAGCCCGAAGATTACCCAGCCCACCGGTCCCCTGAGCACGGTGAGTGCCAGTGGCGTATACGTGGCGGCAATCATCAGGAAAATGGCAACCTGGTCAAACGTGAAAAAAAGTTCCTTTGCTTTGCCTGCAGATAACCAATGAGTAAAGGTTGAAGAGAGATACAGCATGATCATTACCGATCCGAAAATAGCCGTACTGACAACGGCCCAGGCATCAGCACGTATGGCTGAAAAAACCACCATAAGCACCAGGCCGCCCGTGGCCAAAACGGCACCGGTAAGGTGGGATATGGCATTGGCCCTTTCTTCACGGATTGTAAAACGCTGATCTGCCATGAATGTTTGTTTTAAAATGTGCGCAGTAAAGGTAGTTTTTATTAAATTGTCAACAACTAAAGAAATCAATATTCTGAAATAATATTTTACGGTATGAAAAAAATCCCGCTTATGGTTGTTCTTCTTGCCGGTTTATGGTTTGCCGGATGCAGAACGGGCAATCATTCCGGTTACATCAGGGTAAATCAACCGGGATACTTGCCTTATACACCTAAAACGGCTGTCTGGTTATCGAAAAAAAGCAAACGGCTTCCGTCCTTCACGCTGGCGGATGCTTCAACCGGCAAGGCCATTGCGGAGATAAAACCGCTGGTAATCAAACGGAACATCTGGGGTTATACAACTGTTGCCCGGTTGGATTTTACGTCATTTCATCGGAAAGGTACCTGGCAGATTCGTGGAGGGAATACGAGATCTCCGGTATTCCGCATCGGACCGGATATCTTCAACGGTGCCGCAGACTTTCTGTTGCAATATATCCGCCAACAGCAATGCGGTTACAATCCCTTTTTTGGCGATTCATGCCATACGGAAGATGGTTTTGTCATTTTTTCCCCTGACGCTTCCCTCGATTCTACCCATGTGGATGTTACCGGCGGATGGCATGATGCCTCGGATTATCTCCGTTATGTCACCACATCGGCAACGGCTGTTCTTCAGTTACTCTATGCCTGGGAGTGTTTTCCGGATGTTTTCAGGGACCGGTATGACCCTTCCGGTAATCCGGGTGCGGACAGCATTCCTGATGTTATCAACAGTGCCAGATGGGGGATGGACTGGCTGGTAAAAATGAACCCTTCACCTGAACTGATGTTCCATCAGGTGGCTGACGACCGTGACCACATCGGTTTTAAAATTCCGGCTGAAGACAATGCTGATTACGGCAGGGGACGGGAGAGACCGGTATATGTTGCCACGGACAAACCACAGGGATCGGATCGGTATCAGAATCATACAACCGGTATTGCTTCGGTGGCCGGGAAATTTGCCGCTGCCTTTGCTGCCGGTGCCCGGATTCTGAAAAACTGGTATCCGGATTATGCTACAATGCTTGCTGATAAGGCTGTGGCGGCGTATATTTATGGCCGGGCTCACCCCGGTGTTTGCCAGACCGCACCGCATCTGGCACCTTATTATTATGCCGAGCAAAACTGGAAAGATGATATGGAAGCTGCCGCTGCTCAACTTTACCTGCTTACCGGGGAAAAACAGTATCTGTCAGATGCGGTCGGATACGGAGACAGCGAACCCGTATCCCCATGGATGGGTGCGGATACCGCCCGACATTATCAGTGGTATCCTTTTGTTAATTCAGGGCACCTGGTACTGGCTTCGCTGAAAGAAAATACGACAGACCATTTTAAAGACTATCTGAAACAGGGACTGGAACGTTTGCAGAAAAAGGCCGGCACCCGCCCCTTTGAAAACGGCGTGCCGTATATCTGGTGCTCCGATAACCTTACCGCATCAGCATTGATCCAGGCGTATGTCTACCGGAAGATTACCGGTGACAGCACTTTCAGGAAGACGGAGGCAGGAATGTGCGGGTGGTTGCTGGGAAACAATCCCTGGGGCACTTCTATGGTGGTGGGCTTTCCTTCTGATTCGGATTCTCCCGTAGATGTTCATTCGGTTGTGACAGTCAGACTCCATCGGCAACCCCTGGGGGGACTGGTCGACGGCCCGGTATATTCAACCATATTTAATAACCTGAAAGGTTTGTACCTGGACAAACCGGATGAATACCGGGATGTACAACCGGACCATATCGTCTATCATGATGATTTTGCCGATTACGCAACCAACGAACCTACCCTCGACGGGACAGCCAGCCTGGTATTTTATTTTGCCGCACTGGAACACGAAGGAAAGTTGTGATGTTTTTTGTAAGTTTGGTAAAGATATCCCTCCCGAAAAAATGAAAGGGTTTACGGTTTTCATTTTAAGTCTGCTCCTCTCTTTTCATGTGTTGCATGCCCAGGATGAAGCATGGATCAAAGGAACGGTAAGTGATTCTTTGACGGGACAGCCTTTGCCCGGAGCCTCGGTATCCGTAAGCCGGTCCATCGGGGTAATGTCAGGCCCGGAAGGAAAATATGAAATCAGCCTGAAACCGGGCGCCTACCTTTTACAGGTCAGATACCTGGGATATCATTCTAAAAAATATTTTACGGAAATCAAACGTGGTGACACGCTTGTTCTGCATTTTGCTTTGAGCCCTGCCAATGCCATGCTGAATGAAATTGTGGTGAGTGCCGAAAAGTTTGAACAAAAGATTTCCGACGTAAACCTTTCCATGGCGGTTCTCAAACCAGCAAGAATCGTCGAAAGCAATGCGCTTTCGCTGGATGAAGTGCTGAACCAGCTTTCCGGAATTGAAATTCTGGACGGGCAACCCAGCATCAGGGGGGGCAGTGGTTTTAGCTATGGGGCCGGCAGCAGGGTTTTGGTTGTGGTCGACGGATTACCCCTTATGTCGGGTGATGCGGGAGATGTGAAATGGAATTTCCTGCCCATGGATAACCTGAAACAGGTGGAAATTATGAAAGGTGCTTCTTCGGTTCTCTACGGTTCTTCAGCGCTCAATGGCGTAATCAACCTGCGAACCATGGATCCCGGAAACCATCCGGAAACTTCAATCCGGATCTTTTCCGGGGCTTATTTGAAACCGGCCAGGCACGAGCTGATCTGGTATGATACACCCCGCTGGTATGCAGGGGCAGGCCTGAATGATGCCCGGAAGAAAGGCCGGTTCGACCTGGTAAGCGGTATCAACGTTTATGAAAACAAAGGCTACCGGGAAGATGAATATGAAAAGAGAATACGAACGAACTTCAATCTGAGATATCATCCTCAGAAACTGCCCGGCTGGTACTTTGGGATGAATATAAACGGAATGCTGGTAAACTCAAGCGACTTTTTTCTGTGGCAAAATGCCGATTCGGGGGCATACCGTCAAAATCCGGCAGGTGTCGTACCGCTCAACGGATATCGTCTCACCCTTGATCCCTATCTTACCTTTCATTCGGAAAAAGGGGGGGTGCACACCCTTAAAACACGCCTGTTTGCCAATAAGAACAATATGCCTCAAAACCCTGAAAAGAACAACCGTTTCGATCTTTTCTTAGGCGAATACCGGTACAACAAGCCCGTTACCTCAAACCTGCGTCTCACGCTGGGCGCTTCGGAAAATTACAGCAGGGTTCATTCCGAACTCTACGGAGACCATAACCGCAATGAAATGGCCATTTTCGGGCAGATGAACGGAAGTATCGGGAATAAGCTCAAGGGAACCCTCGGCGTACGCTGGGAAAATTATAAACTCGACCATAACTGGACATTGGCAAAACCGGTGTTCAGGGCCGGCGTTAACTATAAACTTTATCCTTTTTCACATTTCAGGATTTCATTCGGTCAGGGTTACCGTTATCCGTCAATTGCGGAAAAATATACCGCTACGCAACTGGGCGCCCTGAGAATATTCCCTAATCCCGGTATTGTTCCCGAAACAGGATGGAGCACGGAGATTGGTTTTATTCAGGGATTTCAGTTCGGTACCTGGAAGGGTTCTGTTGACCTGGCCGTTTACCGTAACGAATATCAGCAAATGATCGAATTTGCTTTCGGTTTGTATCTCCCCGATTCGGTTTCCATACCCAGTCTGGATTATGTGGGTTTTAAAGCCCTGAATGTTGGTAAAGCAAGAATTACAGGCTCCGAAATTCTCCTTAATTTAACGAAAGAAGCGGGAGCATTCGGATTTGACTTCCAGGGCGGATATAACTATAATAATCCGGTAGACCTGAATATCCCCGGGAACGATTCTGTGAATAATATTCTGAAATACAGGTTCCGGCACTCTGTTAAAGGGAATATGAATTTGTCTTATAAACACTGGTTGACAGGTGCAACGTTGGTTTACAATAGTTTTATGGAACGTGTCGATTCCGTTTTCATTGATCCGGTTTTTGGTAATGCGATCATGCCGGGATACCCGGAATACCGAAATAAACATCAAAAAGGATATGCCGTTATCGACTGGCGTTTTACCTACCGGTTTTTGCATGCTGCAAGGCTGTCGGTTACCGTTAAGAATCTTTTTAATGTTGAGTATATGGGACGCCCGGGTGATATCCGCCCGCAACGAAGCATTACACTGCAATATACAATGAAGTTTTAGTATTTTGCTATTTGATCTTTAAAAGCTTACCCGTTTGCCTGTGTCCTTTGAATGAAATGTTGTAGAGATATATTCCGGGAGATAAATCCCTTCCGGTAAACGTAAAGAAGTTCTTACCTTCAATGCCTTCTTTCAGTTCACTGTACACATGTTTCCCGATAAGATTGTACACTGCCAGCCGGATATCTCCGTAGCCTTTTAACTGAACTCCGAGTAAGGTTTCGTTTCTGAAAGGATTTGGTTTAATCTCAACCTGCAGCGGATTTGCCCCAACATTTCTTATCAGAGAAGCATCTCCGATCGTGATAAACAACGATGTACTGTCGGTCTGCACAGGCAAAGCAACCTCCGCACTCAATACGGATGAATAAGTATAAGGGATTACGCTGATCTTCAGGTAATAGGTGCCGGTCTGTTCCGGAACTCCGGTGATTTCAATACAATAGCTTGAGTCAGGGAAAAGGGTTGTCTTAGCAGCAATATACGTTAACCCCGGAGGCATATTGGTTACGGTGTCAATGACGATCCTGGTGAGCGGAATGCTCTGATTGCCCAGATCCGCAGAATCCGGTGGGATGATGGTTATTACCTCGTAATAGGTGATGCCGGTTTCACCTGAGGACAGCGTATCAGGACAGATCTGCCCGGGCTCGGCAACATCTATGCAATTCGTATCCGGTTCACACTGAGCGTAACCATTAAAAACCAAGGAAAATAAGAAAATGGAGTAGATAAACCGTTTCATACGTTTAAAATTTTATTCACTTCGTTCATGAGATCGTTATGCTAAGTTCATGCTCGCTTCATAATGAATCCTCCAAAAACAGATCGTGAATTTTCAAATCCTTTCCATTGTTACGGAAATAACTGAAAATAATCATGCAGGTTGTGTCTGGCATCCCCTGCAAGGTCTTCCTTAATTTAAAACTTTAGTTATCACAATTTTAAGAAAATTCAGGGGGTTTTGCAAATCTTTTTTGGTTTGTTATGGTTCAACCTTTCAGCGTTGAAAGATTATGTAACAAAAACTCGTAAATAAATCAAAATTATCTACGTAGATAATTTTTAAAAACTACGTAGATAATTTTTTAGAACTACGTAGATATGTTTTAAGAACTACGTAGTTCTTTTCGCCGGCGTATGAATGCCTCCCCGCGATCAGGTTAAATGGTTGTTGCGGAATGTTTATTATAGACGACGGCGATATTTTGTATCCTATGACCGGTATGCCTGATCGTTGACAAAATTATATTTATGCGGAGTTTTTCCGGCCGTAAGGATTTCAGCTTTTTTTGTAAAGCTCATCTCAGGAAAAATGAAAATAAAAAGTGGCAATCAGTACATTCCAATTGCCACTTTTTATAAAAAAAGTATTAAAACAATTACAGGTATTCAATCATGAATATTATGGCTGTATTCATTTTTATTTGGAAAAACCGGGGAAAGCCACCGGATCTTGTCCCATAACCATCATGTCTCTGATATCCTGGTCGGTAATATTTTGAGCCGGCATCATCCCTGCATCACTACATCCGGCGTCGATATGTTCACGGTCATTTGGCATGCCCCATACAGCTTTGTGCTGAATTTCGTGCGGGTCATCTCTGAACATATCACCCAAATATTCACCTTTGCAATAAATATTTATGTTTGTTCCATCTGAGCCATGGCAACTTGCACAATTTGCATCATACACTGTTTTACCGTTGACAGGGTCTCCACCTTTACCAATATCAGAAAATATTTTGGTACCTGTGGGATACATACCTATGGTGGTTAAATCATAAAATTCATTTACATTATGGGCTGTTTCTTTAAGAAATTTAACAAGATCCCATATCTGAGTATCTGTTAACAGATTACCAAAATTAGGCATTGTGCTGTTGTAGCTGATCGTAAGGCTTTTGTTCCTGCCGCTGTTGTTTTTTACGGCATCAAAGACTTCTCTAATATTATGCTCTTGTGCCCAGCGGTATAAATTAACGTCGGCTGCTGCCGGGTAAGAGGCCGTCGGAACTTTGTCAATAAGAACGCCGCTTCTCCCAAGTAAATCCCAGCCATGACAACTTTTACACCTGTAAAAGTCAGAATGGTTTGTCAAAGCGGTATCGTTAAGTTCGATTTCATTAAGTACATGGTCATATAACCTGGCGCCCGTTACGCCATCTGCTGCTGTAAAAGCAGCTGAATCGGCTGCGCTGACAAGCGTAGCATCTTTACCATCTTTACCATCTTGTCCATCTTGTCCATCCTGTCCGGCAGGTCCCTGAGGCCCGGCTGGTCCCTGAGGTCCGGTTGGACCCTCTTTTGTACATCCGGTGTACATTGTCCCTGCACTTATTACCAGCATTAAGGCTAATAATAATTTCGTTAGTTTTAAGGTTGTTTTCATAATGAATAGGATTTAATTATTTAAATGTGGTACAATTAAAAAATAATAAAAAACTAAAAATGTGTTATATAACACATTTTCGACAATCCGTCCGTAATTTAATTTCGTTTTAAATTGTAGTATAATGTTTTATTATTACCGGGAACATAAGAAATAACGCATTGTTTTCACCTCAAGCTGAAGAATGATAAATAACACAAAAGTTTTTCTTACCATTATTCCCATAAATTTATCTTTTTTAAAAGTTGCACATAACCGGA
This sequence comes from Chlorobiota bacterium, assembly GCA_013152085.1. Classification (GTDB taxonomy): domain Bacteria; phylum Bacteroidota; class Bacteroidia; order Bacteroidales; family VadinHA17; genus JAADHC01. The sequence continues at coordinate 37,935 of JAADHC010000027.1, forward strand.
GCATCATTACCGGGTACTGCGCACCGTATGAAGCCCTGTTTATTGTGTGCAGGCCGATTTCTCCTGCAATTTTCAACCTGATATATTTTCATTATTCTTTTTGGGAATTCCAATCCACCTTGCAGTTCTCTTTTTAAATAAACGGTAATCCTCACCGTACAAACTTTCAAGATAAGGTTCAGCCAGCAGGATCGTATAAAGATAGATCACAATGACAAACACGCCTGTTAACATAAAAGCAAATCCGGACCGTCCGGCAAGGGATATTCCAAAAAGCATTAAAAACCACCCGACAAACTGAGGATTCCTGCTCCATCTGTAAATGCCTGTTGTTATAAGCTCTGAAATATCTTGTCCTGTTGACCTGCTCAGCGAACGAAACTCAATCATACCCGTTGGCAGTATAATTGCCCCGAATAAAAACAGGATCAAACCACCTGCTAAAGCAAATGTTTTGTCGACTGGTAAAAGCCATACACCGTAGTATGACGCCAACATCAAGGGTATATGGTGAAATGCCCACATAGTAAACCAAAGCGACAGAAGTTTATTCGTATATGTCCCTTTATTGTCATATGTCTTTTTTATCCCTGAAAAAACAAAAATTCCCAGAATCACCGAGATACCTGTTGAAATGTTTAAAACCATTAATAAGTCCATATAGCTATCACCAAATATATATATGCCATTTTTTTCTCATAAAATTTACTGTCAAGTGTATTTTGCTTTTTATTTTTCAATTTGCCCCTGTCCAAACTTGAGTTTGATAAAAAATATCCCGGTAACCTCAAATTATCAATGTGTTATGTTTGCATTATAAAAACATATTTTGTCAAACAATGCTGCAAAGTTTGATTTTCGCTGCGACTTATTTTTTGACAAAAGTCAAAAAAGCAGATTGAATCATATATTGGCTCTGATCCGGCTTAATGTTTCCTGCGAAATGCCCAGATAAGAAGCGATGTGCCCCAAAGATGCTCTTTTCAAAAGTTCGGGATGATTATTTAATATTTCCTTGTATCGTTCTTTGGCGGATTGAATTTGTAATGAAAAAATCCGTTCTTCTAATTCAACGAAATATTTTTCGATAAGTAATCTGCCGATTAAATTAAATTCGGGATATTCTTTATAAAGTTGTTGTAATTGATCAAAGTGAATGCTATGTAACACACAATTTTCCATAATTTCAATATTTTCATAACTTGGTTTTTGAGCCGTAAACGAATACATTGAAGCAACAATGTCATTTTCAAAAGCAAACCATGAAGTAATCTCCTTGCCCTCCCGGTAATAATATGCTCTTGCAAAACCACTTTCCATAAAATTCAAATATTTGCATGTCTTACCTTGTTCCAAAAGAAGCGTTCCTTTTGGAAGAGATCTTTTTGTTATAACTTCAGCTAATACGATCCTGGCTTGTTCGCTTATTGTTCCGAATCGCTTTAATGTTTCCATAATGAAATACATTGTTTTTTTTGTTTATGTTCGCACATACCGGCAGTTTGTCTGAAAACCGGCATGTTTTTGTTATTATTTTCAAATATAAGCAGTTTAAAACAATCGTTTTGATTTGATTTCCAAAACATTTTTGTAAAATCAAACAGCCTGGAACGGCTTATTTACAATCCTGTGCCTCATCATATTCCCAATCCGCTATAATGTTTGTTTATATTCATGATCAACAACTTAACCTTTAGTCAAAACTTTCACAGAAAGTTTTGGGTGAGGTGTAATAAAGAAATTTCGGTTTTTGTACCTTTAGGTCAAAATAAAACGAGCGCCTGCCT
>JAADHC010000027.1:39771-43981 GCA_013152085.1 Chlorobiota bacterium
TTCGTTTTAGGAAATTTCTTTATTGGCCCAATGACTTATATGCTTTGCCAGGCAAGGTATCAGTTCATTCGTTTGCTAATTCAGCAATTTCTTCCCATAGTCCTAAAGATAATTTCTTATATTTTTCATGCACTGTACCGGTATTGGTAAATAAGGCAATGGTTATACCTTTTTCCGGAAAATAATATGAAAAACCACCCATACCTTCCGAACTTCCACTATGTCCACATCCCCAAACAGTACGTTTATCATTTCTCCAACAGTTCATGGCCAGCCCATTTCTCCAGAAATCATCCAAATCCGGATCTCTGCTCCAGGTCATCATTGTTTCCAGTGATAAGTTTGAAAGTATTTTTCCTTCGAATAATGCCCTGGTAAATTGCATATAATCATAAGTGGAGGCTATCATCCCGTCATCACCTTGCATTGAAGTCCATTTATTGTCATAAATATCCGTAATGTTTATTATGCGGTCATCATTATAATAATCGGAGTAACAATTTGTGGTTCCTGTCGGGTGTGGATATCCTTCCTGTATTTTATAATAGGTCCTGTTGAGATTTAAAGGGTCGAACAATCTTTCTTTAAAGAAATAAGCATGGTTTTTCCCGGTTACATAATCAATTACAACCGAAAGTACCAGAAAATTAGAATTATTGTATTCGTACTTTTCACCCGGCATAAAATCAGCAGGTGTTTCATATAAATATCCTAAGAAATCTTCTGTTGAAAATGTTCTTTCCGGGTTATTCATAAATTCAAAGTAGAACCCCGGATTCCACGTATAATCGCCCAATCCGGATGTATGGCTCATTAATTGGCAGATAGTTATCTCATTGCCATTGTTGATATTATCACAAATACCGGCAGGTAAATATTCGTTCATTTTTTTATCAAGTTCAATCAATCCGTCTTCTGCAAGCAGCATAATTGATGTGCCTGTGTACATTTTTGGAATACTTCCTGAGTATTGTAAATGGAATTTTGTCATGTCAATGTTTTGCTCTATGCTTGCTTTGCCTGAAGCTCCTGCCCAGAAACCTTTTATAGGGTCATCAACTACCAATGTCAGGCCAACCAACCCTTTTTTGCTAAACTCATCAAGTTTATTTTGAAAAGCCGTACCGTCGGGATGAGTGTTTACAGGCATAGGAAAACCAATATCATCAATGGGAAATATAATTTCCTTTTTGCAGGAAGAAACCTGAATAATTAATAATCCTGTAAATAGAAGATATGCAACTTTCATTATTTTAATTTATAACCTAAACCAATGTGAAATAGTGAATGCCCCATTAACGGGACACTCTCGCTTATATGAGGAGTGCTGGCGAACCATTCATACTTAATAAAGCAGACAAAAGGAATGGAAAGAGATTTGAAATCATATCCTGCTCCTATGCTGAATCCAAACTGAAATGCGGGTTTACCCCAATCGAATTTACTTTCATACACGCCATTATTATTCAATTTAAAAACTTCTCTGGTGTGTCTTCTGTGTAAATACCCAATGCCTGATGAAGCATTAAAAAAGACATTAACAGGAGTGGTATATCGATATACAATATGTGAATTAATGTAATATGCATCTAAAAAGTCTGTATTTCTGAAATGCCCTATGTTTACGGATTGATACAAACCGCTTGCATTTTTATTGAGATAGCGGAATTCGGTTCCGACTTGTAATCCGGACTGAATGGGTTTTGTCAATGGTTTTTTAAAGGGTAATGAATAGGAGTGAGTGAGATATGAAATTTTGATTGGCCAAACCTGATGATTCTTTGTAGCTGATGAATCAATTTGAGAATAACCGCTTATTGTGGTTAAACAAAACAATACAACAGCAAGTATGTTTTTTGAAATCACCGGAATATATTTGTTAAAAAACCTTTACTTTTCGTTTTAGATATAATCTTCTCTTGGTGGTGTGAAAACATCAATCACTTCACCTGCTTCAATTACTTCGATACTATGGTCTTCATTTTCCGGGATTACATACGAATCACCGGCAGTTAATACCTGGTCATTACCCGCAAACTGAATTCGTATTTTTCCTGAAATTACGTAACCTGCTTGTTCGTTAGGGTGATTATGAAAAGGAACTTTGTCTCCTTTTTTGTAGTTCATTTTAGTTATCATTGATTTCTGTCCGTTCGACAGAAGTTCAAAGTCAACTCCCTTGAATTTTCTTTTTTTTGATTCGGTTGATTTAACTATCATTTTAAATTATTTAGTTTTGTACCTGTCCGCCTGATCAAATAGTGTCAGATCCTTATACCCTTTTTTAATCCTGGCAGAATGTTTTACCTCCTTGCCAATGTAGTACGTGTCACCTTTTTTTAAAATGCCTGGCTGTCCTGCAATTGTCAGCTCCATTTCACCATCAAGTACCACTCCCCACTGTGCATTGTGCGAATGTTCCGGTACTTCCACATCTCTGTCGAATTCCATAAATATGAATTGTTGTTGCCCGGCTTGTATTAAGTAGGACTCGACTCCGTCAACCGGGATGTCAGCACTGTTGTGTTTCGTGATTATTTCCGGAAAGAATGTTTCTGTTTTCATTGTCGTTTTTTCTTGCTTTTTTTAATTCATTAATAAATTTCTTATTCAGATAGCTATCTCTGCCTAAAGAGCACAACTGCTCAAACATGGGTTTTGTAACTGTTAATGCAAGAATGTTGAAAGGAATATATTTCCTCATTGCCATATCTGTGGCTCCGATAATTGCCTGAGGTATGTCCAAATCATCAAATAGCGAAACCAGCTGCATGCAACCGGAACCAAATGGGGCAAGAACGGGTTCAGGATCACACGGCTTACTGAATAGTTGAGCGCCGATCATTAAAATACTTAGCTGGTCAGGATTCACAAAAAAAGTTATTGTTTTAAGATATTTATATTCAGAAGCTTTTAATGGTCCAATGATTAAATTTTCATATTGTTGTTTATATGGTCTGACATGATCAAGCCATTGTCCCATCAAATCACGGCTGGCCTTTAAACCTTCATCGTCAGCCAGAAATTTGATATAATCTTCTTTTGTTCTTGATTTTATATTGCAAAGCCATGTACCGGCACCGGGACATCCAAATTGATTTCCGGTTATTAGTAATGATTTGCCTTTTTCCCACTGTTTATAATAAGCAAAAACGCAGGTCCTGGATAAAATTAACGGTTCAAAGGCTGATTTATTATCTGTATCATAAAATCCGATTAAAGGAAATCTGATTCCTGTTTTCTCCATTAAATATTTATAATTTGGCTGTTCCATTATATTTTCTGTTTACATTTCAGAAAATACAATAGCTGAAGTATGTAATACCCGGTTTCCTGCAACACTATATGCGATACGAATTGCTTCGATAATTTCATTATTGCCGGCACCCGTTTTTTTGGCTATTTCGGAGATTGCTTTCACACCTGAAGATCCGGCAAAAGCATCAACAGCCAGTAATATCAACATTTTTGTTTTAATATCAATGGCTCCGGGTTTCATTACCAGATCGTATGTGTTAGTAATCAAATCATATAATTCCGGATCTGAATTCTTAATATCATCGTAAAATGGCGGATAGTTTTTCATAATATAATTTTTTATTTATTCGACATTCTGTCAATTATAGCTGAAAGAGTTTCTTTCATAATATCAATATGGTTCCCGTCAATTCCCTCTACTACCTGATCATTTAAAGATTTTGCCAATACAAGGAGCTTTTTATACAGGTTCTCACCCGATTTTGTTAAAAAAACATTATGGGCTCTTCTGTCATTACGATCGCTTTTGCGTTCAACATAATTTTCACTTTCCAAATAATCAATAATTCGCGTAATTGCAGGTTTATCACGTTGCATTATTTTGGAAATGACACTTTGATTTATTCCCGGATTGTTGTTTAAAATGATCAGAACCGTCCAATGGTCGCTGTTCAGATTATAACCTTCCTGGTTTAATATTGTATTAAAAGACGACTTGAACAGGCTGTAAGATTTGCTGAAATAATAACCCAACGAATTATTTAAATCAAATTGCTCCATTTGGTTTCAATTGATATAGTTGCATATGCAAATATATCAAATAAAATTAAAACGGCGAATTATTTTGAAAAAATTATTATAATTAAGAGTAACTATCTTATGTTCAAATTTTTTTTGCTCTTTTTTATTCCATGATATTTTCCATTTTTTAACAAAATTTATTTAAACTTCT
>JAADHC010000070.1 GCA_013152085.1 Chlorobiota bacterium
CCAGATAGGGAGAAAGATCAATCGAAGTAGCTGACCCGTTTTTAGTGATCGTCAGCATGTTCCCGTTGAGCTGCAGATCCTGGATCTCATTGAACGGATCATGGTCGGCATCATTCACCGTATCGGGAAGCTGGACATTGTTTCCTCCGCTGATACTTATTGTATGTCCCGACAGGTTTAATGTTTGTTGATCCGTATTATCGAGATAAGTTGACAGGTCTATAACCGTAGGATTACCGTTCAGCGTCAGGCTCAACAGGTTGCCATTGAGTTGTAAATCCTGTATCTCGTTAGTAGGGCTTGCATCCGCATCGTCCTTGTTGGCCACATCCGTAGCATACAATGCATAGGGTACCGAAAGTATCTGTGCCGTGCCCATTTCCGTAAAACCGTTCCCGTCATTCAGATCGGTTTCCACTTTAAGGAAATAGGGTCCCCCGGCCGACCAGTCTATATCCACCGGGGTGTTATTGCCGGCCTTAAGGGTAAATAAACCGAAATCATTGGTGGTGACCGTTTGTGTCTCTGTCCATGCCACGCTGCCGCTTTCCGATCCCTGCAGGCTGCAGGAGGGAAAGACGCACATCCAGGGTGGTGTTTTTCATTACCTCACCGTTGCTGCGGGCCACGGCCTGGTAGTTGAAGCTTTGAGGCGCTTGCGCTGATACAAAGAAAAAAGGAAAAAGGAAAAAGATTAACAAAATGGGCAGGATTTTCCTGTTCCATGGTTTTTGGTTGTTGGTTTGTGTTTTCATGACTGTATGTAATTTATTGGTATTTATCTAAATATGTTTGGCATGAGTAAACTAAATATTACATATAATAAGTAGATACACCCCAGAATAAATACAATGATTTGTTTTGTTTTGTCTTTTATTGCCAGGGTAAGTCCAAGTGGAACAAACGCCCAAATTAAATTTATAAATATTTGTGTTACAGGAAAAGTTAACCAGCGTAAATGCTGATAGTTAATAAATTCGGGAAGCACATGAAAGACCAGCAGGGAAAAGAACATCCAGATTACGACCAGTAAAACCAGGGTATCCCCGGTGGAATGATCCGGTGTTGACTTTTCCGATCGCATATCTTCAGGGAATGTCCCGTATTGATTTTCCCCTGGATTACTTTTCGTTACCAGGAGAACCAGCAACCAGATTGATCCGATCACTGGGATCAGGGTGACCAGTATCATCAAGCCACTTTTCCCGGTGTCGTGAAGCCGCCTGACTGTCACAGCCAGACCGGGGATCAACGTAGATAGAATATATAATCCATATAACGGGCCAACACCTACTTTTTCAACCGTTAGCCCAAATACCTTGTCCAGGACCATGGCTGCCGTTGCAAAAATGATATAGAACAGCGTAAACATCCAATACTCTTTTCGGCTTGCCCGGCCATGAAACCCGGCATACTGTTTCAAGACTTTTACATACCAATACATAATTCGTTGTTTTTAGTTTATCCTACTCGTAAGGTTTTTCGGTTTCACCCTGTTTTTTTTATGTGGTTTCCGGTCTTTAGTCGGCAGTCTTCAGTCATCAGTCGCCAGTCGGCAATCATCCCAAACATCTATTTTTTGTCAAAGCCGGGTCATTGCGAGGACCCTGAGTGCAGCGAAGGGGACGAAGCAATCTTTAAGGTTTTAACAACGAATCCAAAGAACCTTTATCATTCAATATTCTGAAAAACAGGAATCCGGTTTTATCCTTCAACTTTCCGGGTTACAGAAGTTATGGAAACACTGCCTCACCGGATTCCTGTCTTTATCATTATTCCTTAATGAGTTTAAATACACGTGACCGGTTGCTGTCTGCAGCAGTGATCCGCAGGAAATAAATCCCCGGCCGGCACATCCGCATGTCGAGTGTTACCTGCTGCCCGGAACCGAGTACCGGCGTTTTCACCACCTGAAGTTTCCGTCCGGTGATATCCGTCAGGGTAAGGATATACGCTCCGGCCGTTTTCATATTGAATCCGACCATCACTTCCTCCTTCACCGGATTGGGCCATATCCTGTTTTCCCAGTCGGCAAACCGGTCATTCACACCCGTAGCCACACCTTCCGGTTGCTGGAAGCCCTGGGTAAGTACCAGCGAGCCGTTTTGCAGAGTGGTCACGGCAACCTCGCCTGCTGTCCAGGAGAGGGAGAGATTTCCCGCATTGTAATATCCCCCTGCCGTGGCAATAACTTCGGGGGAGAGTGTCTGTGCCGTACCGGAGAATCCGGCCAGTACCAAAGCTAAAAGTGTATAAATTTTCTTCATGGCACCTCCTGTGGTAATTAATGAATGATTATCTTTTTTGTTCCGTCTGACTTAATGCAAGTTACGACGGCATTTTTGAGTTGTCAAGAAAAAAGTGATGAACAACCTGAGCGCGGGGTGAACAACAATATGCGCGGGATGAATGTAAAAGCGGAATAGTGGAATAGTGGAATGTTGGAATAATGGAATGTTGGAATAATGGGTATTATTTACCGCTTTGCTCCAAACGTCATTTGATCTTCACTTCGTTCATATCGTCATTCAGTTGTGACTGTATATTTTATTATCATTTAATTCTTTGTCAGAGATGGGTCATTGCGAGGAGTCCCGGGAACCGGGATGACGAAGCCTGCCTGCCGGCAGGTAGGCAATCTCCCGGGCCTTAACAATGCGTTACAAGTCATCAGTCTGCAGTCATCAGTCTGCAGTCATCAGTCTGCAGTCATCAGTCTGCAGTCGGCAGTCACCAGCCACCAGTCAGCAATCGACAGTCATCTGTCTTCGGTCTACAGTCACCAGTTGTATGTAAATACTTTAAAGGGAAAAAGGCCTGTCCTCAGAGTGATATATCCAGTTCTTTCTTGATCTGTTCGACAAATGATCTTCCGATAGGGATTTTTTCCGTGCCGATATGGATCTGATGGTATTCGACCTGATCAATATACTTAATGTTTACCGTATGGGATCTATGCACCTGCAGGAACTTGCCGGGAGGCAGTTTGGCAAGAAAGTCTTTCATCGAAGTGCGGATCATGTGTTTTTCATCCTGACAAAACAGGATCAGATAGTTGCCATAGGTTTGTATCCACATGATATGATTAATCAAGACCTTGATAAAAACATAATCCTTTTTAATAAAGATACTGTCTTTTAATACATAACTATTATTCTGTGTCCCGTAATCTGTCAGAGGCGCCGGCTGAGACGAAAAATTGGCCATGGCAATCTCGATGGCTACATAAAGATCATCCGGTTCGAAAGGTTTCATCAGGTAACCGTCGGGATGAACCTGCTTGGCCCGATCGACGGTATTTTTTTCAGCATGGGAAGTAAGAAAAATAACAGGGATCTGAAACTTATGACGGATATAACGGGCCACGTCAATGCCATCTTTATCTCCGGAAAGTATGATATCAACCAGTGCCAGGTCGGGAGGCATATCTTGTAACAGTTGCAGGGCTTCTTCATAACCGGCAGCCATTCCGGTCACATCATAACCCAGATCGGAGAGTTGTACACGCAAATCTTCGGCTATGATCATCTCATCTTCGACGATACATATTCTGACCCGTTCCATAACCCGGAAAAGTAGGTGCTATGTTGATCAAAATTAATGTAAAAAGCTGAAAAACAGAAATAATCAGCCGGATTTTTTTGGGATGTCCTTAAAAGTAACGGTTATGACGGTTCCCTGATAATTCCGGACGGTTAATGTTCCTTTGATCTGGCGTGTAAGCAGGGAAACCAGCCGGAGACCTAAAGTTCCGGTATTTGCGGGGTTAATATTTTCGGGAATCCCCACACCGTCATCTGCAACGGTGAGGAGATAACCGTTATCCACTCCCCTTTTCAGTTCAATCGTAATTTTACCCTGTTCGCGTCCTGCAAAAGCATGTTTAAATGCATTAATGATCAATTCGTTGGTAATCATTCCCACGGGAATAGCCACATCAATATCCAGGGAAATATCCTTTGCCCGTATTATCGTGCTGATCTTTGCCTGCAATGATGTATACGCTTTTTTTAACGATGAGACCAGTTCGGTAAAATATCCTTCCATTTCGATATGGGAAAGCCTGTCGTGTTGATAAAGGGCCTGATGGATCAGTGCCATCGATTTCACGCGGCACTGGCTTTCGACCATAGCCTCTTTCACCCGGTCATCTTTAAGTGAATATCCCTGTAAACTCAGCAGGCTTGATATGGTCTGCAAATTGTTTTTTACACGATGGTGTATCTCCTTCAGCAGCATCTCTTTTTGTTCATCAGCTCTTTTTCTGATGAGGTAGATCCGGGAAATAAGAAAAACAACGATCAGGATCCCGATAAGTCCGGCAATAAGAATGTTCTTTTGCAATCGTTGATGTTTCAACATTATCTTACTTTTGTATTGCTCCTGTTCCCGCACCCTTTGTATGGAATCCTGTTGTTTATTGAACCCATACTCCAGTTCCATCCGGGTTATTTTTCGCACATTTTTCACATCTCTCAGGCTGTCACTCATCTGTTTAAAGATAGTCAGGTATTTATAAGCCTTTTGAAAGTCATGCTTTTCCCGGTAGTAATTACTCAGGTTTTTTGCCGATTCTTCCATGATCTCGGGATAACCCAGTTTCTCCCCGAGGTTATATGCCCGCCTGAAACAGGAAAGTGCCTCTGTTTTTTTCCCTGTTTTCATATAGGCAGCTCCAATTTTCAGGCACGACTGGGCAATACCAAGTTTGAATCCCAGTCCTTCCCGCAATTTGAGACTTCTGAGGTGCATTTCCAGCGCTTTTTGAGTCTGTCCCTGCTGAAAGTAAATATCAGCCATATTGTACCAACAATAGGATATTCCTTTTTTGTCAGTCATCTTAACCCGGATGTCCAAAGATCTTTGATAGTTAACCAGGGCTGAATCATATTTCTGCATTTTTTCATAAATGGCACCGATGTTTTCATATGCATAGCTCATACCGCGCTCATCCGATACCTGCATGGAAAAATCAAATTGTTTATGCTGGTACTGTAAAGCTTTTTCAAAATCATTCTGGTAATAATAAATGATTCCGATATTTCCGGCGATAGCCGCCATCTGCTCCAGATCACCAATTATATCACTTAATTTCATGGCCTGGAAATAATAATCCAGTGCCCGTCGGTAGTCGCCCTGGTAATCAGCCAGTATACCGAGGTGATTATATGAGGCGGCAATCTGGCCGGTATCATTGGCCTGACGGGCATACGCTACAGATTTCAGGTAGGCTTCGGAAGATTTTCCGTAATTACCGAGGTATTTATATACATTGCCGAGGTTGCTGTAATTCTGACCCAGCCCGACAATATTGTTGGTTTGCTCATTGTACTGTACACTTTTACGGAAGTTTTCGGCAGCAGCCTCATAATTTCCCTGGATACCATACGTAACGCCAATTTTATTATAAGTATCTGCCAGCTTACGAAAGTTGTTTGTCAGGAGGTAGTATTTTTCTGCCCGGTGATAATTGGCACGGGCCGAATCAAAGGTAAAACGGGCTTGATGGATACGGGCAATGGTAAAGAAAACATCGGCAATCCCCGTTGTATCTCCTTCCTGCCGGGAGATTTTCATTGCTTTTTGAGCCAATAGCATAGCTGTGTCCGGATGGGTTTTTCTTAAACTCAGCGCCAGTACATTCAGCCGGTGCGCTTCGGCAGTATCGGCCTGGTTTATGACAACCTTTCGTGAATTATTTTCTGCAAGGATATTCCTGCCGTTTATTGCCGGGAAAAAGATAAACAATGTCAGAAAAAAGATAAGGTTTTTTCGATTTTGAAGTGGACAAGCTTTCATTTTACAGGTTGTATAAGAATCCAGGCTCCAAATCTCACTTCATCAAATAGCTTCAACCGGTAACGGAGGATTGGAGTGTCTAATTTACAATAAAAACGGGAAAGATGAAAAGGAAGGAGTTTATCCTTCGCTGTGCTCAGGATGTTATTTGCTCGTCGTAAGCTCCTCGCGTCATTCAGTAGTCATTAGCTCGCTTAGGCTCACTGTCATTCATGGTCATTTGTTTTTCGCTGCCCGGGTAAAAGGTTCTCTGAAAAATTTCTAAACCCCAAACCTTTCGTCACTGCCGGGTCATTGCGAGGAGTCCCGGGAACCGGGATGACGAAGCCTGCCTGCCGGCAGGCAGGCAATCTCCCCGGTCTTAACAATGCGTTACAGGTCATCAGTTGGCAGTCCACAGTCTTCAGTTCACAGTCCTCAGTCAGCAGTCCTCAGTCAGCAGTCGGCAGTCGGCAGTCCACAGTCCTCAGTCACTAGTCGGCAATCATCCCAAACATCTATTTTTTGTCAAAGCCGGATCATTGCGAGTCCCGGCTTGCCGGGATGAAGCAATCTAATTGGCTTTAACGACGAATCACCATTCGCTTCACCCTTCATCCTTCTTTATTTTTCTGCCACGCCCATTATCATCTGCAATTCTTCGATCTGCTGTTTCAGTGAAGCCATTTCACTTTTTTCGCTTTTCAGATTCTCTATTTCTTTTCCCTGGGATTCGATTATTTTCTGTTGTTCCTTGATGGCTTCAAGCAGAACAACCGTCATTTTGATATAATCTACCGAAAGGTAACCCCTGGGTCCGGTCTTTACCAATTCTGGAATTATGGTTTGTACGTTTTGGGCGATCACACCCAGTTGGGGGACATCATCTGCAACAATCTCAGGATGGTTTTCAAAATCCCAGAAATAGCGAACAGCCTTGATTTCCTTTATCTTTTCAAGAGCATGATCAAATTCCGTAATATCTTTTTTTAACCTGATATCCGAGGGATATGTTAAAGTTCCGGTGATATCAAGATTCCCGTTGATGGTTACGTCATTTGCTGTAAAATCCCCCCAGATCAGCGGAGTAACCGTACTGGAATTGTCAATATACAGTTTGTTGTCGCCGGTTTCACTCCAACCCACCCGGTTTCCGATAAAAACATTACCGGAACCCGTAGCATTTATCCCTGTCGCATTTCCGATGTAGGTGTTACCGTGACCGGTCAGATTATTATAACCCGATTGGTAACCGATAAAAGTATTTTCGTTACAATCTGTACTTTTCATCCCGGTAAGATGTCCAACAAAGGTATTTGCATATCCTGCAGTAAGTGATTGTCCCGCCTGATTCCCGATAAAAAACTGATTTGTCGCCGTCTGGTTGCTCAGGCCTGCAAGATAGCCGATACACAAATTGTGCCACCCGGTAGTATTCCCCTTCCCTGCCTGATATCCGATAAATGTATTCCATTTGCTATATCTTGAGTCTGCTCCGCCAATGTTATTATACCCGCTCTCATATCCGATAAAAATATTATAATTTCCGTTATTCAAATTTCCGGCATTTGATCCTAGAATCACGTTGTAGCTTCCTCCCGCAGCCTGTCTGCCGGCCTGATACCCCATAATAAGGTTATTGGAAGTGTTGGTCAGGGAATAACCGGCATAATATCCGAGAAATGTATTAAAGTTTCCTGTATTGTTGTATCCGGAACTGTTTCCGATAAAAACATTATTGTTTCCTGAGATATTTTCGAATCCTGATTGGTACCCCATAAAGATATTGCTGCTCCCTGTACTGTTGTTCATTCCGGCCTGATAGCCGAAAAACTGGTTATAAAGCCCAGTCGTGTTTTTTTCTCCGCTCTGATGTCCGATAAAATAGTTATCCTTATCAAGATGCATTAGATCTGTTGTGTTTCCTTTTGCTGCGCCAAACCCTCCGATGGCAAAACCACCTTTCGGGCCTTTCGTGGGCGACTGGTCGATATATACCCTGACACTGTCGGGCGTTACCCTGAGATAATCCTGAAATGAACCCTTGACCGCACCAAATCCGCCGATGGCAAATCCGCCTTTTGTTCCCTTTCCTGTAGAACTTGCATTTACATACATCCGTATCGAATCGTTATATACGGCAAATACAGTCTGTCCGTCATGTCTTTTTACTTCAAGCAAAGGTTTCTCAGGTGGTTCGGTAACATCTCCCTGAACTTCAAGTTTCCCGGTTGGAACAATTGTGCCAATACCCAGATTACCATTGATCCCCGACAGTAAAGCCCCGTTGCTCCCCAGTTTTAAATTGCCTGCGGTCGAATCTGTTGTGCCATAAACCCCCAATGTGTTGATTATATCAATATCCGTCAGGTATGCATCATCCCCAACCAAAAGATTTCTACCTCCTGCCTGAAACGCATCAATGATCTCGAGTTGCGTATTTCCGGCAGGGGTACCGATCAGCACTTTCCCTCCATCATACGCAATATCATTTCCGGATTTTACCCAGTAATTCGTATTGTCCAGATAGGGGCTCAGGTCAATGGCCGTGGCCGAACCGTTCTTAGTAATGGTCAGAAGGTTGCCGCTTAAGTGCAGATCCTGGATCTCATTTATTGTATCCGCATCAGCATCTTTACCATACAATGCGTATGGCACAGAAAGCATTTGTGCCGTGCCCATTTCCGTGAAACCGTTACCGTCATTCAGGTCGGTTTCAACTTTCAGGTAGTACGGTCCGTTCGACCAGTCCAAATCTACCGGTGTTGTGCTCCCCGCTGCGATACTGAACAGTCCGAAGTCATTGGTCGTAACGGTTTGGGTTTCGGTCCATACGGCTGGGCCGGTTTCCGATCCCTGAAGGATCGTCAGGCGCACACCCATTGATGTGTTTTTCAATACTTCCCCATTGTTGCGTGCTACGGCCTGGTAACTAAACTTTTGCGGTACTTGTGCATTTACAAAACACCATAAGAACAGAAAACAAAAAAACGTTGTGAAAACAGGTTTCCATTCCGGAAAAACCATAAAAACGGTTAATCTTTTTTTTCTTTTTAACACTTGCTGATTTGTCATAATGATCGAGTTTAAGTGATTGCAGAATTTGCCGGAACGATACCGGATAAATTGTTTAACAGTCCCGTTCTTCCGGTTATTATATGTAAAATTACGGAATACGGGATTAAAAGTCAAGGGTCCCGGAGAATCCTTCATAAATGGGGAAAAGAAACCCGTAAAACCATCTCTTAAAAATCTGCCCGAAACAAATGTATCCGGAATCTGTGTGTCAGATTATCAATAAAATTGCTTAAAAAAATTTGAAAGCTGACATTTTTTTTATAACTTGCTGTACTTAAATGTTTTCATATACATTTTCCCTTCATCCGCCCACCCATAAACCCAAACCAACAAATCCATACACCATGAAAAAGACAATAAACCTAAATCAACAGGAAATTTCGTTATCACGCTTCTTTGCTCAGGCAATGCGGCATTTACCCATAGTATTTCTTTTACTTTTATTTAACGTTTCTGCATCATGGAGCCAGATCATAGACAGAGATGCCAGCTATACTGATGTTATTTCAAACGGAACATGCACAATCGTTCTCGCCCCTGCCGTTATAGGAGAGGACTACTCTGACACCATTCATCTTTTACCCGGGATCACACTCTCTTCACCGGTTGACCAACCGATTTGCATTACAAGTGGTATTATAACCATTACAGACGATACGCTCATCACCATGCCAGCCGGAAATTTTTGTTTCGATGAAAATAATCCGGATACTATTGAATTCGATGTTGCCTATGAAGGAACAGATGCAGGCGGAGGGGATGTTGCCGATGAGTGCACATTTAAAATTCCGGTTATAAGAAAACCGGTTAAAGTGGTGATGGTACTGGATATATCCGGAAGTATGAATATGTTTTCGTCAGATAATATCACGCGCCGGTGGGATGCACTGAAAACGGCTGTTGAATTGTTCACCCATAATCTCACATGGGAAAGGGTCTCCGGCGATAGTATCGGCATTTCTTACTTTACCACAGATGTCATCCAGCCTGCTGATCCGATTGGCAATGGGTTTTACCCGATTATTGGAAATGAAGAGTTTCCTGCAAAGGATTCAACGGTAAAGGTGATCCGTACAGACATGAATAACCGGGGGCCGTTGTCGATGACCGCAATGGGGAAAGGTCTTATGGATGCCAAGAATAAACTGGCTACCGGTAATCCCACGCCCAGGGACACTACTCGTATTGTGCTGCTTTTCACCGATGGATTACAAAACATTACTCCTCTGGCAGATGCCGGAGGAGAAAGTGTTGGAGGGTCATTCAGATTGAATGATGAATGGCCTGCATCCGAAGACAGTATACGGTACTATACAATCGGCATAGAAGCCGCCGGAACAGTTCCCGGGGTTCTTACTGAGATCGCTGAAAAGAACAGGGGTAAATCAATGACAACCATTACCGGTGACAGCATTACTGACATTGCCGGGTTTTTTACGGATCATTTTGTGGACATGTTGAAAAATCAAAGTCCGCAGATCCTTGTTCGCAGGAAAGGCACTTTTCAGGAAGCAGAAGTTCATCTGGGTTTTGCCCTGAATGCCGGCATTTCAAAAATGATGATCCAGATTATGCATTCAGGCGATACTCCGACAATTACGTTATCAAAGGACGGAACGGAACTTCCTTCCAGGATCATTCATGGTAAAGGATATACAATATTACAACTTGACTTTCCCATTGATACCGGAATGAATGTTTTATCGCAGGGAGAATATGTGCTTACCATGACCGGGAATGCTAATACAACCTATTCTGTAACCTGCCTGGTCGATGATCATCTCCTGGATTACCAGGCGTCAGTTCCTGACACGGCATATAAAACCGGCTTCCCATTGCATTTGTTTGTGAAAGCCGGCTATGCCCGGACTCCGCTGACAGATACCACAGTCCACGTGAAAGCTTTGATCCTCAAACCCGGTGATGACCTCGGAAATCTTCTGGCGATCACACCCTGGGACGTTACCCCTGCGGATAGCGATGTGGTTTCACCGGTACAGCAGAAGTTCTTTGATCTCCTTGAGGTAGACTCATTTTACCGGGCATTATTGCCGGAGGAACAGATTATCGAGCTTACAAACAACGGTGACGGTACATTTTCCGGTTCATTCGACAGCACCGAAATTTCAGGGATGTACCGGGTTGTATTCTTATTACGCGGCGAAATTCCGGGAAAAGGAATCATTATGCGCGAAGAGGTCAGGTCAGCACTGGTACAATGGGGAAATATGGATCCTGAGAATACAGAGGTTACAGAAGATATTGATACGGTGAAACATTATGGAACCATTACCATCCGCCCGAGGAACAAATACGGATATTATCTGGGACCGGGTTTTGGCACAAAAATACGGTTAAAACTTACACCTTTGAAAAAACGGATCCGTGGACAGATGGCTTCCGCACAAATTCAACCGGATACTGACCCGGGGATAGTGGAAAGTATGAAAGATAACCTTGACGGCAGTTATACCTTCTTTATCACCAATATTTCCGGTAATACCATACCTGCATACCAGTTCACGGTAATGGGGGAACCGCTTGTTTCTCCACTTCCGCCTCTTCCATGCTGGAAAATTATCCTGCTTATTATCCTTGCAATCATCTTGATTTTGTATTATCTGAAAGTCATCAAACCGTTGAATGCTTATCCTGCATGGATCTGGTGGGTTTTGTTTCTGCTGTGGCTGGTGCTTTTGATACTTGAATGGCAGGGTATCCTTGCATTATTCTGACCATCTGATGGCTGCGGATTCTTCATTTTAATTACACTATTTAAAAGTGATTCCGCTTTAGCCATTTCATCATAAAAAAGGAGGCCCAAACCGGATCTCCTTTTTTATTCGTTTCAGGATTATTCCTTTACAATACCGGCAAGTTGTTCAACGACTCCAGACGGAAAATCCGTTCTTTCATCTCCCGGTTTTCGGTATCCTGCCGGTCAATAACTTTCTGCTGTTCTTTAATGGCTTCCAGTAATACGGCTGTTAACTTTGTATAATTAACCGAAAGATAACCGTGTGCACCCTCAGATACCAATTCGGGAAAGACCTTTTGAACTTCCTGGGCGATCAATCCTATTTGTGTTCCGGCAGGATGTGTATTTGTATTTTTAAACTCAAAGCTGACGGGGTTAATCCGGTTGATCTTTTCCAACGTTCCGGAAAGCCTGGAAATATTTTTCTTAAGACGGATATCTGAACCTTCGGTAAAGTTTCCCTTAATCGTCATATCCCCGTTTTTATAGAGTATAAGGGCATTTGAACGGGTTCCGTCCGTAGTGCCGTTCCCTGCCACGAACAAGGGATCCGAAGAGACCCAACTTGTTGTTGACCCCTCTTTAACATTATACCTCCCGATGACGAGAGATGCATAAGACTGTGCAGTTG